>JANYIG010000249.1 GCA_025358765.1 Candidatus Kapaibacterium sp.
TATTCAAATCATCTGTTGAAATGTCTATTGCAGTGTGGCAAGACTCTTCAACAGGAAAATATTGCTATTGCAATTGTTCGGAAAGCGACAGTCGTTATAGTCATATAATTACTAAATGCCATGTATCAATTTATCATGGTATCAATTTATATGGTACCACCCTCAATCTTGGCTATTTAATAGATAGTTGGAGTATCGCTAATATTAGCAACGACGATAGAAACCCAATATTTATCATTGACGGAGCGGTTAGCCTACTACTATCACCATTCCCTTTTAAGAGACCAATTCATGCGGAGGTACACTACAATGTTCTCACTCAGCATTATGTGGTGATAACGTCTCATGGTACTACGGAAGGAACAGCTAATGTCGAATATTTCGATAAAGTAAAAGAGTATTTTATTAAGCCCTCACGCTAAAGAGATATGGGTGATGCAATGGCTCTTGTTTAGCACAATAGACTTCTTTCAAAAATCAATGTTGAAGAATCCCTCACCCGCTTTGCGCTTCGCTCCAAGCACCCTCTCCCAGTGGGAGAGGGTTGGGGTGAGGGTACTTTTGAAAGAAGTCTAATAAATACGTGCCTGCACGATAACAAAAAACAAACAAAAACACCAGAACAACAAGCAAAACATTTCAACCATTTTTAGAGCATCGTTATGAACCGTTTCCTTCGTTTGATGATAGGTATAGTTGGGCTCCTTATGCCGCTATTGGCAGAGGCGCAACAGCAAGATTATTTCTGGGTACAAAACAGGTATCCTCTGAACGTCGTCCCGAAGCGGTATGCAGGGGCTACGTTGAATAGTGACGCATTTTTTGCTATACCGTGGAAGATGACGGCAACCACGCTCAAGACCAATGATCTCACGCGTGTGACACCCTCGGACGACGGCAACCCGATAAACGGTTCAGTAATAGGGTCGGTGGTAACGTTCCAGCTTGCAGCAAACGTTCCGTACAAACGGATATTAGCGGTGTTTGTGGGCAATGCGTTAGCACAATCGTTTACCACCGTCGGCGGCAATCCACGGGTGATTCAAGCCACTCTCCCTAAACTCTTGTATTGGACGGGTTTTGGAAACACGGTGTATGGAAAAGCAGGTTTGGTGTTGGAGCGCGAGCGTGATACGATTGTAACCACCCGCGATGTTGACATTGTTGATAGCAGCTCTACACCCGAAGACCGATATGAAAAGATGTGGCAGGTATTGCAGCAAGAGCGCACAAAGGACACCAGCTATCATGGTCCGCCGATACGGTTTACCCCCACACACAATTTGCTCTATTATAAAAATACCCAAGGGCAATACATCATGAGTGGTGTAACAGGAGCACAAGTAGCAATTTATGGCAGTCATTCGGGGCATAGTTTTCTGAACACGTCAGATTCATTACAAACAAGCGTTCAAAGCGTAACGATTGGTGGTCTGCCTGTGGTAGGATTTGAGGTTAAAAGTGACACGTTGATTTATGCCACCGTTGGTACCGTCCGTTCGGGGCAAATAGTCGTGAACTTGCGTTGCAAGGAGATATCGAGTCCGGTGCCAATGCTCATACGTCTGGCTGCCAACGGTACTTTGCCAGCACGAGACAGCGTAGTCTATCTCCCTCAAAAAAAGGAATATATTCTTCCACTTATGAGTGGTCCTGAACAAAAGTACATCTTTTCTATGCCCTCCGTACCCGAGGAATTGTTTCCTGGGATGAATATTCACGATCCAACGATAACGAGTTTTTATCCCAAATCGGGGAATGCGGGTACAACGGTGACCATTCAAGGGAAGGATTTTTCCTTAACAAACAAACTGTTCGTGTGGATTGGTGGTATCATGGCAGCCGATGTGGTGGTGGATAGTCCCACTCAACTGCGAGCACGGATTGGTTACACTCGTTCGGAGGTTTTAGCGCCATTAGTAGGCACCACGCAAGATGGGTACACGGCACTACCGAGCAATTTGTATAACATTGAAAATAGAATTCGACTAAAGGCAAATGGAGCACCCCTTGGCAGCAGTACGTACCCCAATGCACGATTAGTGGTGCCACCGGATGCCAATGGAAAAGTGGTGGTCATGCCGGATTATCAGGTCTCAAGTTTAATGGGTACGTCTGTTAATACAAGAAGTAGTTATGCTCATTTATATAATGCCCAACAGGAATCAGCAGATATCTTTCGGTATAACGCTCCATCGTTGACAATAGCGACACTATCGGCATCTTCCGGTAGCGAAGGCGACTCGCTCATTATTCAAGGAAGTGGTGTGGCAGATTATAGTGCCGTGCGGCAAATATTTGTGTGTGGCGTACCAGTTGCCAGTTTTACACGGACGGGAGCAACAACGCTTATAGCGCGGCTTGGGTTATCGCCGTCACTATACTATAATAATCGCGTCACAGGGCGGGTACAATTAGTGGCAACAGCCCAATACCTACCGAGCATTGATTCAACGTTTCGTGCATTCGGACAACGCACCGATCGTGATTCGTTGATGGCAGACAGCGACCAGGATTTTACATTTATCCAACACATCATGCCCACCACCATCACCAGCGTTAGTCCCATCAAGAGTTTGCCGGGTACAAGCGTTGTCATAAACGGTACGGGATTAGACTCAACCAAAGAAGTGTGGTTTGGATCAGTAGGCACTGGTGTTCGAGCATCATCATTTACGATTGATAGCCCTAATCATATTACCGCAATTATTGATTCGGTGGATATCAGTCGGTTTGAGTATCAGCAATATGCCAATACCGTACAACCAGTGGCAATAGTGCTCAAAAACGCGGCTTCAACAAGTGCTACGGTATATTCCCAACCACTGTTTACGCTTGATGTGCCCCCCTTCATTACAGCATTTTCGCCAACCAAGGCGGGTACTGACAGTGTTGTGAGTATTACGGGCGGATATTTTACCAGTAACTCTGGTGTTTCTGTAACTGTTGGAGGTGCTCCGGCTACGTTTACATGGGATTCATTCACTCATATCAGAGTGAATGTTCCACAGTTGCAGTATGGTTTGGATTCAACGGGTGCTGTTCGGAGCGATTCCATCACCGTGTACAATAATGGCGGTGCCGCCACGGTGTATGGGTTTCATTTTTTACCCACACCAACAATCACAGACGTTTCGCCTGCTAATGCAACGGCTGGGACGGTCATAACAATATCGGGAACAGGTTTTTATACTGCTCTTGGTGGAGGCATAACGCAACTACATTTTGGTAGTGTTCTCGCTTCGATGGCGACCCTCACTGCTGTGTCGGACACGGTAGTGACGGTGACGGTTCCTGCTGGAGTAACATCGAGTGATATTACGGTAACCACCCTCGGTGGCACCGGATTGTGGAGTGGATTCCGCTTGTTGTTGCCGTCAGCTATAACGAGCCTTAGCCCACAAAGCGCTGGGGTAGATAGTATTGTTGTTATTCAAGGTATAAACTTCAGCACAGCGACCGATGTTCATTTTGGGAATGTCAGTGCAACATCGTTTACGGTTGATTCGGACACACAAATAACGACACACGTGCCAGCAGGAGCGGTATCTGGTACAGTACAGGTGATGAATCCCGATGGCGTTGGTGCTCAAGCATGGTTTACGGTTATCCCTTCACCTGTGATAACGCAGATAACACCGCTCATAGCGACAGCAGGAACACTCGTCGTTATTACTGGTACAAATTTTAAGGGTACGACGCAAGTGTTGTTTGGTGATGTGGCGGCTTCATCCTTTGTGGTGAGCGGAGACACTGTTATTAAAACAATCGTTGGCATTGGTGCCAGTGGGATGGTGAGTGTTGTTACCACAGGGGGAACAGCCACTCAATCAGGGTTTGTGTTTATTCCTGCTCCGGTCGTCAGTGCGTTTACTCCTCAAAGTGCAGCGCAAGGAGAGTCTGTCATCATAACAGGGACAGGTTTTACAGACGCAGCGAATGTAGCGTTTGGTGGCGTGGCGGCACAATCATTTTCCGTAGATGCAGACAGTGTGATAACAGCGGTAGTTTCTACGGGAGCAACTGGTTCGGTGGCGGTGACAACGTTTGGCGGCAAGGCAACGCTTGCGGGATTTAGTTTTAATATTGCACCGAATGCTTTTACGGCACAGACACCGTCCGTCTTGGGCAGAATAAATACAGCATATCCACCGTACATATTTAAGGCGAATGGTACACCTGCACCCGCCTATACAATCGCAACAGGTGCGTTGCCCGATGGCATGACCCTTGATTCGACAACGGGTGTGCTTTCGGGGACTCCGACCATAGTGGGTAGCTATATGTTCAGCGTCCAAGCAGCAAACCCTGCTGGGGCAATCATAAGTAATCCGCTTACCCTCACCGTAGAGCAAGCGCCGTTGGCATTACGACACAAACACCGGACATCAATGCAATTATATGGATACCGTATAATACGTACATATTTATAGCAGACGGATTTCCAGTGCCGACCTATACGATAGGGTCGGGAGCATTGCCACCGGGCTTAACACTTGATTCGACGACAGGTCTGCTTGCTGGTATTCCAACGAATAGTGGTGCATATACGTTTGTTGTACAAGCAAAGAACAATGCTGGTTCGGTCTCAAGTGCATCGGTAACAATCGGTGTGCAACAAGCTCCTCAGACCTTTAGCGCACAAACTCCACCGATTCATGGGGCGCTTGGTGCAGCATATAGTTATACATTTATCGCTGATGGATATCCGCTGCCAACCTATAGCCTTATTAGTGGCAGCTTACCCGACGGATTGATCCTCAACTCTGAGACCGGGACCCTTTCTGGCGTACCAACCACAATGGGTACCTTTGATGGCATTATTATACGTGCTAGCAATGCCCAAGGGATAGTGGATAGCAATCCAATTTCGATACAAATTGATACTTCCTTTATTGCACCAACAGTGTTTCTGGCACAAACACCGAGTAACAATGCTGTGGTGGGTGTGCTTTACAGTTACACATTTACAGCAGACGGATTTCCGGCACCATACTACACCGTCGCAAGTGGTGTGTTACCGGTGGGTCTCACCATAGATTCGACCTCTGGAGTATTGTCAGGAAAACCAACGGTGAGTGGCATGTATGTCTTTACTATTCAGGCTATCAATAGTGCAGGTTCAATCACCAGCGCTACGATAACGGTGACCGTACGGCAAGCACCAACGGGATTTACGGCACAAACACCATTGTCGAATATTTTCGTAGGAGCAAGCTACAATTATACGGTGCAAGCAGATGGGTATCCAGCACCGTCGTACGCTCTGGCAGCAGGAACAGTGCCTCCGGGATTGACATTACACCCAAGCACAGGGCAATTGTCAGGTGTGACAACCACACCCGGAACATATACATTTACGGTACGAGCAACGAACAGCGTTGGTTCTGTGACCAGTACGCCTATGGTCATTGTCGTACAATCTGCACAAACACCACCGTTATCATTCACTGCTCAAACACCGCCTGTAACAGCTCCTGTAGGTGCAGCATACAGCTACACGTTCGCCGCAAACGGAAATCCATCACCAACATACAGTGTGACGAGTGGTACATTGCCGATAGGATTAGTGTTGAACCCAACAACGGGACAGTTGTCCGGCACACCCACCACTGTTGGTGTGTACACATTTACCTTGCGTGCAGCAAACGCTAGTGGTTCGGTGACAAGCTCTCCGACAACCATAGCGGTACAACAAGCACCAACGGTATTTACGGCACAAACGCCACCAGTGACAACGACGGTGGGAACAGTATATAATTACACGGTTGTAGCAAATGGCTATCCAGCGCCAACCTATAGCGTTGCGAGCGGTACTTTGCCGCCAGGCTTGATTCTACAATCAGGCTCAGGACAGATAACTGGTCAACCAATAACTCCTGGAGCATACTCGTTTATTATTCAGGCTTCCAATGCACAAGGCGTATTGCTATCACCCGTGATGACGGTAACGATACTACCAGTTGTCCCCGTTCCCATTGTATCTTCCTTTACTCCCCAAAGTGTTGGGCAAGGTGCAAGCGTGGTGATTACAGGTACGGGCTTCACGGGTGCTACAACAGTGCGCTTCGGCGGCGTGGCGGCAACTTCATTCACAGTAAATTCTGCAACGCAGATAACAGCGGTCGTTGGTGTAGGTGCAAGTGGCGCAGTTAGCGTAACTACCCCAGGCGGAACAGCCACGCAAGCGGGCTTTACATTTGTTCCTGCTCCTGCGATAACGAACTTTAGCCCAACAAGTGCTGCACAAGGCGCAAGCGTTGTGATTATTGGCACGGGCTTTACGGGAACTACAGCAGTGAGCTTCGGCGGTATTGCAGCAACATCGTTCACAGTAAATTCTGCAACACAAATAACGGCAGTTGTCGGCGCGGGCGCAAACGGCTTGGTCAGTGTGAGTACACCTGCGGGAACAGCAACACGAACGGGTTTTACCTTTATTCCTGCTCCAGTTTTGAGTTCATTTAGCCCAACAAGTGCCACATCAAGCGCAACGGTGACAATTACAGGTACGGGCTTCATGGGTGCTACGTCAGTGAGTTTCGGTGGCACGGCAGCAACTTCATTCACCGTGAACTCTGCAACGCAAATAACGGCAGTGGTTGGCGCGGGCGCAAGTGGCGCGGTTAGTGTAACTACCCCAGGTGGTACGGTCACCCTTGCCGGATTTACCTACATCCTACCCATGTTACCAACGCTTACAGGGTTCGCACCCATTTATGGTTTGGCGGGAGCGATCGTGACGCTGTATGGCACGGGCTTTACGGGTACAACAACGGTGAGTTTTGGCGGTGCTTCGGCAGCATCGTTTACGGTGGTGTCGGACACAAAAATCACGGCGATTGTGGGCACAGGTGCGTACGGCGCAGTTATGGTCACGAATCCCGCAGGCACAGCATCATTGTTGGGCTTTGCGTATTCCGCAACACCTCCGGTTCCACCAACGATTTCCTCGTTTACACCCACAAGCGCGGGCGTTGGTGCAAGCGTTGTACTCACAGGTACAGGCTTCACGGGCGCAAGCGCCGTCAGCCTCGGCGGAACGGCGGTGAGTTTTGTGGTTGACTCCGACACACAAATCACGGCAACGGTCGGCTCTGGCGCTACGGGCGCGGTTGCGGTGACAACGCCGGGCGGCACGACCCAACGCGCGGGCTTCACGTTCCTGCCGGGCGCTCCAGCTCCCAAAATTACCGCCTTCACCCCGAAAATCGCCCTCACCGGCGATGTGGTCGTGATTACCGGTACGAACTTCACTGGCGCTTCGTCAGTCAATTTCGGCGGCATTCCGGCATCAATCTTTACCGTAAACTCTGCCACCAAAATCACCGCAACCGTTGGCGCAGGAGCCACCGGCGCGGTGTCGGTGACGACCATAGGTGGTACGGCTTCTTTGGCGGGCTTCACCTATACGCCGCCCGCACCAACGATTACGGGCTTCACGCCTACGACGGCAATCGTCGGTACGGCAGTGGTGATAACGGGAACAAACCTCTCTACCGCACTCGCTGTCAGCTTTGGCGGTGTTGCGGCGACTTCGTTCATCGTAAACTCCGCAACGCAGATAACGGCTGTCGTTAGCGCCGGCGCGGTGTCGGGCGCAGTGTCCGTCACCACCTCCGGCGGTGCAGCAGCGATGGCGGGCTTCACGATGTTGCCACCGCCAATTCTTCTCACCTTCACCCCCACAAGCGCAGGAGCGGGCTGGACGCTTACGCTCACTGGTACGGACTTTTTGGGCGCAAGTGCCGTGAGCATCGGTGGCGTTGCGGCATCGGCATTCACTGTAAACTCTGCAACGCAGATAACCGCAACGGTTGCGGCGGGAGCGGTTTCCGGCTCCGTTGTGGTGACAACACCAACCGGTACGAGTACAAAGGCGGGTTTTGTGTTCCTTCCGGCTCCGACGGTGACGAGTTTTACGCCAACGCTTCAAGGCGCAGGCGGAACGGTGACGATAAGCGGTACGGGCTTTAGCGGCACGGGCTTTACCACAACAGCGGTGAGCTTCGGTGGCGCTACGGGAACCGTGGCGGCAACATCGTTCACCGTAAACTCCGCAACGAAGATAACGGCAAAAGTAGCTGCTGGTACGGTTTCTGGCGTGGTAGCTGTTACTACGCCAAACGGCACGGGTACGCTTGCGGGCTTTAATTTTGCTCCCGTTCCAACGATTACCGCGTTCACGCCTACAACGGCTGCCGCTGGCACGTCGGTGGTGATAAGCGGGACGGGCTTTACGGGCGCAAGTGCGGTGAAATTTGGTGTTGTTTCAGCCTTATCCTTCACGGTGGATTCCGACACACAGATAACGGCAATTCCGGCAAGCACGGGCGCTTCGGGCGCTATCGCCGTGACCACGCCGGGCGGCACGGTGACAAAAACAGGGTTTGTCTTTATCGCTCCCAAACCAGTGATTACCGCGTTTACGCCCACAAGCGCAAGCCCAGGTGATGCGGTGGTGATAACGGGTCTGAATTTTACAGGCGCAAGCAGTGTAAAGTTCGGCAATAAAACCGCAGCGTCGTTTGTGGTGAATTCCGACACACAAATCACGGCAATCGTCTCTAACGGTACAACGGGCAGCGTGAGCGTGACCACGCCGGGCGGCACGGGTACACTTGCGGGCTTCACGTTCATCCCCGCCGCGCCAGTGGTAACGAGCTTCGCACCGACAAGCGCGGGTGCGGGCGGTACGGTGGTGATTACGGGGACGGATTTTTCGGGTGCAACGACGGTGAAATTTGGAACGGTGGCAGCGGCGAGTTTTGTGGTTAATTCCGACACGCAGATAACCGCAAAAGTGGCTGCGGGCGGTGCTACGGGCGCGGTCAGCGTTGGTACGCTTTCCGGTGTGGGCACGCTTGCGGGCTTCACATTTGTTCCGGCTCCGGTTATTGCCGTATTCACGCCCGCAAACGCCGCACAAGGCGCAAGCGTGGTGCTGACAGGCACGGGCTTTATCGGTGCAACGGCAATAAAGTTTGGAACTCTGGCAGCAGCGAGCTTTACGGTGGATTCCGATACGCAGATAACGGCTGTTGTTGGCGCTGGTGCGACGGGTGCGGTCAGCGTGACTACGCCGTTCGGCACGGGTACGCTGGCGGGCTTTACGTATTTGCCACCGGCTCCGACGGTTACGGCGTTTACGCCCACAAGCGCGGCGGTGGGAGCAACGATAACGATTACCGGCACGGGGTTTACTGGTACGGGCTTTACTGCGTCGGCGGTGGATTTTGGCGGCACACCAACAACATCGTTTACGGTGGTGTCGGCAACAAAAATCACGGCGGTAATTGGTGCGGGCGCAAGCGGTTTGGTTAGTGTGACCACGCCAAACGGCGCGGGCTCGAAAGCCGGATTTACCTTTATTACTACGCCTCCGGCTCTTACAAGTTTTGCTCCGGCAACGGCTGCGGTTAATGCGTCGGTTGTGCTTGTCGGTACGGGTTTTACGGGTACGACGGCAGTAAAATTCGGCGCTGTGGCGGCGGCAAGTTTTGTGGTAAACTCCGACACGCAGATAACGGCAAAAGTGGCTGCTGGTGGCGCATCGGGCGCGGTGAGCGTGACGAACGCGGCGGGAACGTCCTCGTTGGCAGGGTTTACGTTTTTACCGGCTCCGATTATTGCTTCATTCACACCGGCAAGTGCTGGTGCGGGCAGTACGATTGTGATTTCCGGCTCTAACCTGAACGGAGCGACGGCGGTGAGTTTGGTGGGTGTGGCGGCAACGATTGTTTCGGCTTCGGCAACGCAGATAACGGCTGTGGTGGGCAACGGCACGGTGGGCGCAAGCGGCTCGGTGAGCGTGACCACACCGGGCGGTGCGGCAGCAAAAGCGGGTTTTACGTATTTGCCGCCAGTTCCGACGATTACGGGGTTCACGCCAGCAACGGCAACAATTGGAACGACTGTTAGCATTGCGGGAACGAACTTCAAAGGTACAGGTTACGCGGCGACGGCGGTAAACTTTGGCGGTGTGGCGGCGGCAAGTTTTGTGGTTGTGTCACCCACGCAGATAACGGCTGTGGTGCCGATAGGTGCTGTGTCGGGAGCGGTGACGGTGACCACGCCGGGCGGAGTGGCTTCGTTCGGTGGTTTTACGGCTACGCCGCTTCCAGCACCGAGCATCACGAATTTTACGCCAACAACGGCAGGACAAGGCGCGATGCTGGTGATTACCGGAACAAACTTTACTGGTACGGGTTTTACCACGACGGCGGTGAGTGTTGGTGGTTTTGCGGTTGGTTTTGTGGTGAATTCGGCAACGCAGATAACGGCAACGCTGGCGGTAGCGGCAAGCGGTACGGTGGTGGTGACCACACCGGGCGGCACGGCAAGTCAGGGTGGGTTTAGCTACACCGGACCGCCACCAGCGAAGAATGCCGGAGCGGATGAGGCGCAACAAGCGCAACAACGTGACGGTCTTTCAGGTCTTGCACTTGATGTGTCAACACTGCGCGTGTACCCGAATCCAACATCTTCCGAGTTGAGTGTGGAGTTCTTCTGCGCTCGTCCGGCAAGGCTGCGGCTGACGGTGCGGACGGTATTGGGTATTGTGCTGTTGCGTGAGGAATCGGAAGCGTCGTCGAGTGGTGTTGTTCGTAAGGAACTTGACTTAAGTACATTTTCGGCGGGTGTGTATTTTGTTGAACTCAGCGATGGGGTACAACGAACGGTGGCGAAGTTCGTTAAGCAATAGGGTTTTGCAATAAGATTTTTGCGGTAACTTTCCCAACACAAGCGGGCATACTGAATGACAGTATGCCCGCTTTTTTTTGCGTGAAGTCAGCTAACTTGCCTCCAGCGGCAGGCAACTGCTACGGGCGACAGAGGTTTCAGAGAATACCGTAGTTTTTTGGTGTGAAATTCTTCGGTACGGTCAACTCCGCTATGTCGTTGTGCATTAATACGAGGTATATTCCTTCGCGCCAAACCCGTTCTTGCAATTCCCGCGACGCATCTATCGCTGCAATCAAGCCGTACAAACGCTTCCCCGCATGGTCACGAAAAAATATGGGGAAATCGTGCAGCTGTCTCAGTAACTGGTCAATGCCGTCCTCGCGGAGATGGCTCTTGATTTCGGCTATACACGCCGTGTTGTTCGTACCATTGGCATAGCCGAAGACATCCACCTCCATATACATCTGATTGCCATCTACCATCTGACTGCGTTCGGTGCGCTCCGAGACTTGTTCCAACCCCAAATCTTCACTGAGAATGCGTTTGACCGTTGGTATCAGCAATCCTTCGGCAAAGGAGCCAAATTTATTGCCCAAACCGCCAATTTGCTTGCCTAATTCTTTGATTTGTTTGTCGGTTTCCGCTTGCAATTCTTTGATTTGTTTGCCCGTTTCCGCTTGCGAGGCTTTGAGTGCTTGTGTGTCCACCGCAAGGCTTCCTATCAGGTCTTTGAGTTCTTGGTCGGTCATGGTTTATGCTCCAAACGGAGGTGATGAAAAGTTGCTCACCACAAAATTACGTTTTTTATTCTGCATGAGGAACTCGCATTTCAGCCGTCGCCCACTTCTGAAATCGGACGACGGCGTGGATGCTGCTTACCTTTGAAAATATTCTATCAGCGGAACGCGGTACGACTCGGTAACCTCGAGCTGTGTCGTCGAGGCATCGTCAAGGCAAACCACCCATGAACGGCGCTTCGGAATGATTTCCTGTACATGCCGCATGTTCACAAGCATGGAGCGATTGATGCGAACAAAACCATTTTGTGCAAACTGGTGTTCAAATTGTGACATTCGTCTAGCAATCGTCTCGACTTTGCCAGTCGTAAAATAAATGTCAAATGTCTCGCGGTGCGACGAGACATAGAGTACATCGGCGCACGTAATGATTTTGAAGCGTTCTCCAATCGCTAGCAAAATCCTATCGGTGTTGCTGCCGGATGCTGCTCGCGCCGTCAACATTGTTGCCATGGATTCATAATCCGATACCGTCATTGCCCGCCGGAGCGCTTCAGTCAATCGTTCGGGTTCAACAGGTTTGAGCACATAGTCAATTGCCTGGTATTCATACGCATCTGCGCCAAACTCGCGGTAACTTGTGATAAAAATCACCATAAATGGCGGGTCATCAAAGGCATCCAGCACCGCAAAACCTCTGCCATCCATCAGTTCAATATCTAATAACACCACATCAGGCTCGTGCTGTTTGATAGCTTCTATTGCGCTCAAGACCGAGTGTGCCTCGCCGATAACCTCTGCCAGCCCATCGCATTCATTGGTTACCGTATAACGAAGTGCGACACGCTGGTTTATTTCATCATCAACAATCAACACACGAAGGCATTTTCGCTCGGAAGAACCAAGCGGTGATGGCAGGGGTGATGATGATTGGGGGGATTCGTTCGTCATACAGACCTCGCTACGATAATTCTTTGAGGAGGATTGTTGAAATTATTGGTATGATAAGCGTCACGCGCGTACCAGTTGCGTTGCCATTGCCGTCGGTTATATCCTCGTACACCACGCTGCGTGTTTGAAGGTTCAAACGATTCAAGATTTCCAAGCGTGCAGCGTTCACGCGTGTTGCCCGCGAAAGGTATTCTTCGTTGTTTGCCTGCATATTTGTCTGCCGATGAATCTCCCGAGATTTTTGCCGCCCGATGCCGTTATCCTCAATAACGCATTGGATGAAGCCTTGCGTACCGTCACTCGGCGGATTCTCCGTTTTGTTTTCCGCTTCGTTTTCCGTCACGCGAGACAGCATTACATGGAGATTGCCTTGTCGTCCGTCTGTGGAATAGTCAGCAAGCAGAGACAGCCCGTGTTTGACGGCATTTTCCACATACGGCTGAATCAGCATGGCGGGAATACGAGCATGACCAATAGTTTGCAACTCCTCGCACTTTACTGTATAGTCGAAGACCATATTCATTCGTATTTGCTCAATACGGACGTACAGATGCAGGAAGTTAATGGTTTCGGTGACAGAAACCGTCGCATTGTCTGACTGTTCGACCACCGAACGAAGAAATTGCGTTATCATCCGCAGATACTGCCGCGCTACGTCTGTGCGTTGTTGAATGATGAGTGACTCCAAGGCATAGAGCGCATTGAATAAAAAATGCGGGTTCATTTGCAAATAGAGCGTCTGCAACTGTAAATCGGTAATGTGCATCACGAGTTGTTGTTTTTCGCGGTGCAGATGTTCTTTGTCGCGTTCCAAACGCTCATTCTCGTTATTGGCGCGTTCGGCAAGGAGTTCCGCGTGTTTTCGCTCGTAATGCGCCATAGCTTCGCTTGCACGGGCAATATCGGCTGCTCGCACGAGCCGCAAACGCCATATACCAAGCCCACCAATAACACAAGCTCCTAACCCAAGAAGGGCAGCCTTTAGTTGCCATGTTTGCCACCATTTAGGATGAACAATCACCACGATCGTCATGGAAGAAGACGTGGCAGTCTCTGCGCTGTTTATCGCGGTCGCATTCATCTCTGCCGAATTTGCCCGCACAAGAGGACTGTTCGCACGCATGACCGTCAACGTGTAGGTTCCCGCCGGAAGCTGTGCATACCGTATCGCCCCGTCATCTCCCGTTGCCGACCACGTAGTATCCACGCCGCCTATCATAAAACGGTATGGTTGGTCGGATTCACGATGGCGATAACGATGCTCAGGCTTGTTCAACGCCGTTACCGTCAGCGCCAGCGCGTCGCCAACCCGTAGCGCAACGGTATCGCCCTGCACAAGTTGATGGAAAACAAGCGCTCCGTTGATGGATACTGCGGTTGCCACGATGGAAGCTGTCGGTGGGTTATTCAGCGATAAACGTACGCTATCGGGCGCAAACCCCAACACGCCGTTTTCGCAGCTAAAAAACATTTTGCCGGTTGGTGTTTGATAATGAACGCCACGATTACCAATAAAGGTGGTTGTGGCGGCACGAGCAGCTGTGCCTGTTATGTCCTTGTTATCCAAAATACGTGTGCCGAAACCGTTGTGTGAATCTGACGGCAAGCGCCACAAAATATCGTGTACGTCCATCACCCAATGAAAACTTCGATTGTCAATAAGCCTACTTCGCTCGACACAAAGTGCTGTTATGGCGCTGCCCATAGCGTATTGCCGTTCTTCAAAACGATTTGTCGTAGGGTTGTAGATGCCGACCGCACCGGAGCGAAATCCAATAACGATGTTGCCCAAATCGTTCTCCGCAAGAGAAGCCACTCCGCTGCTGGCAAACCGTTGGAACGATTTTGTTGTTGGTTGCCAAGCGTTCAACCCGCCATCGTCCCCAACCCAAAGTCGCCCGCGACTATCTTCAAACAACACGCTCACTGGTTCAAAAACAATCCCCGTTGAATCATTGCTCGTACCGTACGTGCCGAGCAACCGTCCATCAGTCCCAAGGCGCTTCAAACCTCGTTCAATGCTATACAGCCATACATCTTTTGCCGCACGTGATTGAGCATGAATGTGAAGAACACTTGCGTTTGGAACATGCCGCGTGAATTCCGGTGCCGGAAAGCATTGGTCTCGGCGGCGATTGTAACGCCACACGCCTTTATTCGTGCCGAGCAAAAGATCGCCGTCCTCAGTTTCGGTGATAGCATGAATAATAAATGCGCCCTGAGAACCGCCACGAGCGCGGGAATCGCCATTCATATCTGTCGGCGACTTCTGGGGCGTAGGCGTGTTTTGACTCAATGCCCGTTGCGTGAGATATTGTTTCCACTGCGTACCGTTATTCCGTGTGCCGTCAAACCGATTTAGCCCGTTGGTCGTGCCAAACCAAAGCACACCACGGTTGTCCTGAAAAAGCGCCGTCACCACACTGTCGCTCAAACTCTGATTCAGAGCGCTATGCGGAGCATTTTTCGGTATTGCCGAAGCGGTATTTGCCATATATCGGGTCATGCCCGTTGGAACAACCTGCACAACGTTGCTACCCGTCTTACCGTTCACTCCCACCCATACAGCACCAGCATTCGTGCGATAAAACGCCGTCACCAGACCTTCCACCACGGGATGCGCGGGCAAGCGGTCAGCATAGCGGTTCACATAATACAACCCGCTTTGCACCTTGTCGCTCAAGCCTTCAACACTAAGCCAGACGTAGCCGCCCGCATCCAATCCATGAATCGTTATCCGTCCGTCCGTGTCGAAGTGCGTGACGAGCGTTTGCACGGGCAATATTGCGGAGGTAATAGCTCGTGTACCTGTTTGAGTATCTGCTTGTAATACGCCAATGCTGTCCGGCGCATCAATTTTGTCCGTGTTGGTAAGGCGCAGAAGAACCGCGCCGTTTTCCTCGCACCCAAAGAGCGCATAACTATTGGTCGCAACGCGATGCCGCCGTATCACGGGAAATTTGTTCGGCTCGCAGTGAAATTCATCGAGCATCGTGCCGTCGGTTCCCACCCAGAGCGTCCCGCGCGAATCTTCGTAAAGCCGATTCACCTTGCTACCACTCAGGCTGGTGGTACTCAAATTAGTGGCATTCAAACCGGAAGCGCTTGCGCTTGCGTTGGGGTTTGTGCTCGGGTTTGTGGCATCCTGTACGGTTTGTGTAAAAAGCTGTTGTCCGTCGGTTTGTGGGTTATATGCTATCAATCCCTGTTCTACTGCCGCCCAGACCACGCCCAACCGACTGTAGAGCAGATGCCGCACGTCCACAGTGGTGGCAGATTTTGTGTTTGGTACACCGCACGTCCTCAATGTTCCTGTTTTTCGGTCGAATCGTTTTACTCCTTGCGACGTTCCAAGCCACAACACATCTGCTGCCCCTTCGGCAATTGCATACACAGCAAAGGCATTCATGGAAGGTTGCTCGAAAACCTGCCGCGAACCGTTTTCTGGAAATCGCACGATTGCCGTGCCGTCCCAGCGCTCCAAACCTTTGTCTGTTCCTATCCACACAAACCCTTGACTGTCTTGGAGTACGGACAGCAGATGTATAGAAGCACGATGCGGTATGTTTTCCACAAGCAAGTGAGGCTCTTGAGCATACGTTCGGTTTGGCGCAAGCACCAAATAGCCGAGCGTCAGACAACCAAACGTGAGACTGCCGAGCAGTAACGAGTACAGCCAAGCAACGGCATACAAAATGCCGGAAATAATAGAATAAAAGGAGTGCATCGGTAATCGTCGAAAAAAATCGTGGAAGTTGTGTGCCAACACTGTTTTTCATCATCCGTGAATCTTTCAGGACAATAATACAAAATTACCCTCATTTTTGCGGGTCGCAATGGAAATCGTGATGGTAAAATTTTTTCAAAGTACCAGTTGGTGGGTTCAAAGTACCAGTTGGTGGGTTCAAAGTACCAGTTGGTGGGTTTTTACCCCTCAGCCTATTGTGTACATACATTTTTTTGTCTATGTTCGCGCCCAGATAAATAGATGACCCGAGTGCATCGCAAAAAGCAACAATATCAGGGTACACAAAACTGGAATTCACGTAATATTTTTTTACTTCATAATCATGGATTTTGTATGAACACCTTTTTCCCAAACCAATCGGTTTTGCATCACGAGCAAATCACAGGCAAATACAACCATGCCAATGCGGACGTGCTGGTTGGTGTTATGCAAGAATCCCTGACGGAGCTGAATCGTGCAATGGTACAATTGCATCGTCTTGGGCAGGATATTGTTGTTGGCATCCTGTTTGAAAAACTGAATGGTCAAAACGGAGAGACGCAACCGTCGTCCACAGTGGCGCTGCCAACACTTGCTATTGAGGAAAACGACGATTGGTGTTTTTCAATGTTGCCGTTGGTGGATGCGCTCAAGGCAGAAACAGAAATCATCAATCGTTGTGTGCAGGCGTTTTATGCTCAAGGGCGTTCGGTGCAATTCGTTTGTTC
>JANYIG010000292.1 GCA_025358765.1 Candidatus Kapaibacterium sp.
GTGCAGCAAAAAGGTTTAATCCGATTCCACCAAAGACACTCTTTCCTGTAAGATACACACGTTTGCCGAGAAAAAATATTTCTCATTGGATTAGCATGATTTTTAAATGTGATGGTACGATATTAGTGCAAAAAATAGTAGATGCGGCACAAAAAAATAGCGTTATTTCTCCTTCGGTGGTGGCTCGGCAAAAAGCGCCCGTCCGGGATTGTCGCTCAGAGAACGTGCAGAGCGGCGTATTTCACGACTCGCGGCGCGAAGTTCTTGCACGAGCGAACGCACGTCGCCGAGCGAGAGTTCAGTTTGTTTGCCGACAGAGGTGGCAGATTTGCCAATCGTCACCATCACGGAATCATACCGAGAGAACGCTTTGTCCACGCGGCTTGCAAGGTCGAGGCGCTGCACATTTGTGTCAATTGTTGCCGCCATACGCTCCATCTGTTGCGAGGTTCTGACGAGGCTTTCGCTCATCATTACAAGGTTTTTACTCATCTGTTGGGCATCGTTTGTCACAACCTGTAAACTGCTCACAAACCGCGCTGTGTCTGCTGCGCCTAATAAGCGACTTAATGCAAGACTGGAGCGATTCACGTTGCCTACAATGTCCGACAACTCTGGTTTTTCGAGCAACTCAGAAATAGCGCGAAGCGTTCGCACAGACTGAATTGAAATGCCGCGCGTATCAATCGCCATCAAGTTGTTGATAGCTTCGCTAAGACTGACGCGAATTTCCTCCATTGATGACGGTGCCGAGCGGATGACCGGGTACTCAGGGTTCAATATGGAAATGTCGGGGTAACCCCATGTTGACTGAGGGTGATCGGGATAAAACAAGAGCAAATACTTCGCGCCCGCGATGCTTGCCATTTCGATGCGGATTCTCATGCTATCGTTTAGGGCGACGTTTTTGTTAATCCGTATCACGACTTGAATCAATTTGCCGTCCGATGCAACCCCTAACGACTGGATATTTCCAACGGGAACGCCCTGATATTTTACGGGCTGACCAGCTTCCAAGCCTTGTACCGATGTGTTAAAATAGGTGATGTAGAAATGGTATTCCTGAAAAAGTTTCGATGCGCCTAACCACAACACAACTGTTATTAACAGCGCCATGCCTACAATCACAAATAGCCCAATCATAAAGGGACTCGTCGTTCGCCGTGAAGGAATAGAGGTCATTCGGTGTCTGGTTACGTGATTCTGGGTATTTTTAATATTCTCAATTCTTCGTTCTCAATTCAAACTTACCCCGCCACACGGTCAAAAAAATCACGCACACGGCGGTCGGTGCTGCGTTTCACGTCGTGGAGCGTTCCTTCGGCAATAATGCCACGTTCGCCTTTGTCGAGCATCATTACATAATCAGCAATGAGAGCAATACTGTCGAGTTCGTGCGTAACCACAATCATCGTCGTCCCAAGTGCGCTATTGAGCTCACGGATGAGTTTGTCGAGCGACGCAGAACTCACAGGGTCTAAACCTGCCGACGGCTCGTCGAAAAAGAGAATGGCGGGGTCGAGTGCCATTGCGCGGGCAAGTCCGGCGCGTTTTTTCATGCCGCCCGAAATCTCCGACGGCAAATGTCCTTCAAAACCGCTCAAGCCTACGGAGCCGAGCTTCATTGCAATCACATCCGAAAGCCGTTCGAGCGGCATGGAGGTTGAGGTTTTGAGCGGTAGCGCGACGTTTTCGGCAAGCGTCATCGAAGCAAACAAGCCGCCCGACTGAAACAAAATGCCAAATTTTTTGAGCAAGCGCAAGCGTTCATTACCATATGCGGTGAGCAAGTTTTCGCTGCCGTAGTGGATGGAACCTGTGGCGGGCTTCACCAGCCCCGTCAATGTGCGGAGCATCGTACTTTTTCCGCAGCCGCTTCCGCCCAAAATCACAAAAATTTTGCCACGCGGCACGTCGAACGACACATTCTCGAAAATTGTGTGCGTACCAAATCGGACGGTCAGGTTTCGGACGGAAATAATGGCGGAATCGCTCATAAAGTCTTATACTTCAATATTCGTCAATGTGTTGGAATGAAAAGTGTGTAGGTAATATTAACCTTTTTTGCTTGCACACCGCCACTGCCAATAACGTTTGTCGTCTCGTAGCCCATTCGCTCACGCTCGTACCGCCAATCGCTGAAGTAGGCGGGTGTTTCGTTGTACAAAACTTTTCCGCCTGTCGTCGTCACGCGAATGCTGGTAATGTACTCGCCAAGCCTTACGCCAACGTCTTTCGAGTCCGGCGCAATTGTTTTGTCTTCGCGCTTGTAGGTGTACAACGTCCGTTTGCTGGCGGCAAGTTGTGTTCCCACCAGTATGGTTGAGTCTTTAAATGTATTGGTGGAATATACCACGCGCAAACTGTCATTCGTTTGATTGTAAAGTTCAAACGTATAGGTTATTGACGTTTGACCGACGTAGAGCCGATAATAGTAAAATGTCCCCTGAAACTTCACAAAACGTTCAGAATAATCCCACACTGGCGGTTTGCTGCGGAAGCGTCCGCCGCCATTGAGCTGGGAATCAAATACAATACCATCTCCCTTTTTGATGCGAATGCTTTTAATATATGATGCAACATTCAGACGGGATTGGTCATACATTTTTTCTGCCGTTGTGTTGTAAAGATTGTGAATACCACTTCCAACATACATGGTTTGCAGAGAACCCTTCGAGGCATCGGTCGTATATTCAACCGTTAGCGTGGAATCTACATTAGGTCCGACCTCAAGGTCAAATACATAACTGTTGGTGCAGCCAGAGCAGCTTTGCAGCGATATTGCCAACGTACATGCCAGTACGAGGCGCATAAAACTTCGTGTGTATGTCATAAAGCCTCCGAAATTGGGTGGGTGGACAATCTACAATTCTGCTGTCGTGCATAGTTGCCGCCTCAAATGTAGCTGATTTGAGCAAGAACACCCAACACTTTCTGTGTAAAAACAACAAAAGCACCGAACGGTTGATTGTATTGCCGCACGATGCTTAACGAATATATGCTAAAAGCCTTGTCAATCCTTGTTTGTAGGGATTCTTCTTCTCAGTAATCTATCAGCGCTAACACTGAAGTATAAATTTGTTCCGTTTCCTCGCGGGACGGAAGTTTTCTGCCTGTGAAAGAAAATTCCGTCATTGTGCATTCGTAAAAGTTGCCCAACGACGAACGAAACACCGCCACACGATTCACTGTCGAACCGTTATCGGTAGTGTATTTGTATATCCCGAAACGTTTTGTGCCAACGGAAACTTCCTCCATCTGACCAACACTTTTGGTGGCTGGCGACTTGCGTTCGCGCTTGTTTAGGCTGATTTTCGTGATACCAACGATGCCAAACTTGATGTATGTGGAATCCCATCCATCTTCTTTCCGCAGCGATGAATACACAAGCCCAACGGTGTATTCAGGGTTCACTGCCACCGCAAAAACGCTTACTGGAGCGGTTGCTTTTGTGTTGAGTAAGAACCATTTAGCGGGCAAAAGTGAAACCATATCGCCAATTTCTGAGCGTACGACCTCCTCTGACATCGGCACGGTCGGTTTGGGCGACAATGCGGTAACGCGCTGCTCTGGTTTTTTGCCCGTTGATGTGGTCTCTTTTTCTTGCTGTGCCTTTACCACCACGCAGCCCGACCATGCCACCGACATAGCGCAAATACTTACGATAACGATATATTTCAAGTAATTCATGCCTTGTTTTTTACGCTTTATTTTGGTTGAATATATTTCTTCTCGCCCGCTTCAATACGCACACGCAAGCGGTTTTCTGGTGGCACAAGTGGGCAACTGTATAACCTGTTGTAGATACAGAACGGGTTAAAGGCACGGTTAAAATCTAATGTGTACGTTGCCGCACCAGCTTTATAGGGCAATTCGAGGTAGCGCCCCGATTCGTAGGTTTCCGTGCCGTTGGTTGCGTCCTTGAAATACACAGACAAAACGGCTTCCGATGGCATGTCTTCAAGAGTTTTTTTATCCACGTAACCCGCCAGTACACACGAATCAGCGCCAATCGTGAACCGCAGTACGCCAACTTTCTTCATTTTGCGATAGTCGTCGCTTTGCGTGGTTTCTACAATAACGGTTTCAGGATCCTCGAATGCCTCGAATCGTGCGGTGACGCAGTATTTCTCGGAAGGCGAAAAATAGGCAAGCCCCTTAAAGCGTTCTTTGTCAAATTCGGTGAGTGGTGAAGCCGTTTCTGTGCGAAAGGCATCGTCCTTTGCTTTGTGCCACGCTTCAATATCTGCACTGTTGAAAGTACTCGCAGGCTTTAACGCAGCATTCGCGGTTTGTCTCGCCACCTCCGACTCTGCCCGTTGTTGTGGTGTTTGCTCTTGCTTGCTATTTCCGCTGCACGAGTTCAGCACTGCGATACACAACACTACAACGAGAACCGACGACCAATGACCAATGACCAACAACTTCGTTACCATACATTCTTCCACATCATAGATTCAACGGGTTTGTGGGTTTGACCAGTGTATTTTGCGCTTTGTTTTTGGTTATAAGGTGTAAGGATGTCGCCTTGAACCTCGAAGTAAATAAGTTGCCCAATTGGCATTCCTGCATACACACGAACAGGTTTTTTGACGGAAATTTCTAACGTCCACGTGTTACAAAAACCTACATCGCCTTTGCCCGCAGTAGCGTGGATGTCAATACCCAAGCGTCCTATGCTGGATTTCCCCTCCAAAAACGGCACATGAATATGTGTTTCCGTGTATTCTTCGGTCACGCCAAGATAGAGTTCGTTTGGCTCCAAAACGAAGCCGTCGTCTGGAATCTCGAACATGCGAATCGTGTTATGCTTTTTAGCATCTAACACAGCGCTTTCATAAACGGCAAGTGTTTTACCAAGGTGTACATCGTAGCTATTCGAGCCAAGACAATCGCGGCTATAGGGCGTTACAACAATAGTTCCACGTTTAATGTGTGCTAAAATTTCTGTGTCGGAAAGAATCATTCTTTAGGAATTAAGAATTAAGAATTAAGAATTAAGAATTAAGAATTAAGAATTAAGAATTGGGAATTACAAATGCGGTGAGTTAGCCATCCGCCGAATAATCAAGCCGTTTACGGAATTGACGGAAGAAACCCAGCATCATACCAACCATAATCATGTTCATAAGCAGTGACGTTCCGCCAGCGCTCATAAACGGTAGGGGAATGCCAATCACGGGCAATAAACCCATTGCCATACCGATATTCACAAATGTGTGATAGAGCCATAGTGTCGCAATACCAATGGCAACGGTACTGTCAAACTTACTTCGCACTACGCCAGCCACGCGCACCACGCGCATACATAAGCCGCCAAGGAGCAATATAACAAGTGTTCCACCAACAAAACCAAATTCCTCCGTCGGCACGCAATAAATGAAGTCTGTCCACTGTTTCGGAATGTAGCGCAATTGCGTTTGTGTGCCTTTCTGGAAACCCTTGCCGTACAAGCCGCCGCTTCCCACCGCCATTTTTGATTGCACGATGTTGTAGCCCTGACCGCGACGGTCTTTTTCAGCATCAAGAAAAATTTCTATCCGTGCCTTTTGGTGTGGTTTTAAAGCGTTGTTAAACACCCAAGGCATCGCATAACCCGCACCAAGATTGACGGCAATCACCAAAAGCGAGATGACGATGCCACGCCTGAACAGGAGCGTTACCACAGTTACAACGGCAATGGCAATATAAAATGGTGTTGAACCAACTAATGCAATAATAGCCACCACGGGCGGAGCCATACACGCAAACAACAGCATTAAATCTGCTCCGCACCATAACGCAACGCCAATAAACAACGCCACGAATACCGTTGCAGAGCCGAAATCGGGTTCTAACAAGATGAGTCCAAACGGCACAGCCACTAACATAAAGGCAAATGACAAATCGCGAATGGTCTGAAGATTCACATTCGGGCGCATTGCAAACCGAGCAATGGCGAGTACGGTTGCTAATTTGGCAAATTCCGACGGTTGAAATGTAAATCCAGCAATTGCTAACCAGTTTCGCTGACCATTGACAACTTTGCCGAAAAATAGTACCACCACAAGCAGCGCTATTGCCAAACCGTACCAATAAAAACTCGTTACTTCGAGCCAGCGCGATGGCAAAAATGCTAATCCCGCCGCCACAAGGAATCCCACACCCGTAAAGATTACTTGTTTGGTGAAATATGTGGGCATTCCAGCGTTAAATGTGGCGCTGTAGATAGACAGCAAGCCGATAGCACACAACGCAACCGTCAAGGAAATGATAATCCAATCCACCAAACTCGCCGCGGTATGTTGCGTGGAAATAGGTTGTTTTAAGGAAAATGTTTCGGTACTCACGGGAAAAAGGATTGAGGTTCAAGTTTCATATTGTGCATAATGCTTGCTGTCATTCGCTTTGATTGACCACAAAATTCGTCAATTACTATCGAATATCAAACCTCTTTCGGAGTACGCTCCGCAGCATCGTAGGCGGCAGACGTGACCAAGCGGTCAAGCGCTTCTTGATATTTCGCGGCGGTTTTTGCCAAAATTTCGTCGGGAAGCACAGGCGGCGGCGGTTGTTTGTCCCAATCAAGCGTTTCGAGGTAATCCCGCAATACTTGTTTGTCAAAATTCATCTGCGGTTTACCCGGCTGCCACTCGTCTTTGAGCCAAAAACGCGAGGAATCGGGCGTGAGTGCTTCGTCAATAAGAATAATCTCGCCATTTGAATCCACGCCAAACTCAAACTTCGTATCGGCGATGATGATGCCGCGCTGTGCTGCGTATTCCGATGCCGTGCGGTAGAGCGTCAAACTGAGTGCCTTCACTTGTTCTACCCGCTCGTACCCAACGATTGCCGCTGCTTGCTCGAACGAAATATTTTCGTCGTGACCTTCCTCTGCTTTCGTGGCGGGAGTGAATATTGGCTCTGGAAGTTGTGATGATTCTTGCAAACCCGCAGGCAGCGCTACGCCGCACACAGACTGTGTTTCGCGGTATTCTTTCCAGCCCGAACCTGCCAAATAACCCCGCACGACACATTCAATGGGAAGCGGTTCGGTCTTCCGAACAAGCATAGACCGCCCACGCAGCACATTGGCGTATTGCTGAACTTCCGCCGGATACTCCTCAACACGGCTTGTGATCAGGTGATTCCGCACAACCGACGAGGTGAGGTTGAACCAAAACAACGACACGCTCGTAAGAATTTCACCTTTGCGCGGCACTGGCTGACTCATAATCACGTCGAACGCCGAAATACGGTCGGTTGCGACCATCAGCAAGGCGTTGTGGCGGTCGCCCAAATCATACACATCGCGTACCTTGCCGCGCCGAAAGAGCTTGAGGTCTGGGAAGTCTGTTGAATACACGCTGGAGCCATTGGTGGCATTCTGATTCATCGTCATAGCACATTCGTCATTATTTGAACAAAACTGAGATATTTTTTACGATTGGGTCATTACCGCGCAATGATGGCAAACTCCGTCCGGCGGTTTTTCTGACGATTTTCTTCTGTCGAATTATCAACAAGTGGCTTGGTGAAGCCCAAACCTCGTGATTCCAAGCGGTCTGGTTTTACACCACGTTCCACAAGTGCCGCCACGACTGCCGCCGCCCGTTCTTCCGACAAGCGTTGATTGAACTCCGCCGAAGCGATATTGTCCGTGTTCCCACGCACTTCCAATTTCACGCGCTCATACCGTCGCAAGGCGCTTGCAATCTCGTTGATAATTGGCAGGGATTCAGGGCGCAAATCCGACTTGCGGTAATCAAATAAAATTTGCTTCGCAAAAATCGTCCCCAATGTGTCAAACGGGCTGACTGGTGGGTTAATCATAATTGCGATTTGACCTGAGATGGTTGAGTCGGTTTTACCATTACCATTACCGTTGCCGCTACCATTACCGTTGCCGCTACCATTACCGTTGCCGCTACCATTACCGTTGCCGC
>JANYIG010000330.1 GCA_025358765.1 Candidatus Kapaibacterium sp.
GCGTGGTTTGTAGGGCATCCTGAGATTGCAAGCGGAACGACAGGCACGTACAGCATGGAACGGATGTTTGGCGGGAAATTTATCATGGATCCGACGCGTGACACGACGTACCGTTTTCTTGAAAAATTCATCAAGGAAATGACAGGGTTGTTTCCCGATAAATATTTCCATATCGGTGGCGACGAGGTCAACGGCAAAGAATGGCTTGCAAACCCGCGCATCGTCGAGTTTATGAAGAATAATAACTTCACCACGCGCGGCGAATTGCAGAAATATTTTAACAAACGGATTTTGCCTATCGTCCAGAAATACGGCAAAACCATGGTTGGCTGGGATGAAATCTTCGAGCCTGGGCTGCCAAAAGATATTATCATCCACACGTGGCAACGGAAAGACACCCTGTATCGCACTGCCCGTGCGGGACATCAGGCGATTTTGTCACAAGGTTATTACATTGACCTTATTCAGCCTACCACCGACCATTATCTGTGCGACCCGCTTCCAAGCGACTCGCTGCTTACGACTGACGAGGCAAAGCGGATTTTGGGCGGCGAGGCAACAATGTGGAGCGAATATAATTCGCCCGAAACAGTGGATTCGCGCATCTGGCCCCGTACGGCGGCAATCGCTGAACGCTTCTGGTCGCCGCGCTCCGTCAAAGATACGCTGGATATGTACCGCCGTTTGGATAACATCAGCTTGCGGTTAGAAGAACTCGGAAGCACCCACGAGCGTAATTACGAAATGCTGTTGCGCCGCATCGTGCAAAGCAACGATGACCGTGACGTGCAACCCTTAAAAACACTCGTGGATGTGATAGAGCCTGTGAAAATTTATCGGCGAGGGCGTTATGGGTATTCAACACTGATGTACTTCAGCGATGTGATTGATGCGGCGCGTCCCGACACAAAGCCCGCCCGTGAATTTCGTACGGCAGTCCAAAATTTGCTTGTGCAACCTAATTCGACAACGGCTTTGTATCCAACTCTTCGCACAGCCCTCTCCGTCTGGTCTGGAAACCATGCACAGCTTTTGCCGATTATCCAAAAAACGCCGCGCTTGAAGCAAATCGAACCGATGTCTAAACTACTTGCCGATGTGGCAACGATTGGCTTAACTGCGCTTGATTACATGCGTCCACAAGATTCAGTTGTTGCTGAACAGCCATCCAAAAAACAAAAAAAACTTTCAAAAAAAGCGCAGGAAAAAGCAGACAAAGAAGCTGCGGAGCGCCTTGCGGCAGCTCAACAGTCACGCGCTGATTGGTATGCGGCTGCAAAACCAGTGCTAGCGGAAGCAAAAAAGCCGTATGCCAAATGCGAATTGCAAGTAGTAACGGCAATTGAACAACTCGTGAACGCCGCAACGCAAGCAACGATCAGCATTTTACCTACTATTCCACTCAGTATTCCACAAAAAAAATAGGCGTTTTGACGTTGCTATTCTTATAGCACTTGCACGATTGCTCATTGCCTCGTAAATTCGGCGAACGTACTGTAAATGAATATTCCCACAGTACGCGCTTCGCTCACGAGGCATTCACGAATAGTTCTCAATAACGACGAGGTTCGCATGACATTTCGCCGCTACACTCCCGATGATAAAAGTTCCTGTTTGGCAATGTTTATCGGCAATATTCCAGACTTTTTTGCACCCGATGAAATCGCTGCCTTTAGCGTATATTTGGGTGAATTGCCGTCGGCAGAAAGCCCAAACGCCAGTAATAATGCTTACTTTGTGGTAGAAGATGCTCACGGGAGTATTATTGCTTCTGGCGGATTCCATATTGACGATAGCACCAGCACTGAATCGGACGAAGGCGGTCTGCATAGCCCCATTGCGTGGTTATGTTGGGGCATGGTCACGCGGCAAATGCACGGGCAGGGTATTGGGCGGTATCTTTCGTTAATGCGGCTTCAGCGGATTGGTGCGACGGCTCCCAACATTACGGTGATGATGGACACAAGCCAACGCAGCCTTCCGTTTTACGAAAAACTTGGTTTTGTCGTTAAACAAGTGACGCAAAACGGCTATATGCCCGGACTACATCGGTATGATATGATGTTGCACGTGGATACCGCCAAACAAACAATCATCGCAGAAAACCTCGCGGCGTTGCAATTTATAGACGACGAAGAGTAACAAATGTGCATTCGTTATTATTCACTATTCACCTCTTGAACGACCTTTTTATGCGACTATTCATCGTTTGTTGTTTTTTCTGCTTGAATCTGCCGATGTTTGCTCAGCCAGCTCAACCAACCCAACCTCCACAGGATGACCACGTGAATTTTGTGACCGCAACCTCTGGTGTTGATAAAAGTAACAAGGACATTGATGCTGTGTTTTACCTTTGGAAAACATACTTAAGTGCAAACCCCGACAGCGCTCGTCAAAACCCGCTCTGGTCGAGCTCGGCAAATAATTCGTCACAACGATTTATCGGCACTGACCTTGTGAATACCACGTATAACGCGCTTTTTGGGGTGACGCTCTACAGCCAGATGTATCATGCGTACCGAGCAACGGTATTGAGCATCACGAAACAACGGGCATTGAATAACTTAAATAATGATGTGTATGTGATTAAGACGTTGTTTGGGCTTGCGAACTGTTCGGGGTTCACGTTGCCGCTTTGTATCACAGAGGTAGCAGCGGTACGCGAAGGAAAAGATTTTAGGTTAGCCAACATTCTGCCCTATAACACCGCTCGTTGGCAAAAACACACAATGGGAACACTAACGTTTGTCACATCGCCAGACCGCACGTTCAACGAACAAGCTGCACGCCGCACACAACGGTTCTGGGATTCCCTTGCAAGCTCACTGCGCCTACCTTCCACGCCAGTGGAGTATTATCTGACCGACTCGCATGATAACATTATGAAGATGATTGGCTTCGACCATTACAACGGTGCGGGCAATGTCCAGTCTCCGCGCGGGTTTGTGGATGCTCGCAACGCGCTCGTTTATGGTGGCGGCGTTGGGGAATGGGCTCCGCAGGAATTTGCATTTTTGGCAGCGAGCCGTGCCTTCCCCAAAGCGCATTACTACTTCTTGAAAGGCTACGCAGCGCTTTCGATTCCTGAAGGCGCTCAGGCACAGAAGAACAGCGAAAAAACGCTTTATTGGCAGATGCGTCGTACGTCAGAATATCTCCGCACTCATCCGGCGCTGACGGATAATGTGCTTGCGGTGCAGCAAATAGACACTAGTGGTGAAGGCGAGAGTGCAATGAACGACGTGATGGACGCTACAGGAGTATGGGGCGGCATCGTATGCCGTGCGGCGCAGCAAAAAGGTGGTGCGGAAGCCGTTCGCGCTTTGTTCACATTCAGCGATACCGACGAGGGATTTTTTCAAGCATTAGAAACGGTGCTTGGCATCAAACGCACGAATGTGAACGACTGGCTCCGCGCCCGACTTGCCGAATATGCGCGATGATTTTTGTCAATTTGTGAGTATTAGGACTTACGAAAAAAAAAAACGTAAAAGCGCGTCATTCCCGCGAAGGCGGGAATCTATGATTAGCCTACAATCTCGTGGATACCAGCCAGTTTACCCCAACCCCAGCCGCAGGGCTGCTAAGTTCTGAGTATATCAGGCTCGAAACAAGGCTTGTAAAGCCGCATCTCTGAAAATTCCCCTCTTTCCAAAGAGGGGTGGCTGGCGAAGCCAGACGGGGTGTTGTCTCATGTGCTATTCCCACTACCCCGCCCGAGCCAGACGGAAGCCGTCTGGCTGACACCCCTTCACCTGCCGTCTCCGCTGACGCAATGCGTCAGGCGAAGGGGAATCTGAAGAACTTAGCAGCCCTGCTTCCAGAACGAGGAAGGAGATTTTTTTATTTCTGTGCAAAAATAAAGAGCCGCGTGAGGGCTATCCTCAACGCGGCTCATTCTTATTTGTGTGGCGAGTCTGTTAGCGCTCAATTTTGAGCATAATAGATGTGGTCGCCGCCGCCGTTTTTAGGACAATCATATAGACATCCGAAGGCAGCGAAGCCGGAATAACAAACACATCTTCGTGTGTTCCTGCCGTTTCTTCCTTTGCATTCAAAAGCGTTGCGACTTGCGTTCCCGCTCTGGTATAGACACCAAGCGTCACGGAGGTGGTTCGTGGCAGCGTGTAACGAACAGTAGTCTGTGCGCTGGCTGGATTTGGATAACAGGATAGCGTTACCAGTTCTGTTGTTGTTGCATTTTGACGTACCCCCACGAAGTCTTGACCCGTCACGTCAGAATTCTCGATTTTGATGTCGCGTTTTGCCGGCGTGAAGGTGTATCCCGTCATCACTGCTTGAAGAGTGTAGCTGCCTTTCGGAACGTTGGTTATTTCATAATTCCCTTCGCTGTTTGTTGTTGCGCTCGATCCGTTGCTCAATTTCACGGCTACGCCCGCCAAACCTTTGAACGTCCCCGTCGTTGTCACATAGCTTACGCGCCCTTTAATGCTTGAGCGGAGAGCGGTACTTGTATCACGCGCTTGAGCGCGGAAATCTTGCCCCGTAACGTCAGCGTTTTGGATGGTGACTTCGCGGCGTTCAGGCGTAAAACTGTATCCCTCAAGTTTTGGTGCAATGCCGTAGCGACCATTCGGGAGCGTTGTTTTGTAATACCCTTCTGAATTTGTTTTAAGCAAAACAGGCGTTGCGGTTGCGTTGGAGCTAAGGAGCGCAATAGTGATGTTCACACCCGTCAGTCCTTTTCCTTCGGCAACAGTCACGCGCCCGCTCAGGTTATAGCGTCGTGTGGTGCCAGTGTCACGCGCTTGAGCACGGAAATCTTGCCCCGTAACGTCGGCGTTTTGGATACTCGCTTCACGGCGTTCGGGCGTGAAACTGTATCCCTCGAGTTTTGGTGCAATGCCGTAGCGACCATTCGGGAGCGTTGTTCTGTAATACCCTTCTGAATTTGTTTTGAGCAAAACAGGTGTTGCTGTTGCGTTGGAGCTCAAAAGTGCAATAGTGATGTTCACGTTTGCAAGCCCTTTTCCTTCGGCAATAGTCACGCGCCCGCTCAGGTTATAGCGGCGTGTGGTGCTTGTATCACGCGCTTGAGCACGGAAATCTTGTCCCGTAACGTCAGCATTTTGGATACTCGCTTCGCGGCGTTCGGGCGTAAAACTGTATCCCTCAAGTTTTGGCGCAATACCGTAGCGACCGTTCGGGAGCGTTGTTCTGTAGTATCCTTCGGCATTTGTTTTGAGCGTAACGGGCGCTGTGGTTGCGTTGGAGCTCAAAAGTGCAATAGTGATGTTCACGTTTGCAAGCCCTTTTCCTTCGGCAACAGTCACGCGCCCACTAAGGCTAAAACCCTGTGTGGTGTTTGTATCGGGGGCTTGCGTCATGGCAGACGCTACGATGGAGGCAAAAGCATTCGTGCCGCCTCCGAGCGTGAGGAAAAGTAGTGCGAACAGCATTGCCCAAACAATGCCGCTGCCAAAGCGCTTGGTGGTGGACAGCGGGCGAGGTGTGCGTGTGGTAGTCATGATAGCGTCTCCAAAAAAGGTGAAGTAAGAAAAAATTGTACGAAAAAGAATTGATCTGCTCTCCTTGATTATCTGTTTGTGGAGAGAAAATTCTTAATACAAAAATCGCTCATCCAGCGCTTGAAACCATGGTACCGGAAGACACCTTCTTCTATGAAACAAAGTCCAGCTTTCCCGTGACGGGAAATCACAACAACGTGTGAGTAGAAGTCATAAAAAAGCCACGCTACGGTTCACAGCCGGAGCGTGGCTTTGATATTGTTGCAAGGGCTTTTATCGCGCCACGAGCAGTGCTCACGTTACTGTGCCTTGTGGCGTGGAAATCAGTATTTCAACAAGGAGGAGATTTTTTGTTTGGCAACATCTCGTCAAACCAACATCTTTGCACTGTACTTCTTTCCATTTTTCTGTTTTTGCATCCTTCAATATCGCTCTATGACTGATTTCCCTGACGTTGATTTTCCCGAACGCACCATCAACGAAAAGCCGTTCGTCGAAGTATGCCGCAGCCACGACGTTCTGAGGCGGCGCGGAACCTGCATCATCTTCGACGACGAAACGCAAATCGCCATCTTTCGCATCGGAAACGAGGCAGAAAGCAAGCTGTACGCCATCTCTAACATCTGCCTTCATCAACACGCACCTATCCTTGCCGATGGCGTGGTGGAACAGGCTGACTGCACCGTTACCTGCCCACTGCAC
>JANYIG010000346.1 GCA_025358765.1 Candidatus Kapaibacterium sp.
TTTGTCTATATTGCGTATTGGTCATATGCTCGTGGCTGGGTTGTAGGTGGTTTGTGATGATTCCACTACAAACCTACGCCACGTGCGTATGGTCTTCAACTTTCAAAGAACTTTTTTTCTAAATATGTGTACGGTACTGAACCGAAAAAATGAGTAAATGGTTGTGATAGCTCAATTTACGCTTTTTTCAGAGCCTTCTTCTTATGTCGAACTCACGTTATTTATTATAGTGCCTGAGTTTGGCTCGATCAAGAACTTTAAACGCTTTTTTCACGGTAATTTTTCAATTCCAAATTCTTAATTCCATGAAACGTACAGCTTCCGCCGTCTGGAACGGCAGCATCAAAGAAGGTTCAGGCACGATTTCCACACAAAGCACTGTACTGAATGCCGTACAATACTCATTCAATTCCCGCTTTGCCGAGGGCGTTGGCACAAACCCCGAAGAACTCATTGCAGCATCGCATGCAGGATGTTTTTCGATGAAATTAAGCGGTGTGCTTGGTGAGAAGGGATTTACAGCAACGGCAATCAACACAAGTGCTTCCGTCAATTTTGATTTAGCAAAAGGCGAAATTACGACTATTCATCTAACTGTTCGCGCAAACGTACCGAATATTACTGCTGAACAATTCCAAGAAGCGGCGGCGGATGCGAAAGCAAACTGCCCTATTTCTAAGCTCCTCAAGGCAGAAATCACAATGAATGCTGAGTTGCAGTAGAAATACACCAAGAGATACAAAACGCCCATACATCAGCGTAAAGCTGGTTTGTACGGGCGTTTGTTGTATCATTGCAAACGGCAATATTACCCATTTTTACATTCTCGACGACTTCGGAATCAACCCGACCTTAATCGCAAACGTGACGGCTTCCTCGCGCGTGGTAATGCCAAGTTTCTGGAAGATATTTGCTATGTGATTTTTTACCGTACCTTTGCTGATGGTCAGCAACTCACCAATTTCTTCGTTCGAGAGGCGAATAAGTCGTAACACGTTTTTCTCTGCGGTGGTAATGCCCGTTTCATAAATAGCTTTTTCGATGGCGAGCATTTGTTTGGCGACCGTTGGATTCAGCCATACTTCAGACGGATGGGTGGCAATATGCCGAATCGCAGCCAAAAACGTCTCACTACTTTCTTGTTTAGAAAGATAACCGTTTGCACCGCTTGCAAGAATTTCCTTTACCGATGCGGTTTCTAAGCCCGTCATCACAATTGCACGAAGTTTTTGAGCATCCCACCCGTTCTCTCTAAGCTGCCTGATAACATCCGTTCCAAGCATATCCGGCAGCTGTAGGTCTATTAAAAGAACGTTTGGCTGGGTTTCAGGAACAAGGCGCAATGCGTCAGCGCCGTTTGCCGCCGAGCCAACGACGGTAATCACTTCACTTGTTCCACTAATAGAGGCAGAAGTAGTCCATGCTTCTAACGCAAATCGAATAACTTCGTGGTCGTCCACCACAAATACCTTGATGCTATCTGTATCGTTCATAGTATTGTACTTCGGTAACGGATTAGTAACGGATTGAGAATTTGTATAAAATTTTTGATGTAGAGCGCATGAACGATGTAGAGACATAATATTACCCTATCTCTACGAAAGCGCGGAAAAACGACTACTTCGGTATAATGCCTATTTTAAAACACAATTGGCTTCAGACCTACCCTCTTCAACTCTTTGTTCAATAGAGTTATATCATTGGATTGTAATTCTGACCAGATTAAAAGCACTTTGATTAAGGCTTCTTGCGATTGAGTACCCCCTTTAATTGCCTGTGTTGTTACGGGCATATCTGTTGTTTGTACAATATCAAAAACTGCCTCCAAAGCATTAGAAACTGAATGTAAACTTGTTTCCTGTCCGCGAGGGCTTCCTTCCAACTGCACGACCTTTTGCTCTAATGCTTGTAAAGCAGAGCTAATCGGGTCTTTAGCCTCTTTCAAAAGTTCGCGTATCTGCTTTCGCACTTGTAGCGATTCAGAGAGGGCTTTTGTGAGTTTAATTCTCCCCTCATACCACGACATAGAAAGACTATATTGTTGTTTAAGTTGTTCGGCAGTCGTTTTTACCCGTGGATCCATGACAATGACCAATGGTTGAGAAAAACTTTGCCCATTGACGGTGAGTTTTACGGTATAATTACCGGGCAAAACCCAAGGAGAAGTCGGGTGCGGCGCTGTATTCTGATACGTTGCCGAAATGGGATACGAAGCTGGAACATTGAGCGGGGTGTGGTGAATATCCCAAACAAAGCGATGAGAGCCTTTTTCTCCTGATAAAATCTGCTGCGGACGAATCCAATATTGAGGAATATTTACCTCTGAAACTTGATCTGGTTTGTCATTGCTGCTAAAACCCCGCACAAGATTGCCCACCGCATCAAAAATTTCTAACTTCACTTCATTAGCAATGTTATCCTTCAAATAATAATTGATAATGGCTCCGTCTGGCGGGTTCTGTCCGGCAGGTTCTTCTTGGGGTATGGGAGTATCCGTTCCCATGTTCCAACGGACACGATACGCAGTCTGAGGTTTGTACAAAATCGCAGGATTTGAGCTTATTGCTGACGAGATTTGACGAAGCGGTGAAATATCATCCATAATCCAAAACGATCGTCCATGAGTACCGATAACCAAGTCGTTATCTTTAATGACGAGGTCACGAATAGAAGTTGCCGGCATATTCAACCTCAGCGTTTGCCAATGCTCGCCATCATCAAACGAAACATAAACCGCCCGCTCCGAGCCAGCAAACAAAAGACCTTTACGAAGCGGGTCTTCTTTTACTGTGTTAATCGGTTCATTAGGCAAACCAACAACAATTTCCTGCCAACTCGCTCCGGCATCACGTGTACGATAGATATGTGGCTTCATATCGTCCATGCGAATTGCATTGACAGCTGCATACCCAGTATTCACATCAAAATGACTGGCTTCCATTACCGAAACTTTCATCCACGACGTGAGTGCCGGTGGTGTTACGTTGTTCCAATGTAGCCCTCCATCTTTTGTTCTTTGAATTAATCCATCGTCTGTTCCTACCCAAATAGTATTCGTGTCTTTGTAAGAAGGAGCCACCGTGTAGATAACACCGCGCTGACGCATGGTTTTCATGTCTTCTTTTTGATATATCCCCACGCTTGGCGGAATGTCATACTTCTCTCGTGTCAGGTCGGGGCTGATAATTTGCCATGAATTTCCACCATCTTGTGTTTTAAACAATACATTTCCCGCGAAGTACAAAGTTTTGGGATCAACAGGTGAAAAAAGCACTGGTGCGGTTCTCAGGAAACGATATTTTCCGCTGCGTACGGCTTCTGGGGCAATGTTTTGTACTTGACCATTACGTCTATCAAATTTCGTAATCTTGCCACCATAGATCATATTGGGGTTCAGCGGGTCAGGAGCCACATAACCGTATTCTTCCACACCGACAGGATGCCATTCGCGGAGAGTAATCCCGCCATCATTTCCGCGACTTGAAATTCCGACCGAGCCGCTCTCTTGCTGCCCTCCGTAAACATTATACGGAAACTCATTATCCGTAATAACATGATAAAACTGTGCTGTGGGTTGATTGTACCATGAACTGAATGTTTTTCCGCCATTCACCGTAATAATAGCACCTTGATCGCCTGCAATAAGGATAATATCGGAATTAGCAGGATTAATCCATATCCGATGATAATCATCGCCGCCGGGCGCACCGCGAAACGCCGACCACGTAGTTCCGCCGTTCACAGATTTCCACGTAACGACGTTGGCACTATAAACGATATTCGGGTTTTGTGGATCAACTCTCACTTCGGCAAAATCACTTGCTCTCCCCCAATGCCGTTCGTCGCTGCTCACACGCACCCATGATTCTCCGGCATTATCCGAGCGGTAGATGCCTCCGAGCTGAGGGCAATCAACCGTTGCATAAAGCCTATTAGGATCGCTCGGTGCGATACAAAAACCTATCCGCCCAAGTCCTTCTTTAACGGTTGGAAGACCCTTTGTCAATTTTTTCCACGTCGTGCCGCCGTCGGTTGACTTGAACAAACCACTTTCAGCACCTTGCCACGAGCCGTTTTCCCAAGGGGCTTGCCGCGCCGCCCATAAATCAGCATAAACAATGTTGGGGTTTTTAGGATCTATTATTACTTGAGATGCTCCAGTATTTTCATCCTTATACAAAACTCGCTCCCAACTTTTGCCACCGTTCAGCGTCCTATACACGCCGCGTTCAACGTTTGCTCCATATGGATGACCAAGCACTGCTGCAAAAACCCGATTTTCATTCATCTGGTCAATAGCCAAACTCCCAATCTGTTGACCGTCTTTCAATCCTGTATTTACCCACGTTTTTCCACCATCCGCCGACCTGTAAACGCCGTCGCCAACGGATAAATCCGGTCGTTGTACGCCTTCGCCGCTTGCTACATACAACACATTTGGGTTTGAAGGGGCAACCGCTACATCACCAACGGAGCCTGTAGGCTGGTCGTCAAATATCGGCTCCCACGTCCTTCCGTAATCGGTTGTCTTCCATACCCCACCATTATTGACACCGATATAAAAAACATTCGGCTGTTGGGGTACACCAACGGCTCCGATAGTTCTTCCGCCACGATGTGGTCCTATCATGCGCCACTTCATACTATCAAAAAGGGCAGGATCAAAAGATTGAGACAGCAGCAGTAAAGGGAAAAATACAATAAGAAGCAATGATAGATACTTCAGCACACTCACAATGGCGGTTGCTAAAACTTTTCGAGATGCCCAAGGTGAGACTTTATACACGGTATTGATATTGTTCATATTTATGTAAAAATTCAAGTATTCTCAAATGCTAACAAAATGCAAAGAAAGAACTTACAAAAATCTTTGTTGAAACAAAAAAGCAATCACACAAAGCTCTTAGAACTCGTATGGTTGCTCTTTTAAAATATCAATTATCCAACGAACCAACATCTGTAGAAACCGCGTTACCAACGTTAGTTGTTTCTCTTGTCTAACCAGTCAATATTACTTAATATTCCGTTCCAGTGGGAATGTTCCCCTGGAATTGTTGGCGTTATTCGTTTAATGGTCAGCCATTGTTTTGCCGCTGCTATAGTATCGAACGTTACAATTTCAATGCCGTCAACGCGGTTCAAAACTGCATTAACAGACATTTTCGCAATAATATTCTTTGGTTGAAGCACTGCCAAATATTTCAAACCCAATTGCGATGCACGTGGAAACCATTCGCCATCCATCCATTGCTGATCTTCATGCGTCAAAACACAGACATCGCGAGCATCGGACAGACAATATTGCCCACCGTTGGCGACAATCAACGCTAATGTTTTGTTCAAAGACTCTCGCAATGCTTCACCTTGGGCAAAACTCTTCCATCTAAGGTGTATTGATTGGGAAGCCTCGTCCCATAAGACTGTTGCGGCATTAGATTCGTAAGCAAGCATCATTCCGGCTTCTGTGTAATGTTCAGTATTTTTGATCTTCATTGTAGTAATGAATATGTCTTTTTGATTTGTCAATAAAAAAACGGTATATACCTATAGATATAGCGTGAGAAATGCCCCTTGATTCCCCAACCAATCCACGTTCCTCATTCTTTGTTCTATAGAGTACATACCGTATATTTAGCGTTGGTACACAACATTTTTCAAGATGATATTGTTTCAGTAGATTAGAATCCGTAGAGTTTTTCCAAATTCCGCGAAATCCAACCCCAGCTTTTTTCGTAGGTGTTTTCTGGTATCCGCTTGCTTTTAAGCCACGCCTTTGCATGGTCAACGCCGTCAAAATGTGCAATTTCTACGCTTCCAAATTGCGTTTTGCTTATGACAGAATGAACAGCCATCTTTTCAAGCAGGTTTGCAGGTAAGACTAAAGCCAAATGTGCAAGCCCTGCTTGAACAGCTCGTGGCGACCAGTCTTCATTGAACCATTGTTGATCTTCCAAAGTCATTACGCCAAGTTGACGCGTGTCCGTAATCCAATTAACAGCACCCTTTTCTTTTAGAACATCTAATGCCGTTACGAGTGCTGTTCGCAGTAAAGTACCTTTGGCAAATTTATGCCATAGAAGATGGACAGATTGTGTTTCTTCATTCCAATGAACTGTTGCGACATTCGATTCGTACATAATCATCAATGTCGTCTCCGTTTTTGGTTTGGTGCATATAGTCATTTGTAATGCTAACAACGGTATGCTTGCTTATTTATTGCCGTGATGCTCTGTTTTTAAGTAATTTTACATTTGCTCCGTGACGCAGCGATAGGTATCACGGGCAATCAATAATTCTTCGTTGGTAGGAATCACCCATGCCGCAAGACGGCTTCCTTCCTTCGATATACGTCCCTCTTTGCCGCCGACAACGGCACGATTTGCATCAGAATCAACCTCCAACCCGAACCATTCCAAACCACTACAAATATTTGCCCGCACAAAATCGGTATTCTCGCCAATACCACCTGTGAACACCACTGAATATGCACCATTCATGGCTGCCAAATACGAGCCTATGTACTTTCGCACTCGATAGCAAAACAAGTCAATCGCGAGCATTGCTCGACGGTCGCTGTTTTCTCGTGCTTCGGCAACGAGGTCACGCATGTCGTTCGTTAACCCGGAAATGCCGAGCAAACCAGATTGTTTGTTCAACAACGCTTCGATTTCCCCAATCGTATATCCTTCCTTATGTCCAAGATATTCCAGCACGGCGGGGTCAATGTCGCCGGAGCGCGTCCCCATCACCAAGCCCTCAAGCGGTGTCATGCCCATCGAAGTGTCGAACGAGTGACCGTCCTTGATAGCACAAACAGAACAACCATTTCCTAAGTGTACCGAAATAATATTCACTGCATCTCGCTCTAAACCATGCAGTAAACGGTATCGGTAACCAACGTAGCGGTGTGATACGCCATGAAAGCCGTATCGCCTGATTTTATGTCGCCGATAGAACTGATACGGAATAGCATACAAATAGCTCGTTTCCGGCATCGTGTGATGAAATGCCGTATCAAAAACTGCTGCTTGTGGGAAATGCTCGCCAAAAACCTCCTTCACCGCATAAATACCTTTCAGATTTTGCGGGTTGTGGAGTGGCGCAAGGTCTATACAATCCTCAATTTTTTGCACAACCTCGTTGCTAATCATCATGGACGACGTAAGCGCCTCGCCTCCATGCACCACTCGATGCCCAACGGCGGCAATATCAGCAAACGATGCGATGCCGGGAATGGCGGCTTCCTTGGAAATAAGCCATTTAATGACGTAATCAATTGCCGCACGATGGTCTCTTAACGCAGCCGCAGAGCGATGCGTACGAACCGTCCCATCTTCCGCTGTCACACGAAATGTCAGCAGTGCCTCACTACCAATGCGCTCTACAACACCCTGCACGAGCCGTTCGTCGGTATTATGTTCTATGCGCTCGTGGTCAGTATTAATGAGTTGAAATTTCACTGAGGAACTGCCACAATTCAAAACCAGAATATTCATATCTTCAAAAAATCTTGATGGACAACAAGCTGTTCAATGTTTTATCACGCTTCAAGTGCTTTGACGAGCGACTCTGCTGCTGCCAACCCCGACAACCAAGCGCTTTCCACGCGACCAATCGTAAAGCCATCACCTGCAAATACAAGGGGTGGAATATTTTCAGCACCTTGCACTGATAGAAATGGTTCACTCTTACTTTTATTTTCCGCCACCGAAGGCTCACTGTAACGCCAACGATGGACTTTATACATGACGACTGAACTGCCGACGAATGGTTTGGCAACATGGAGCATTTGTTCTGCTATTTCTTCATCCGTTTTTTGCCAATGTTTTTGACTAAATTCATGGGTAGAATGCAGCGTCAGCACTGGCAGCACGGAAATCCCTTTGCGTTTATTATCAGCAATCCAACGCAAAGTCTCGCCTTGAAGCTCTGCATAATCACCACTCAATTTACTATCTCCTTCAAGCAACACCATCAGCGTCAAGCAAGAATTATAGGTAATTTTCTCCAATACCTGCCTCTGTTTATCAGGAAGCGTAATACGGCTTGCATCAAAGATTGCGAGGGACTGTGGCACAGGCGGTGTCATCAACAGAGCATCGGCAGTTATCTGCAAGCCCATATCAGTTTCAACATTCCATTGATTATTGTCCGTTCGGAGAATCGTCACGCGCTGCTCGGTGCGTACATCCATGTTTTGGGCAAGATAATTTGCAATTTCACGCATCCCTTTAATGCCCACATACCGCACTGTGTCACCTTTAGCGCCGCTCCATTCGCGGACAATCCCGGATTGAACAAGCTCATCCGTAAATGAAGTAAACCGCTCGTCACGCACAGTAAAATATTGTGCACCTCGGTCGCCGATGGCATCGCCAAAGCCTTCTATACGCAGACTACGGGTATTCAATCGCCCGCCCACGCCACGACCTTTGTCGAGTACCGTCACAGAATAGCCCTGTTGTTTGAGTGTGCGGGCTGCGCTCAGACCCGCGATTCCTGCGCCGACAATGAGAATAGATTTCATTCGTTCACTCCTTAAAATTTTGAGAATATGATCGGCTTTATTATTGACTTTTCGCAGCCACGATGACGTTCCGATAGAACAATTTACCCAGAAGGGCAAAGCTATTTCTCACGCATGGTTTGGTTTGTCATCTAAATAAAACAATACTATCACCCCCAACACCACTGCTGGCAAACCTTCCAATAAAAAAAGCCATTGCCAGCCAGCCCACCCGTTTGCACCCGCAAGCGATGTCAAAATCCATCCCGAAAGTGGTCCACCCACAATACCAGACACCGCAAGCGCCGTCATATACAACGAAAACACGCGAGCACGACGTGCAGCTGGAAACCAATACGTAACATAAAAGCCCGTACATACTATCGCTAAACCCTAAATCTGTTTTTATTTACAATTGGGTAAAACCAATATTCACACGGTCAAGATACGCCACAATATACAGTACAAATATAAACGGAATCAACCGCCGTTCCACCTTTGAGTACACACGTTCATCCGTCACAACAGAACCATCATTCATAGAATATCCTTGAGGAACGAGAATCAGCAACGTTTATTTTTTTTCGCTTGAAGCGGAATATACTTCATTTACGGCATAAAAAAAGCCCGAAGGTATGAATAAATCACACCTTCGGGCGTTGCTATTCAATCAGCATC
>JANYIG010000030.1 GCA_025358765.1 Candidatus Kapaibacterium sp.
CGATAGACGAATTTCAAAAGCACAACGTCATCAACCATTTGCACAATATTGGCGAAACATTCATCCAGAAAAATCGTGCGGTGATTGCCAAACATGGCTTGGAATCTTACATTCAGGTTGTTCCTGCGAACTGGCTACCAATAATTACGTTCAAAGATGGCAAGGGCGAAATCTCCAACGGCATGAGAACGCTTGTGATGCAGGAAATGATTGCGCGTGGGGTGCTGTTCCAAGGAGCGCTAACGCCGTGTTTTAGCCACACAGAAGCGGACATGGACTTCTTCGCACAGGCGTTCGATGAGTCGCTCGACCTTTACAAAAAAGCGCTCGACGACGGCTATGAGCGGCATCTGGTGGGCGAAGCAGCAAAACCTGTGTTTAGGAAATATTTGTAATCGTCAACCATTATGGAAGTAATACCTGACTCAACGAAGCGGGCTGCCGCGCCTGAAGATTTGCACGGCATAATACTCACCATAGAACAACTGTTGAAAGCAAGCCGATGAACACAGATGACCAAAACTCACAGCGCCCACAAGCGCAAGCATGGCTTCAGGAGATTTACGACCATCCCGAACGCTACGAGGGTCGAGTGGTAGTTCTGTTAAACAGTGAGTATATTATGGGTGTCGGAGCGAATTTTGATGATGCCATTGCCCTTGCTGCTAATGTTCGTCAATCCGGACGCATTACGTATTTTGGCGTTCCACGCAATATTGATCGCCTTCGTATTTTAACGCTGCGTTTTAGGAGCTTACGAGAGGATTTGTGGTTGCCGATGTATGCCGTAACACTACAAACTGAGCATAGCGAGATTGCTGTCGAAATGTTGATAGATTCTGGTGCGGATATTTCACTTATTTCAAAAATAGTGGGTGAACGCTTAGGTTTAGAGCGCACCAAAGAGGAGGATATCCTCAGCGCCCAAGGCATCGGTGGCACTGTGGACTATCTTTTGCGCCGATTGACTGTTGTGATTGATGGTCATTCTGTGTCGGCATCGGTTGCGTGGTGCCAAAACGACGATATTGTAGATATGATTATTGGGCGCAAAGATGTGTTTCATACTTTTAATGTTGAGTTTCGGCAGAACGAACACCGAATAGTATTTACGCCAGTTCTACAATCAGCGTAAACAAAAAGAATAGAAACAGCATGAAATTTTCATTGAATATATCTGCTTTGTTACTAACGTGTGCGGTGATGTGCATTATAGTCGTTAGCTGCCAGCATGACGGCTCAAACGTGGGACAGGCAGAGCGTGCAAGCGCAACGATGAGCCTCCAAAATATTTCACCGCCGCAAGCGCAAGCAGGTATGCTGATGAATGATGCTTTTGCACGGGCGCAACGTCAGAAACAGCATGCTGGAAGTCGTATTCGTACTGCAAGTTTGACATTGGAAGCAGAAAACGCACGAGCAGTATTAGACAGCGTGAAACATATTGTTGAAACGCTTCAAGGCAGCGTTGCATCGGAAAGTGAGAGCTTATCGGATAATTCAGTAATAATTCAGGTAACGGTACGCCTTCCAAGCGAACACCTCGAAACTGCGATAGAACGTTTTTCCGCTCAAGCAGTGCGTATGGTAAGAAAAAGCATCACCACCGAAGACGTTGGCGAACAAATAGTGGATTTGGATGCACGACTCAAAACGAAACGTGAGGTCGAAACTCGCTACCGCGATCTTCTGAAACAAGCAAAAACAGTGCAGGAAATTCTTGCTGTTGAGAAACAATTGAACATAATGCGTGAAGAGGTTGAATCACAACAAGGTAGATTGGCATATTTGAACAATCGTGTGGCAAAAAGCACTATCAATGTAACAATTACCAAAGAACAATTAGCCGCCAACAAACGCGAAGACTTTGGGAAACGCATTCTGTCTGCATTTGTTAATAGTTGGGAAAACTTACAAACGGCAATTATTCTGTTTATCAATGTTTTGCCTGTAACCTTGCTTGCCGGAGGCTTGTGTTTGCTTGTATGGAGACTGTGGAAGAAATATAGAATCCGTTTGCAATCACGTATTAAACCAGTAACACCCAATAGTTAAGATGGGGTTATGCACATAGTTATCTTCACAACGCATCCGCTCTTCCAACGGCATTTTGCCACCGAGTTGGAGATTATCCAAGATCATCTAAATGCTGGTGATACAGCGACTGTTTTACGGTGCGATGGTGAGCTTCTGACGTGCGACACAAATCTTGACCACGAACCCGGTCAATGCTGGCTCTGTCAACGCACGCAGACAGTGGGCGTTTCGTTGTTATCGCAAAAGGTTCCTGTGCGTTCGTTTTATAATCTCACGCCCAATAATGTGGGCGAGTTGCGCGACCTCCGCACGGAGTTTGTCAGCGTAGAGGAAATGGACGGCTACATGATAGAGAAGTTTGACATTGGGCGTTCGGTGCTGGCTTCGATGATTAGCCTCTACCGCGATGCGAAGCCGGATTTGCAGGCACAACACGATTTAGTACGGCGTTTTATGCTCTCCGCATTTACAGTGTACCGATCGGTGCAAAATTTTATTGACCAAGAAAAGCCCGACAGGTTCTATATTTTCAACGGCAGAATGGGTATTGTTCGCGCTATTCTGCGAGCATGTGAAAGCAGAGGTATTCCGTACACTACGCATGAAGCAGGCAATGACGACCATACGTATTCGCTGTTTGAGAACACAGCACCGTTTGAAATTTCCTTTATGACGCAGGTCTTCAAGCAGCAGTGGGAGGCGGCTCAGAATAATCCCAAGCGCGAAGAAATTGCTGCCGAATGGTACATCAATAAGTCGAAAGGTGCGAAGGTCAATGGCTATTCGATGGTGGATAAACAGCAATACGGTTTGCTTCCGGCGGATTGGGATGAGAGTAAACGCAATATCATTATCTTTGCATCGTCCGATTTTGAATTTGCTGCTGTGAGCGAGGAATGGCGTAAAAATGTTTATAGTAGTCAGGAAAAGGGGATACGACTCATTGCTGAAGAATTCTTGCCTTTCAATGAGCAGTATCACCTGTATTTGCGTGTGCATCCGAACCTACGTGATTCACCCAAAGAATACGAACCGCTTTTGGCACTGCAATCCGGCGAATTGGCGAATGTGCTGACGGTGATTCATCCGACAGATACCGTGAGTTCGTATGCACTATTACATAATGCGGACAAAGTTGTTTCTTTTCGCTCAACAGTGGGCATTGAAGCGACGTTCTGGGGTAAGCCTGCGATTTTGGCAGGAAAGTCGGAATACTATAATCTGGGTGCAACCTACACGCCGCAAACGCACGAGGAAGTTATTGCATTGCTCTTGCAGGATAATTTACCACCGAAAGACAAGGAGGGAGCGCTCATCTATGGTTATTTCTATAATTCCTTCGGTGAGTCCTTCAAATATTATCAGGCAAATAATTTTTTTGGAGGTACGTTCAATGGCAACCTTCCTTGGGCAAATCAATGGTGGTTCAGGTTGTTTACACTATACAAAAAGGCTGCTCCGAAGCCATTTCGCCATATAATTACCAAGCAATATATTGAACAAACGTATCGTAAATTATTTTCAGAGGAAGACCACCACGTATGAAAATTGTTGGACAACGAATCTATCTCAAAATCTTGTCGCCGGACGACGTGACGGAAGCGTATTTATCTTGGATGCATGACTCCGAAGTGTTGCAGTACCTTGAAAGTAAATTCCGTTCACAAACAATGGACAGTTTACGGAATTTTGTGCAAGCTGTTAACGATAGTCCAACGGATTTTATGTTTGGTATGTTCTTGAGCGACTCGAACCAGCATATTGGTAATATAAAAATTGGCGATATTACATTTTTGCATCGTCGTGGTGACGTGGGGTTGATTATCGGTGAAAAGACCGCATGGGGCAAAGGTTATGCAACCGAGGCGATTGAACTTGTGACGAGGTATGCTTTTGAGGAATTAAACTTGAATAAACTTACTGCCGGAATGTACAAGGTTAACCAAGGTTCCTACAAAGCCTTTATCAAAGCGGGCTACAGAGATGTGGGCACTTATACAAAGCATATGTTTTTTAAAGGAAAGTATATTGATAGTCTTTTGCTTGAAAAGTGTAACGATAATACGAGGGATGCAGAATGATTCAACCAGTCAATACCAGTTACAAAACTATGATGTGGGAGCTTGCTGAACGCTTGTTCCCAATTCATCGCTCTATTTTGGGGGAGGGCTATCAGCAATCGCTGGATATTATTAATGAATATATTCCCGTCGAAACCCTTGCCTACACAACTGGCACACAATGCGGTTCGTGGGTGATTCCGCAAGAATGGGTTGTGGAAGAGGCGTATATCGAAGACATGAATGGGAACCGTGTGATTGATTATGCCACGTCGTCCAATTTACAAATCTGTCAGCGGAGCATCCCATTTGAAGGTGTGGTCAGCCGCGCAGAACTCCTTGAACACTGCTATTGGCGGGAAGACATTGACCCCGAAGCGATTCCCTGTTTGATTTCGTATTACAAGCCATTTTGGGGTTTTGCACTGTCGCAAAACCAGTTCAAAACTTTGAACGACCAGCAGTACAAGGTTGTAATCCGCACGAAATTTTACGATGGGCATTTGCGTATTGGGCAATTCTATCTTGAAGGTGAGTCGAAAGAAGAAATTATCATTGACAGCTATTTGTGTCATCCATCCATTGGCAATGATAATATTAGCGGTGTGGTCGTGGCAACCGCGCTCATGCACTTGCTTCGTACATTACCTAAGCGGCGCTATTCCTATCGTCTGCTGTTTCCGCCGGAAACAATCGGACCAATTGTGTATTTTCACCAAAACAAACACGTTCGTGAGAATGTTTTGGGTGGCATAACGCTTGTGTGTGTGGGCGATTCAGGACAGAGCTATCATTTTCGCAAAAGCAGAGGCGGCGAAACCATTATTGATAGAGCAATGCAGCACAGTTTGAAACATTCCGGCTTCTCACATACCGTCGAAAATTTTACGGTTGTAACGGGTACATCCGGCAACGAAAAAGCATACAATTCGCTTGGTATAGAGATGCCAGTAAGTTCGCTTCGGCGGAGTACCATAGGCACGTATCCAGAACATTTGACCTCGAAAGATAATTTAGACCTTATCCGTCCTGAAAACCTGGTGAATACTCTCGAAATTGTATGGGGCGCACTATTTGTTGCCGAACGCAATGCTGTCTATCAACACCAATACATAGGAGAGCCGTTTCTGACGGGCTTAGGCATTTACCCCGTAATGAAGAAACATAGCGACCGCATTGCATGGGATTTTTTACTTGCGTTTGCTGATGGCAAACATAGTTTACTTGATATTGCTGAAAAAGCTAATATACCAGTTACAGACTTTGATGTACCTATCCAGATGCTCTGCGAAAAACAGCAATTAAAACGACGTTTGTAAAATGACGTTCCTAATATTGACGAACAATCCGATATTTATTGACCTTAAGCATCTTCCATGATTACAACACCCGATCAACCCTCGCAAACCACTATGTGGGACTTGATGACCGAACTTTTTCCCGTATATCGGTCGCTTGTTAGCCCCGGGTTTTTACAATCGCTGAATATCATCCAGAAACGTCTTCCGCTCACGATTACGGAGATTCCGAGTGGTACACAATGTTTCGACTGGATTGTTCCGAAAGAATACAAAGTTAATGAATCTTACGTCGAAGCGCCAAACGGCGAACGCATTTTTGACTTTAATGATTGTAATTATCATGTATGGCTCTACAGCCAGCCTTTCAAAGGCGAAATGAAGAAGGACGATCTCGCAAAGGCGATTGCCACCTCGGATGCTTTGGAAGATGCCGTTCCGCTTCGGCACGCTTATTATCAAAAGAAATGGGGGATTTCTGCTTCGCAAAAACAAGTGGCAGCGCTGAACGAAGGCACATATAAAATTAACGTGGATACGGAACATTCCGATGGGCAGTTGCGGATTGCAGAATATTATCTGCCGGGTGACTCCAAGGAAGAAATCATGATTACCAGCTATTTATGTCATCCACGCGGTGCGAATGACAATCTGAGCGGTGTTGTCATCTCGGTCGAGCTGTTTCGTTTGCTCGCACAATTGAAAAATCGTCGTTATTCCTATCGCTTGATCATCATTCCTGAAACAATTGGCTCTATTGCGTACATTCATCAGTACCGCGAGCGCCTGAAAAACGTCATCGGTGGTTATGTCTGTACGTGTGCGGGCGACCCAGGAGCAATGCACTACAAACGCACGTTCGAGGGTAATACAATTATTGACCGCGCTGCGTTGCATGTTTTGAAGCATTTCACAAAAGAACACGTGGTTGTTCCATACAGTCATAGTTTGGGTAGCGATGAGTGTCAGTTTAATGCGGCGGGTGTGCGTTTGCCATTTGGAAGCATTATGCGGACACCATACGGTAGTTTTCCGCAGTACCATACTTCGCTTGATGATTTGACCTACGTTACGCCAGAAGCATTGCTTGGCAGCTTGCAGGTATATTGGCACACACTTATGGCTTTGGAGAACAATTTCGTCTATAAACTGAATGACGATTTTGTGGTTGACCCGTTTATGAGCAGTCATGGTGTGTACCCATATTCCTACGGCGGTGGCGAGGGTGGTGTTGCAAACGAGGTAGGGCGGGCATATTACGAACTCATGGGTTTTGCCGATGGCAAAAATGACATGTTAAGCATTGCCGAAAAAACAGATATTTATATCCATCATTACGAGCCAGCAGCAAAGGCGTTTGTTGAAAACGGTTTAATGACCAACGTATGATGAATGCCTCATAAGCATTAAAAATCAATAGACTTTACCACATCAGAAACTTAGAATATCTATGGAACTCCGACGTTGTACACGCTGCACACTCCCGGAAACGCATGAAACCATTACCTTCGATGACGAAGGCGTTTGTAATATCTGTCGCGGTCAAGAAATCAAGCAGGGTGCGATTGACTGGACGATGAAGAAAAAAGAATTGGATGAACTCGTTGAGCAATATCGCGGCAAGCATGACTATGACTGCATAGTGCCGTGCAGCTTTGGTAAAGACAGCACATGGACGTTACATTATCTCGTGAAAGAATACGGTTTGAAGCCCCTTGTGGTGCGCTTCGATCACGGTTTTTATCGCCCCAATATCAACGAAAACGCTAAACGTGTGCAGCGTAAACTCGGCGTGGATGTACACAATTTTACGCCAAATTGGAAGGTCGTACAAAAGCTCATGTTGCAATCGTTTCTTGAAAAAGGAGATTTTTGCTGGCATTGTCACACGGGTATTTTTTCGTACCCAATGTGGGTGGCGCTCCGCTATAACATACCGCTCATCGTCTGGGGTGAACCGTCAGCGGAATATACATCGTACTACAGTTATGACCAGCCGGAGGAGGTAGATGAAAAGCGCTTCAATCGTTTTGTGAATTTAGGCATTAATGCCGACGATATGTACGTGCGCCTCGAAGGGCAAGTAGATAGGCGAGACTTGCAGCCTTTTTCCTATCCACCGCTCAAAGAATTGCGCCGTATTGGTTACCGTTCTGTCTGTTTGGGTTCTTACGTTCCGTGGGACGTGAAACGGCAATCGAAAATTATTATGGACGAGCTTGGCTGGCAGGGTGATGAGGTCGAAAATGTGCCGCCGGAATACAATTACGAAAAAATCGAATGTTATGTTCAAGGAGTTCGAGATTACATTAAATATATCAAACGTGGCTATACACGACCATCGCACCTGACCTCGATTGACATTCGTAATGGTCGTATGGACAGGTATTATGCTCTCGAAGTGATTAACGAGTACGAAGGCAAACGTCCGCCAAGTCTTGATTTGTTTTTGGAATTTGTGGGCTTGACCGAAGAAGAATTTATGGAAGTGGCAATGGGGCATCAAGTGTCGCCGTATCAGCACGATCCCACAAAAGTCACAGACGGCAAAAAACTCCACGACTTTGACCAATGGTCACGCGACGGAGCGATGCCGCGCTCCGAAGCCGAGCAACAAATTGAGCGTTGGCGTAGTCGCACACGGAACCTATAACGGCGTTACTAATAACTCCATCAAGTACCATTTTAAAGCCTAATGACCACCGTCCACCTTGTTGATACCGACGTAAACAACCTGCTTTCTATCTGCAATGCCCTTGAAATGGCGGGTGCCGACCTTCGCATCTGCCGTACGCCCGCAGAACTTGATGATGCGGAACGCATCGTGTTGCCGGGAGTGGGCGCGTATCGCGATTGCATTGGTGGTTTGCGTAACGGCGGCTTTGTGCCAATACTCAACAATCTTGTTCTTGAAAAGCGCTTGCCGATTATCGGAATTTGCGTAGGAATGCAGATGATGGCGCGGCGGAGCCTTGAAATGGGTGAGTATGAAGGTTTGGGTTGGTTCGAGGCGGATGTTGTGCGGCTTACGCCTGTTTCATCGGACGGAAGCCCGCTCCGTGTGCCGCAAATCGGCTGGAACAGCACATCGTACCGTGCGGGCGAACCGCTTTTTGCGGGCTTACCGCCGGAACCTGATTTGTATTACGTGCATTCGTACCACCTCCAATGCGATGATGCCGCAGACGTTGCCGCTACGTGCGAGTACGGCATGGCGGTAACGGCATCTGTTCGCAAAGGCAATATTGCCGCCACACAGTTTCATCCCGAAAAAAGTCAAGATTTTGGCTTGCGAATTTTGGAAAACTTTTTGCGTTGGAAACCATAATTTTTTTCTATGCTCAAACGCCGTTTAATACCAAAACTTCAGATGAAATCCAGCCGCTTTGGTGGTCAAATGGTGCTCGTGACAACTGTGCAGTTTGATAAAGTGATAGAAGTAGGCGATCCGATTTCCCAAGCAAAAATCTATCAAGCGCAAGCAGCGGACGAACTCGTGTTTCTCGACCTTGACGCTACGCCACAAAACCGCAAACCGATGGCTGAGGTGATCCGTAAAGCGGCAGAAGAAATTTTTATGCCGATAACGATTGGAGGCGGTGTGACGACGGTAGAGGATTTTCGTGTAATGCAGCAAAATGGAGCGGATAAAGTGAGCATCAACACGGCGGCTGTCGAGAATCCACGCTTGATTACAGATGCTTCGGAGCGCTTTGGAGCACAATGTGTGGTGGTGAGTATTGACTTCCGGCAAGATGCTGACGGTACGTATTACGTCTGGACACGGGGCGGCAAGCAGAAAACGGCACTGAATCCCGTTGTATGGGCGGCAGAATGCGAACGCCTTGGTGCTGGCGAAATCTTGCTGACCTCCATAGACCGCGACGGCACACGAGGCGGCTTGGACGTAGAAATCACGCGGCGTGTTGCGGAAAGTGTTTCTATTCCGGTGATTGCAGCGGGTGGCTGCGGCGTGGCAATGGACTTTGTGGATGGGTTTCTTCAAGGCAAGGCTGATGCGGTCTCGGCGGGAACATTTTTTTGTTTTCAAGACCAAAATCCGATGCAAACTCGTGCTCACATTAACAATGCGGGCATTCCAATTCGTCTGCATACCTAATCCCACACCTGAAAAAATCATGCTTCGTACAACTCTAATGGTAATCCATCGGGGTCGGCAAAAAACGTAAACTGCTTGCCCGTCAGCTCATCAACCCTGATTTCCTCAACATCCACACCTTTTGCGCGTAATTCCTCTGCGCTCGCTTCCACGTTTCCCACTGCAAACGCCAGATGCCGCAAGCCTTGTGCTTCGGGGCGGCTTGGGCGGGCGGGCGGATTCGGGAATGAAAAAAGCTCAATTCGACTTCCATCGGGAAGCGCCAAATCGAGTTTGTAGGATTGTCGCTCTGCGCGGTAGGTTTCAGCAATAATGCTGAAGCCAAGCGTTTGGGTGTAAAACTGTTTCGAGCGTTCGTAGTCGGAACAGATAATTGCTACGTGATGGATACCGATAAATTTTTTCACTTTTTGATTACAAACCCTGTTTGTATAAAAAAACGCCTTTATCCACTTTGGCAAAAAAATCTTGGTACGGCTGGAGAGCCGTTGTATTCTGGAAAGAGACTCGTACACGGATTTTCCCACCAAACTCAATTAAATGTGCTGTCGCGTCTAAGGATGAAAAGCCAGAGCTTCTCGTGGCAATAAGCAAGCCCAGTTCTGGAATTGCATTTTTCAGCATAAAATTGTCGTCTTGCAGCACATCAATCAAGATTTTCATGAGAATCTTCTTATCCATTGGGTCATATTCACGTGTTTGGATCTGGCGTAGCTGTAATTGACTCTGCGGCAATGCATTTGCTCCCAACCCACCGCTTGCAGAACACCCCACAACCATTATTCCTGCTACTACACAGAGAATCAGCACATAACAGCGCATAAAGGATTAAAATTTAGTGGAGTGGTAGGAATATGATTCAACACGCTCTTGACCGTTGAATTTAATGACAATAGTTAAGGTACGCTGTGTTGCATTTGAAGCTCCAGAACCAAAGGAAACTGAACCGTTTGGGGTTGACACCCTTGCAGCGGTTCTATCTATACCGGTCTGTATATCAGCTGCTAACCCAACACCTTGATTGCTGTTTGAATAGGACGATTCCGTTGCAATTTTATCATACACCCAAGTCTCCATGCCATTTTCATCTTTGGTGACTATGTTGGGCGAGCCGAAACTTTGCACAAGCTCAGCACCCGATAATCCTTTATGCAACTGTTTTTGAACAAGACCAAGCGTAAGTTCGCGGTCTGTCGTCGAGCCTAAATTTGCCCAATGCTGGCTTGCTGTCATGCAACTACTAAGACCACTAAGGGTAAAAAGGAAAGCCAATACAATATACGAATGTGGTAGTAAACTCAGAGAGCGCCTGTTATTGGTCTGCGGAAAGCGATTTTGATGCATCATGTCCATAATCAATAGTAAAGATAAAGGATTGTAAAAGTCTGGTATTGGGTTTTCTAAGGATATATTTCGAGTGTGAAGTTACAATTCGTATCTCCATTATCCAACATTTTCTGAGTCAATGGTTAGCTTTTTTGAGTGAGTGGTGGGTTTTTCTGAGCGAGGAATAAAACTGTTTTTTTGCGTGGCGAGCAGTGTAGGTAAAAAATAGCAGGCTAACTGATACAAAAAACCGAATACTGAATTATATCAATATCCGGTTTTGTTTTCCCTGAGAATTGTTTTGGAATGAGCCACGCTATTTCCCCGAAGCATTGCTGCTGGATGATGGATCAGAGCTTTTGCGTTTCTTTGAGGATTTATTGGCTTTCGACGGTGTGACCGAAGTCTTGCCGGACGCATCTGCTACCGTGTTATCTTGCACGTTCCCATAGATGTTCAGCTCGAATTGGCGTTGGTCGGCATGATTTGTTTTGAAAAACTGCATGGCGTGGTAGTAGCCGATTTTATCCTTCGTGGGCGTTACTTTGACGGTTGTTTCAAGGGAATCGCCCGGCTGAATCGTAAATGTTTTTTTGAGATTCGTGGTCATTGTTTTTTCGTTCGACGTGTTTTCCGTAATCGTTACAGGAACCTTGACAGTGTTTTTAAACTTCACGGTAGCAGTAACAGTTTTGCCAACCACAAGCGGCGGCAATGCTACATAAAGTGGGTCGGATTGAATCGGGCGTTGAACGAATGCCTTCAAAATAAGCGTTTGTGAAGAAAACGGGATGGAATTGCTGTTGATGTACACGTTTTTCAGCAATGGTCCATTGGAACCCGTTAGATTGAGCGTAATATTCATAAATGTGGATTCGCCCGGTTGCAAACGGCTTTTTTCTAACGGAGCCAACGTACAACCGCACGCAGGTCTCACCTCGTCAATCACAACCTCTTGTGTTCCGACGTTTTTGAGTTCTATTTTACTCTTGAGCGGTGTTGCTACATCGGTCACAACGCCCCAATCGTAGGTGTCTCCCGCAACCATCACCAATTTAGGCTGCGCTTGAAGCGATGCCGACCAAAGTAACCCAATAATAACCGCATTCCGTAAACGTCGCATGATGTCTCCTTTAGACTGAAATATTTCGTATAAAAATTGATGTCTTGAGTTCGAGTGTCGTTCAATGTGATTAAATCCAATTTGTTACTGCATCGTCTGTCCGCGTAACTGCGATGAAATCTCGCAGAGTGCCGACCCAGAGCACGATTGCATCTGCTGAATTCGCCCCGCATCTAGCGTTTGCAGCTTGATTGCCGCCACTTGCATCAGCGCATATTCGATTTCCGTAATCAAATGATTCATCTGGCTTTGTTCTGGCGAAAACGACTGTCGAAGGCGTTGTGCTTTGCACAGAAGCGCTATAGAGCTTTGTTGCTGAGATTGTAACGTCTGGGGGCTTGCTACCTGACACTCGCTGCTGATGTTCATCACACCCAACAAAAGCAAATGTGATTCACGGAGGAATTCGTGTAGATCATCGTCTGTAGCACCGTACCCAGCTTGTACCAACGACACTGGCTGTACAGGCACTCCGTACGACGTTCCAGCGCCCGACCAGCGCCCAACGAAAAATCCTACAACCAGCAGTGCTGCAGCCCGTAGCACAGGAGCCATCCAGTGCCCATGCTGAATGCTTTGTTGTACACTTTTTTTCAATAAGCGAATTGGTGATAGTTTCTGTGTTTTTTGCGCTTGGTATGTTTCCAAACGTTTCTCGGTGCAATTCGTGAAGTCACGCCAATATTCGTTGCTTTGCACGGGATACGTATGATTTGCTGTTGCGGTTTCAAGCGCTTTCATCGTGCCGTATTCCTCCGCATAGTGCGAATTTTCCCGCAAAAACGCATCGAATCGTGTCTGTTCATCGGCTGTAAGAGAGCCGTAAAGCGCTTGCTGAAGCAGTGCTTCATATTCTATGTTATGCTGGTTATTTATCATTGTTCATTGCTTCTTTCAGTATTCAAGCTATTATTCACATTGAGTTCTCGTGTATAGAAGGAAAGTGCCTCTCGGAGAGTTTTTGTAGCGCGAAACAGTAACGTTTTTACAGTTCCATCCGTTACGCCGAGCGTCTGGGCAATGTCGTCTAATGCTTGGTCGTGGTAGTGCCGCAGCACAAATACAGCCCGTTCACGTGGCGAGCATTGTTGTAAGGCAGTTTGAATACGCTCATCCGTGATGACGGCTTCCGTTGCTGCGTCAGGGCGTATTGTCGAACTATTCCATTGTTCTTCGTTGAACTGTTCACCATTGCGGAGCGACCGATAAGCACTGGTACGCTTCATATCCAAAAACGTATTCACCGCCATCCGATGCAACCACGTAAATAGCTGTGATTGTCCTTGAAATTTGTTAATGGAAGTAAATGCCTTCACAAACACGTCTTGCGCCAAATCTTCTGCATCGGCGTGATTGCCAGTCAAATCATACGCCAACGCATACAACCTCCTCTGGAAGCGCTCGACAAATTCTCGGAATGCCGATCGGCAAACCTCGTCATTGCTGTGCTGGAGGCGTTCAAGGAGTTCGCGTTCGTGCTGTGCGGGTTCGTGCTGTTCAACCGTCATAACCGCCCTATTTTCCAACAAGCTCTCACCATCTCATCCCGTATTGTTCGTTTGTTGTGAAAAGTTCTCTTCTGTAAAAAACCTCAAAGCGTTAGACGAATAAGTCGCACAAAACGTTGACACGCCGCTGATTACTCGTTGCATTAAAAATTGCCTAAGGTTGGTAAACTTTGTATCGAATCTTTGCTACAGCACCACACCCCTATCCAGTTTTTGTGCAAAATCTCCGAAAAATTTAACATTTTCTTGGAACTGGCAACTCACGACAGTATATCGCCCTCTTTTTTCAACCATTCACCGATACATTCCGCAACTCGCCGATTACGCCACGCCCGCTGTGCAACTATCCGCCATATTTGTATGTACAAACGTTCAGAACACTCGTTCACAAACGTTTTTTGCTCACAAAACTACCGAATTGCCATGAAACCGATATTCTTTCTTTCTGCGTTTTTTTCTGCACTTTCGATATTTCTGCTGCAATCAGTCTCACCGCTTGTTGCGCAAGAAACCATCCGAAAAGCATTCCTTGCTGGAACGCTTAAAAACTCAAACAATGCGCCCGTGAATTTTGCTTCCGCGCAGATCGTGGAAACAAAAGAGGGTCGCCTGTCCGACAAAAACGGACAGTTCTTGATTGCGAGCGTTACGCAGGGAACGGTCACGCTTCGCATCAAACAAAATTCCTACGAAATCGTTGAGCAAATCGTCGAACTCCGCATCGGCGATACCACGCGCATTGACCTCACGTTGTATCCGAAAGTTGTCACGCTCAAAGAAGCTGTCGTTGGCGCAAGTGCCTTCACGACGGGCGAAATCAAGGGCGTTACGCTTCGTCCATTAGATGTTGTGACCACGCCCGGTGCGGCGGCAGATATATTCCGGGCGTTGCAGACGTTTCCGGGTGTTGCAAACGCTGACGACGGTTCTACGCTTATTGTACGTGGCGGTGATGCAAACGAAACTGTTTCGCTGCTCGACCAAGCGACTATCGTCCATCCGTACCGCTACGAATCGCCCTCTGGTGGCGCGTTTGGGACGATTCCCCCGTTTTTTGTGAGCGGCACGATGTTCACATCCGGTGGATTTCCAGCGCGGTACGGCAACGCGCTGTCGGGTGTGTTGGCGATGGAAAGCCAGAATATTCCCATGCAAGACGCTTTGAGCCTCAATCTCGGCATGTTCGGTGCATCGGTTGGTGTGAACTGGGCTGCCATTCCTGATAAACTCGGTATTCGTTTTTCCGGCAACCGCACCGATATTCGCCTTATCCTTGCTGTGAACGGCGCTGCCGACGAGTTCCCCACGCCGCCCGCCAGCTACGATGCGAACTTGAGCGTGGTGTTCAAATATTCTGCAAGCGGAAAATTTAAGTTGTTCAACTACGCCACGCAAGACGAGCTTGGCGTGAAAATCCACCGTCCAGCGTACGGAAGCGAGGTGGATGCCGTGTATCGCAATTCCTCATTGAACCGCATCCACAGCCTGCAATGGTCAGATTTGCTCGACGATTGGTTGCTCAAAGCAAGTGTTTCGTGGAATGCGTATTCCGGCGACCGCAGTTTAGGGCAACTCACCATCAAACCCGCCGACAATACGTACAAATGGCGTTTTGACGCAGAAAAAGACCTGAGTGAAAACTTCCGATTGCTCGTTGGGCAAGAAGTCGAGCGCACTGAATATTCGCTGACGGGCAGAACGCCCGCGCAAGGGCGCATCTACGACCCAAATGCGACCGTGCTATACCCTATAGACGCACATTTGGGCGCAAACCGTTGGGGCGGTTATGCTGAGGTGGAAACGAAATTTGCGCGACAATGGCTCTTGGGCGCGGGCGTAAGGGCAGACTACCACACGATTGCACAACAACTTGTGTTCGACCCGCGTGTTTCGTTGCGTTACGCAATGGATGAATTTTGGAATATTCGTGCGTCGTGGGGTGTTTATCATCAATTCCCGCAAATTGACCAATTTAATAGCGTCACCGGAAACCCGCTCCTTCAGGCGCAGCAAGCACAACATTATATTTTGGGTGTGGATTATCAAGAAGGCGACTGGCTGTTCCGCGTGGAGGCATTTAGCAAACAATATGATGCAATGGTGATTCGGTCGCTTGCAACGAATCTGGGAAACCTCAGCAACGGCTATGCACGCGGTGTGGACGTGTTTCTCAAATATGGAGCCTATCTTGTAACCCCCATCAGTGGCTGGATATCATACAGCTACTTGACCGCACAGCGCCTACAGACCCGCGACGTGGCTACGGAATTGCTCTACGAGACGGCTCCTGCTGCCTACGACCTGACGAATAATTTCACCGTTGTGCTGAAAAACGAGATTCTTCCTCGCTTCACGGGTGGATTCACATTCCGCTACGGTACGGGCGCTCCGGTAACACCGATTGTGGGCGGCGCAAAAATGCCCGACGGCTCGTATCAACCGATTGAAGGCGCAGTCAGCTCCGAACGGCTTGCTGACTATATCCGCCTCGACCTCAGTTTTAGTTATTTTTACCCATTTGCCACAAAACACTCGGCAGTGTTTTTTGCGTCCATTAATGATGTCACGAACGAAATCCGTACGCTTGGCTACAATTATTCGACAGATTACAGTGTTCGCACACCGCGACAAAGCACGGTTCGCCGGACGTTGGTGGTGGGCGCAATGCTGTCGCTTGGTCTTTGACGCATATTGCGAAGTCGGAACGCAACTCGAACAAATAATTCTTCTCATTCTTCATTCCAAATTCTTAATTCTCTATGCAACTCTCATTCAAAACCCTCGTTGTTACTGCTGTTGCAGTAATAGCACTCTTCAACGCCGCTTCTATACAAGTTTTTGCCCAAGAGGAAACAATTATTAAAGGCAAAAAGATGCTTCAACTCGGTGAAAACCGAAACGACGCGAAAACACTCACGGAAGCGCAAACGTATTTTGAAGGCTTAGTGAAAACCCAAATTACAGCACCCCAGAAAGCGCTTATGCACTACTACGCAGGCTATGCGGGCTATCGTTTGGCAAATACGACCACAAACGATGACCAGCGCGATGCCTTTCTGGACAATGCCATGCAGCACCTCGAAACCTGCGTGGAGCTTGATAAAAACTTTTCCGACGGTTTTGCGCTGCTTTCTGGCATCTACGGACGCAAGTCAACCGGAATGATGAGTGCAATGAAATACGGTCCAAAAGCTGGCACGGCAGGAGAAACGGCATTCAAACTCGACCCGAAAAACCCACGTGCGCTCATTGTGAGTGCCACGAGCTTGTTTTTCCGTCCGGCAATGTTTGGCGGCGACAAGAAAAAAGCTGTGGAGCAGTGGCAACGTGCCGCGCAAATATTGGACGACACGTCGGCAAAAGAGACAGCACAACCGACATGGGGGCACGAGGAAGCCTACGCATGGCTTGGGCAGGCGTTTGCAGACGAAGGTAATGCCGATGCTGCCCGTGCAGCTTACGACCGTGCCCTTGAAATTAATCCCGATTACGGTTGGGTGAAGAACGTTTTATATCCTAAATTGGCGAAGAAATAAGGTTGGTTTTTTGAACTTTCTACGGGAACGTAAATGATTCGAGTAACAGGCTTCTATCGTTGGCAGGAAGGCGCTTCCTTCGACCATGAATATTATCACAAGCAGCATATGGAACTTACGCGCGAGCAATTAGCCCCGTTTGGTTTGCTACGGCTTGAAAGTGATACGTTTTTGAATGGGAAACCCATTGTCGTGGGAGAAATTATTGCTGCGAGTTATGCGTATTTTGAATCGGTTGAAAAAGCCCAAGCAGCAATGGCGGCGGCTGGTCCTGCACTTCTTCGTGACGTTCCAACGTATACCACTCTTAAGCCAGAGCTTCGATTAAGCGTTGTGACAACTCATGTATAGGCAACACAGGTTCGGAAGTTCCATTTGTTAATATGAGAATGACCATTCGTTTTACAAAAGGCAAAAAAGGCAAGCCGTCCGTACTCACGTGTTTCCGTGCGGACGGCTCTGCCACGTGGTACTATTACAAGCATACAACCTTGATTTTGCATGACTTTTGCCACTATGCCGCCGAAACAACACTTGCGTTGCGTTGTGGCTTTTATGGGCGAGTGGCGGCGGGCGTGAATCTTGATGCGAACGAAGGCGGTTCGCACGACCACAACTATGATACGATGGCTCTAACGCCCGACACGCTTTATGCGGAATGTGTGGCAAACCTCGTTGAAGGTGAATTTCGACTACTCGGCGTAGGTGAGCGACCATTTGAGGAGGTCTGGGCGACTGTTGAGGCAGCGTGTGCAAAGGGGCTAAAAAACCTCCGCAATCTACCGCCGCCGCCGAATTTTACGCCGGAAACGTTTGCTTTGATGTACTCCAATGCACGCGAGTTGTTCAGCCGTTTCCAGATGTTACGCGATGGCGAGTTTTTTGAACTGTCGTTTTGACCGAATTGGGATAGGGTTTTGACAAGAGATTTTGACGAGAAAATATGATGCTAAATCAATACGAAAAAATACCGTTTCCGTGGCGTGGAATCCTGATTGGATGCGCCGTCTGGACGGCAGATGCCGTACTCCAAACGATACTCGTTACCATTAGCGCCGTCACCAACGGTGCTGTTGCAAGCGTATCCAGATTGGGTATCTTTCTTTACAACTTGCACGAGGCTTTTGAAATGGGGGTTTTGAGCATTGGTTTTTGGTACATGACCATATGGTTAGTGCGGAAGCCGTGGCAGGTGCAAGTGGTGGCGCAAGCATGTGCGGGTGCGGTGTTCATCGTTGCAAGTTTTGAGATTGATATTGCAACTTCGATGTGGCTCTATGGCTCTGTGCCCTCAGGAATACGCAATAATGCGGCGTGGATACGGTTTGCCATCGGGCTGCGATATCTTATTATGCTGGCAATATGGTACACATTACATGCTCGCAGACAGCTCCACGCCCAGCGTGAACGCGAGAAGGAGCTTCGTTTGTTGAACACGCAGATGGAACTTGCGATGCTGAAATCGCAGCTTAACCCGCACTTTCTTTTTAATGCGTTGAATATTGTCAATGCGCTTGTGGGTAGCAATCCTGACAAAGCCCGCACGGTGCTTGCAAAACTCGCCGACGTGCTTCGGTACACACTCGACAGCGACCGACGGCAATATGTCCCGCTTGCCGAAGAATTAGAGTTTGTCCAAACCTATTTAGAAATCGAAAAAGAGCGCTTTGGAAACCGCTTAGAATCAAGTGTTGTCGTTCCATCAGCCGCGCAAGATTTCCAAAATTTTTATGTCCCACCCATGATTTTGCAGCCGTTGGTTGAAAATGCCGTCAGACATGGGCTTGCCCCGAAAGAAGAAGGCGGAAGGGTAATGATCGTTGTGGAACGCAGTAACGGTAGGCTTTTGTTCAGCGTGAGCGACACTGGCGTAGGCATGGCAATGCTTCCTGTGATGGATGCCTCAAAAGGCGGACGAGGGCTTGCTTACACCGATGCTCGGCTCAGAAAGCTCTTTGGTGATGAGTCTGGTTTGAACATTGCTTCCACAAACGCTGGAGCGCAAATTTCTTTCACAATGCCGCTTTTACTCGCAGAACAAGGCACAAGCATCAAGGAACAACGGCTAATAACCAATGACCCAGCAACCAATGACTAATGACCATGATTCGAGCAATTATCACGGACGATGAGCAGCCTGCCCGCCAGATTGTACGAGAGTTTCTGGCGGATTTCACTGATATTGAAATCATCGCCGAGTGCCAGAACGGGCGCACGTGTGTGGAAGCCGTCAATAGCCTTGCGCCGGAAGTGTTGTTTCTTGACGTGCAAATGCCAGTGCTGAATGGCTTCGAGGCGCTTGCACGGTTCGAGCATTTGCCGCTTGTGATTTTCTCCACCGCCTACGACCACTATGCGCTCCGTGCCTTCGAGGTGAATGCCGTAGATTATCTGCTCAAACCCTATGATAAACAGCGTTTTGCAGTTGCTGTCAATCGAGCATTGGAGCGGTGTTCGGAGCGGAATGTTGCCGAGCCGCAGAATGATAGTTACTTAGGGCAACTCACGCAACTCTTAGCCGCCGTGCGCCCTGCCGACGATTACCTTGAAACGCTCATGGTGCGGCATGGCAGCAAAATCCTTGCGGTAAAGGCGGACGATATTGAGTGGATTGAAGCAGCGGACGATTATGCGGCTTTGCACATCGGCGGCGCGGAGTATCTGGCGGGAAGCGGTATCAGCATATTAGAGCAACGCTTGAATCCACGTGTGTTCAAACGTGTTCACCGTTCGACTATGCTCAATATTAAGCACCTGCGCCATGTTGAACCAGACGCAAGCGGCGGCATGACGGCAACAATGGCAAGCGGCGCTACGGTGAAAATAAGTCGCAGTTATGCTGCCGAAGTGAAAAAAATGCTGGTGTAAGCTGGTTTGCACCAGCTCATTTGTGCTGCTACCTTGTGTTTGGGCGCGGAGTTTTGTAGGTTTGCTGACGACAACAGTTTTTCCAAACCCTACAACGCTTGATTTTATGCGCTTTTTCTTCTATGCTCTTGCCGCTCTGCTCGCTATTCCCGCTTCTGCTCAACAGTTGCAATTGTCGCAGCAAGCCTCGCAAACCATCCTCGCCAAAGGCACACAAAAGCAGGAACAAGCAAAACAAGACCTTCTTTGGAAGAAGCTCGAAGCCAGCATTCAAGCGGCGGACAAGAACCTTGATGCGGTGATGGGCGTGGCTATCCTCGACTTGACCAGTGGGCAGATAATTGCCTACAACGCCGATGAAATTTTCCCGACCGCCAGCGTTATCAAAATTGCCATACTTGCCGAACTTTATCACCAGCAGGAGCAGGGCAAACTCAAACTCTCAGATATGTACACCGTGAACGCTGCCGATCTGGTGCCGGGCAGCGACATTATGATTGGTCTCACGCCCGGCGTAACAAAACTTACGCTGCGTGATTTGGCAACAATGATGATGGTCGTTAGCGATGATGCCGCAACAAATGTCCTCATCCAACGCCTTGGTTTGGAGAACATCACGGCGTTTGCGGCGAGCGTTGGTTGCAACAACATTTTGCTGCGCCGGAAAATGCTCGATTTACAAGCCGCAAAAGAAGGGCGCGAGAATCTTGCTACGCCACGAGATTTGGTGCGCTTTCTGGAGGTAATGTACAAAGGGCAAGTACTCACCAAAACCTCAACTGAAGATTACCTCAAAATTTTTTCCTTCCACAAAGAATGTTTTATGGCTCCACTCTTGCCGGACGACGTTGTGCTTGCCACAAAGCCGGGAGTGCTGGAAGGTGTAAGGGCGGAAGCTGGCATTATCTATGCACAAAATCGCCCGTTTGCCATTGCGGTGATGACGGCATATAACCGCAACGAACGTGCGGCAGAGCGCACGATTGCGGAGATTGCGCTTGCTGCGTACCAACATTTTGAACGGATTGGGCGTTCAACGCAGTACGGGCGGGTGATTTCGCCTAAGTAACAACTGAAGTTACGCTTGCATACAATTCCCCTTCGTCAACCGTCTTCGGGGTGACGGGGTAGTTGCTCCAATCATTATCCCCGTAATGACTGAGGTGATGATGTATTTTTTTTGTCATTTTTCACTCATTTGTGCTTATCGGCTTGACTTTTGCATAAGAAATGACCAAATTCAATAAACGTTTACGATTCCATCCGATTTTTATTTAATCGTAGTTGATTTTTCGTTGGCGCTTTCGTTCGGTACATTTTGACTGCCGTTGAAAGCGCTGCATATTTCATTAGTTGACGATATTTTATGACGGTAACCGAAGACCATATAGAAACTCAATTGGAAGTTCAACCTGAGACATTAACCAGTGTGCAAGCTCAGTCACCAACACCAGCGCAAGCAGACGCGCAAGTGGAAACGGCATTGCAAGCGCTATTGCAAGCCTGTGTCCAAAACATACGCAACGCGAATTTGGTAATGATCGAAAAAGCGTTTCGTTTTTGTGTGAATGCTCATTCGCGCGACCTCCGTGCTTCCGGCGAGCCGTATTACACGCATGCGGTCGAGGTGGCAATTATTGTTGCCCGCGAAGTCAGACTTGACGACGTGTCCGTTGCTGCCGCGCTGTTGCACGATGTGGTAGAGGATACAGATTTTAGTGTGAAGGACGTGAAGGAGGAATTTGGTGAAGACGTGGCGAATATTGTAGATGGTGTGACAAAAATTACCGACGTATTCAAAAGCCACGAAGTCCGACAGGCAGCCAGTTACAGGAAACTTCTGCTTTCGATGGTCAACGACGTGCGTGTGATATTGGTAAAATTCGCTGACCGCCTTCACAATATGCGAACGCTGCAATATCTGAAACCGGAAAAGCAGCAGCGCATCGCCCGCGAGACGTTGGACATCTACGCACCATTTGCCCACCGTTTTGGCTTGGGGAGTATCAAATGGGAGCTTGAGGATTTATCGTTTAAGTACCTGAATCGCGAGGCATATGACCAAATCAAAAATGCCCTCAGCACCAAGCGCAATGAGCGTGGAGACTACATCGAAGCCTTTGCTAAACCAATCAAAGAGCGGTTGTTGGAACACGGTTTGCAATGCGAAATTAGCGGGCGTGCGAAGCATCTGTATTCGATTTACAACAAAATGCTGAAACGTGACAAATCGCTCGACGAAATCTACGACCTTTTTGCTGTCCGTATTATCCTTGACACCGAGAATGTGAATGAATGTTTTGTTGCGTACGGTATTGCATCCGACATCTACACACCTGTGCCGGAGCGCTTCAAAAATTACATTTCTGTGCCGAAGAAAAACGGCTACCAATCGCTCCACACAACGGTGATAGGACCGGGCGGCAAAAAAGTGGAAGTGCAAATCCGTACCCGCAAAATGCACGAAATCTCCGAACGTGGCGTGGCGGCTCACTTTATCTACAAAGAGCGCACGAACGGCAATTACACTGAAGACAAAGAACTTGAAGAATGGGCAAATTGGGTACGCGAAATCTTCGACAACGCTGGTGATGATGCGCCGGAGCAGCTTATAGAGAGCTTCAAGCTGAATCTGTTTCAGGAGGAAATTTACTTGTTTACGCCAAAAGGCGATTTACGCATCCTCCCAAAAGGTTCTACACCAGTAGATTTTGCATTCGACATTCACGGGCGCGTGGGCTATCACTGCATTGGCGCGAAGGTTAATGGCAAAATTATTCCGCTCAATTACCAGCTTCAAAGCGGCGATCAAGTGGAAATTCTTACCTCCAAAAACCAAACGCCGAGCAAAGATTGGGAGCGATTTGTCATTACGCACAAGGCGAAATCTTCTATTCGCAAGTATTTGAATGAGGATAAACGCCGGAGAATCGCCGAAGGCAAAGAAATCTGGGAACGCCGACTGAAAAAACTTGAGGTGCGTTCGCTCAACGAGGAAGATATGGACAGAATCGCGCAAACACTCAAGTATGCGAACAAGTCCGAACTTTTTCTGGCGCTTGGTGCAGGTGGGTTAGATGTTGATAACGTGGGGAAAATTGCCGAAGAACGTTTTAGTGGCAACCCCGCCGCCCGCAAAGCCGCACAGCAAGCCGCGCAACAACAGGCATTGCCACAATTACCGCCCGCAACTGACGAAGCCAGCACGTTCGACAAATTCACCAATCGCGCCCGCTCAGAAGCAGCAAACGGTATTACGCTGTTGGGTGAAGGAAAAACGCCTATTCTGTATTCGTACGCGCGATGTTGTAACCCTGTGCCGGGCGATGATATCGTGGGTATTGTCACGGTCGGAAGCGGCATCAAAATCCACCGCCGTGCATGCAAAAACGTTCGTATGATGATGGACAGCGCCATGCGTCCGCGCATCACTGACGTGGAATGGTCAGCAGCCGATCGTCAAGACTTTCTTGCCGCTATCCGCATCACTGGCGAAGACCGTACGGCTATGTTGAGCGACATTACATCGGCGATTGTTTCCTTTAACAATACAAACATTCGTGGTGTGAATATTGACTCTTTCGATTCGATGTTCGAGGGCGTAGTAACGGTCTATGTCAAAAACACGGAGCATTTAGAGCGGCTTTTTCTGAAACTCAAGAAGATAAAAGGTGTAAAAAGCGTCGAGCGGTTTGAAGAGTAAAACGTTGCATAAGTGTTCTTCATTCTCAATTCTCAATTCTTACTTCCGCCCGCTGTTCCACTTCCACGAACTCAATTGGTCGCCCAAGAGGAACGCTATATTTCCGCAATCGTACAGTGGCTGTTTGCAGTTGCGGGAAAGACTTCATCAGCGCATGAAGAATGCGGGCAGCAACGGTTTCGATAAGTTTGCAAGGCTCGTGCTCTACGACCGCAGCAACGCACTCCACAGCTTGTTGGTAGTTCAGCGCATGAGCAAGATTATCGCTTGCGGTAGCATCGGCAGCATCGTAAACGAGTTCTACGTCCACCGCATATTTTCCGCCAAGCGAACGTTCCTCCGATCGCACCCCGTGATACGCATAAAACTCCACATTTGAGACCAGAAGCCGCATTGGTGAAAATACGAGCGTTGTGTTTAGTGTATCATTGTTCTTGTTCATACCGTCTCCGTTCGTGTATTATCGCCGAATTTCATTCAAAGGTACGGAAAATCACGGAAAACTCGTATTTTTGATGTCTTACTATTTTGAAGTTTAGATAAAATCTCGCAACTCGCATAAAACCTCGCTCTTGTGTTTGCCCTCACCCAACCCTCTCCCAAAGGGAGAAGGCTTCAGAAGACATTGATTTTCTTTGTCTTCGCTCCTTCTCCCAAAGGGAGAAGGCGGGGGATGAGGGGCGAAACAG
>JANYIG010000038.1 GCA_025358765.1 Candidatus Kapaibacterium sp.
AGACCCGCTCTATCTGCTGACCAACCTTGATAACGCACCCGATGCCTGTGAAGCGTATCGAAAGCGATTTTTGATTGAAACACTCTTTAGCGATGTGAAAAGCCGAGGTTTTTCTTTCCACAAAACACGTCTCAAAGACCCGGAAAAAATACACCGATTGCTGATTGCTGTCGCGCTTGCCTACATCTGGGTTCTTTGGATGGGCGACAAAGCCCGGAGCGACCCGTATTATCGCACACGCTTACATCGTCCTGACCGCTGTGATTGGAGTTGTTTCCGCTTCGGGCTTGAACTCCTCCGCGAGTGGCAAAGAACGGACATCGAACGCCTTGAGGTCTGCTTCGTATTGGACTCTTGAACTTTCAAAGAACTTTCGTACTGATGAGTTATCTAAATGTGTACGGTATTGAAAAAAAAATTGAAATCTATATTGCAAAAAAATATCACGTTGGTAATAAGCACTTTTGACCTGCCCTATTTTGCAACAGCATCAAACTTGTGCCGTTTTTCTATCTCTCTAACTTTTTCTCACCACTCCTCACTTCCTCAACCCCTTCACAAAGCGCTCATTGCCAGCATTGTTCGGCTCGCCAAACTTCACACTCGTGCTGGTTGCGCTTGCGTCCGTGCCGTTGAAGTCTGCCACCCCCCGCTGCTATCATTCGACTTCACACCGCAGCAGCTCGCAACAACAATTCACACTGCACGGCAAGCAGCGCAATCTCTTCGGCTTTGTCGGTGCCGTTGATGATGCGCCGCGCATTCACGTAGTCCGGTGCTTCGTCCTCGCGGATGAAGGCGCTCAGTTTTTTGCCCGTAAACCAGCCTTCGCGCATTCCCCGTGCTGCAATGACGTATGCAATCGAAGGCTCCAACACATAGTCCGGATGTTCTGTAAATGTTGTGGCGGTGATGCTCACGGGATTGCCGTTGACGGACGTTTGCAAACCGGAGAGCTTGGTTGAGGTGTTGCGATAATTCTCCCCCCATGTTAGCTGCACATAGCCGCGCCCGTAAAACCCCGTGCGCCAATAGCGCGTTTGGTTTGCCCACGCACGGGGGTTGCGTTCCTTGCTGAAACGGCGCTCCGGTATCGGCTGAAAGGTTTGTGCGGTTTCCCATTGGATGGTCGCCAACACGTAGGCACATTCACGCAGCATCGTAAACTCTGCGTCAGCAGCAAAGGCGTTCAACAGAAATTCCAACCCTTGTTTGCGTGGCTCCGTGAGTTGTAATCCCGTGCGAGCGGCGAAGTCCGCAAAAAATCGTTGGTGATTGAATGAAGGCATAATGTTGGTTCACTTGGTATGAATTTTTGTATAGTTACGTGGTCTAATAAGATTTTTTAACCCAAAGCAGTTAGGCGATTCAGTCGTGATACCAGACAAGCAGGTGTAATGCTGTATTTTCATCTTTGCGAGTGTATGATGTAGATTACTATTCATCTTTCTTTTTTGAGAGCATATGATTTTGAGAAGTTTCAGTCACAGAAAAGAAGCCTGATTGTTGAGACTCCTCTATTCTGCGTGTCCATTCAGTAAGCTCGTAATTCAGCCCGCTTAAATCTGCAAAACTAGTTGAACCAAGTAACCTGCGTTTTCCTTCTGCATATAACCGTTCATTTTCGATGCGCCCCTTATCACGCAAAAGCCACAAATCATATATCCGAAAGCGAATAATTGTGTTAGCAGCTAAGGCAGATAATGAAGGGAGAGCAATCAACAAAACCTGGAGCGATTTATCACCTTTGAGGTCAAGTGTTAAGCCAAAAAACCTAACGTTACTATTGCCATCACTATTGTTTTCTCCTGTGAACAACGTAGCTATGCCACCGATGATAGGGACAAATAGCCCAATAATGGTTGAGAAGCTTTGCAAATAATACCACCACGAGCGATGCAGAACAGTTAATCGGCGATAGGTATATGCTGTTAAATTAATCTGAATAAGATAGCTCCGAATGGAGTTGTAGAGTTCGCAAAAATTATCCATTTGCGCGAGCTCTTTTTCGGCATCAGCAAATTCTTTACGCATATCTTGATATTTAGCCTTTTGAATATTATTTAGATTTTGCTCAATTTGCTCAGTGTTTATCTTTTTTTGCCCTTCTGTATTTTTTGTCTCCTCATTCTCAGCGGTATTTTGTTGATTTGAGTTTTTGTCTTTTTTTGCTTCATCCACAAGAGTTTGAATTTCTTGAAGAAAATCATTTAATGATTTTTCTTTTGCATCAAGTCGTGCTTTGGCTTCATCTTTTTTGCCTTGTAATTGTATATTGGATAGAGAGCATTTGTTAATGTCCATTTCGACACACCGGCGTATTTCAAGCTCATGTTCATGTACGCGCCATGAATAGACGCTCGCTGAACATGCAATAGCAGCGGCAAAGAAACCAAAAAAAAGAAGAAATTTTATTGCTATTGTTGGATTAGTATCCCCGTTAATAGAACAGATAAGAATCAATATTCCCAAATCAACAGCCATCAC
>JANYIG010000063.1 GCA_025358765.1 Candidatus Kapaibacterium sp.
ATCATGTACATCCCGCCAATAAGTGCAAACGGCACGGACAGCATGACTACGCCCGCCTCGACATAATCGTGCAAAGTGAAATAGAGCAGTACGAAAATTAACAAGAACACAACGGGCATAAGGATTTTGATAGTACGGTCAGCGCGGATTTTGTGTTCATACTGCCCGCTCCAATCCACCGAATACCCCGCAGGGAGTTTCAGTTTTTCGGAAATCGCCTTTTGCGCGTCTTCCACCACGCCGCCCATGTCGCGCCCACGAGCATTCATAAACACCACCGCTCTCAGTGAGCCGTGTTCGCTGTTTATCATGGATGGTCCGTTCACCACGCGAATGTCCGCGAGATAGGAAAGCGGAACGAAGGTTTGTGCGTTTGCTTGAGCGCTTGAAAGCAGGGAAGAGGACGAAGCAGCATCCCCAACGCCCGCGCTATTGCTTACTTCTCGAACAGGAGTAGCGGAATTCATTCCGCCTGTGTTTCCCATTCCACCACCCGCACCATTGCTTGCTCCCGCATTCATTCCACCACCCGCACCACTGCTTGCATTCATACCTGAAACACTTGCACCCCGCGCAGGAATTGGCACAATAAGTCGCTCCAACTCCTCAATACTTTCGCGGTTCTCCCGTGCAAAGCGCATCCGCATTGGGAAGCGCATTCGCCCGTCCAGAATCACGCTCAGATTTTGTCCGCCGATGGCGGTTTCGATGATGTCCTGCACATCGGCAATCTTCACACCATACCGCGCTGCGGCTTCGCGTTTGACGCTAATGTCCAAGTAGTAGCCTCTCTGTGCGCGGTCTGCGACCACATCTGCCGCGCCCGGAACGGTTTTTAAGATTTCTTCGGCTTTCACGGCGTACTGCTCTAATGTGTCCAGATTATCACCGTAAATTTTGAAGCCAATATCCGTGCGAACACCTGTGGAAAGCATATTGATACGATTGATAATTGGTTGTGTGAAGCCATTGCGCACGCCCGGTATTTGCAGTTTTTTATCTAATTCCGCAATGATGTCTTTCTTGCGGATGCCGGGTCGCCATTCTTCCTTTGGTTTTAATATAATAATCGTTTCAATCATGCTCACGGGCGCATTATCGGTCGCAGTTTCAGCACGTCCTGCTTTGCCTAAGACATGATGCACCTCCGGTATGGTCTTAATGATGCGGTCTTGCTCTTGCAAAATACGGTTTACCTCCGGTGTGGCGGTGTTTGGAAGCGTTACAGGCATATACAGAATCGAACCTTCGTCAAGCGGCGGCATAAACTCCGAACCCGTGTTCATTATCATCGGAATCGTGGAAAGAAGTGCGATGACGTTGATAGCAATAGTGGTTTTGCGCCACTTCAGCACCCAATGAATAACAGGCGCATAGAGCCATTTGAAAAAGCGGGTGATGAAGTTGGAATCTTCCGGCTTGAAGTTACCGCGCATGAGCATCGTCATCAGCACAGGAATAAGCGTTATTACCACAATCCCCGATGAAAAAAGCGCAAAGGTTTTTGTAAAGGCAAGCGGCTTAAACATTTTTCCCTCTTGTCCCGTGAGTAAGAATACGGGCAAAAACGAGACGAGAATGATGAGATCGCTAAAGAAAATTGCCCGCCCGACTTGTTTGGCGGAATCAATCGAAATGCGCTTGTATTCATCGGGTGTAAGATGTCCTTTTTGTTCAATAGCGTGAGCGATATTCCGATACGAATTTTCGACCAGAACAATAGAGGAATCCACTATCACACCAACCGCAAGAATAATCCCGCCCAAACTCATAATGTTGGAGGTGATACCAAAAATGTACATCAGGATAAACGACATCAGCACAGCAATTGGCAACTCAATGATAATGCGAAGGATACTCCGCCAATGCAGAAGAAAGATTCCAACGATAATCGCAACAACGATAGCAGCTTCAATCAAGGCGCGTTCGAGTGTACCGACTGCCGCTTCAATCAACGTCGAGCGGTCGTAGGAGGCGGAAATCTCCACGCCTTCGGGCAGCCCGGGCGCGATGTCCTTGATTTTTTGTTTCACGCGTTCAATCACCGCACGAGCGTTTTCGCCACTCCGCATCACGATAATGCCGCCAACTGCTTCACCCTTACCGTCCCTGTCCATCGTACCGCGCCTGAGGTCGCCGCCAAGCTGCACCGTTGCTATTTGCTGCATCATAATCGGAACACCATTAGAGGCGGTGCGGATGACCGTGTTTTCGATGTCTTGCTTGGAGTGAATGTAGCCTTGTCCGCGCACAAAATACTCTGCATCGCTGATTTCAAGCAGCTTGCCGCCTACTTCATTGTTGCTGCGTTGGAGCGCGTTCACCACTTCCGCAACGCTCAGATTGTACGCGCGAAGCTGCGCGGGGTTGATGTCCACCTGATACTGCCGCACAAAACCGCCGATGCTCGCCACTTCTGCCACGCCTTCGACCGCCGAAAGTTTGTAGCGCACGTACCAATCCTGCACGGCACGGAGCGTTCCTGCGTCGTAGCGGTGTTCGGCATCCTTGCTTTCGAGCGTGTACCAAAACACGTGTCCAACGCCTGTGCCGTCGGGTCCGAGCGTGGGCGTAACACCTACGGGAAGTTTTGCCTGAATCACATTTAACCGCTCCAGTACCCGATTGCGAGAGAAATACAAATCCGTATTATCCTCAAAGATGATGAACACGAAGGACATACCGAACATTGAGGAAGCGCGTACCGCCTTGACTTGCGGCAATCCTTGAAGGTTGGACACAATCGGGTAGGTTACTTGATTTTCGACTATTTCGGGCGAGCGTCCCATCCATTCGGTAAAGACAATGACTTGATTTTCCGACAAGTCGGGAATGGCATCCACCGGCAAACGCGCCACGGCGACCACGCCGAAGCCGATAATAATGAGGTATGCCAACAGCACGAGAAAACGATTCTTCGCGCTCCATTCGATGATATTTTCAATCATGGTATTTCGTTTGTTTGTTGGGGTGCGGAATTGATTCCGCAAGAGAGTCTTTGTTGAGAGCTTTTGTTGTAAAAGAGCGGAATAATTCCGCGCTCCGTTGCTATTTTTTTGCCTTCCGTCGCAAAAGCGGTGTAGTCATGCCCCAGAGCAGAAACCCACTCAAGACCGTTATCACACCAAATGCGGAAAAACCGCGCAAAATCCAGTTGTGAAAATTATCGCGCGTTTGGAAATCCAGAATATGGAACATCCATAAAAAATCCCATACACGCCACTGAGCATTGCGCCGAGCCGTAACAATACCGCGCTCCGCCGACACGTACAGGTGCGTTCCGCTTTCGTGGTCAAACGTAACGCAATACGCCGGAAGCGGCTTCTCGCGGTATTCCGACGAGGGCGTTACGGAATCAACCCGCTCCACTCTCACCACTCCGGCTTCGGGTGCAAAGTCCGCTTCGGCAACAGCCTGTGCATCCTTGGCAGTGAGTGGGGGACGAAATTCGCCGCGCGTTGCATGGACA
>JANYIG010000074.1 GCA_025358765.1 Candidatus Kapaibacterium sp.
TGGGTTTCTTACGCTTTGAGCGCCCGCTACGATGCAACCAGCGCCTTTGGAAGTAGTTTTAATCCACGTTTTTCTGTTCTTTTCAAACCGAATGATGACCTTCAAATCCGCGTTTCCGGTGGCACAGGTTTTAAAGCGCCCGATTTCCGCCAGTTGTTTGTAGAATTTTCCAACCACCTTCCCGGTGCAGGCTACGACTTGCTCGGCGCGTATCGTGTCGGCAATACGCTTGAACCTGAACGCTCCACGTCGTTCGATGCCGGAGTGGTGTTGAATCTGAGTAATACCCTCGGAATACATTCCGATGCAGGCGCTTGGACGCTCGATGTGCGGGGATTTCGCAACAATCTCCGCAATTTGATTGAATATTATTTTTACAAACAGGTCGGCAACTATGCTGTCTATTCCTACCACAACATTGCAAACGTTTACACACAAGGAATTGAAGCAAATCTTCGTGGCGTACTAACACTTGCGGCACAGCAGCGCCTCACAACCTCATTCGGTTATCAATATTTAGATGCGAAGGATGTAGAGGTTTTGAATGCGATTGATGCAGGTACGGCGGGAAGCGTAGATGCTTCAACAGGCTCTTTCGTCCCACTCACACGCTCGCAATATCGTGGATTGTGGTTTCGTTCGCCGCATACAGGCACGACACGAGTTCAGTACGACAACGATGACCTTGGCATCAGCGCAAACGTTCGCGCACAATACATCGGCACGTTTGGCGATGAGGGATTGGACAAGGTAAACGACTACGTAATAGACACCCCACCCCGAAAAGTCTGGGATAGTGATAAAAAATCCGTTCCCGCCTACTGGAATATAAACAGCACCATTTCAAAAACCTTTACCTTCGACCGCACGAGTAGCGCTGTTCCTGCTTTGTTGCGGATGAACATCGGGGTAAACAATATTCTCGATAACCTCAATCTCCGCTCGCTGCCAAGCCTTGTTGGGCGACAATTTTTTGTGAACGTGAATGTGGAGTGGTAAAACGAAAACCGGCTTGAAGCAGAAGCTCCAAGCCGGTTACAATCACACTATTTGAGAGAATTTTACTGCTTATCCCACCATACCCGATCAGTATTGTTCTTTAACCCAGGATAATTAACGTTATTCAAACGCTCATTCAACGGATAGGGCCAGCGGCGCGGGATGTCCGTTGTTTTGAAGCCCGCTGTTGCAGGAATACTCGGCATACCGGTTCTTCTCCAATCCGTCCATGATTCTGATTGTGTGAACAGAGCAATATATTTTTGTTGCAAAATTCTGTCCATCGTAATATCACCTGTTGGCGTTACTGCTGTTTGAGCAAGGTAAGTTGTGGAAGCTGAAGCGCTTATGCCCGATGCAGCAAGGGATGCAGTCACTGCATTGGTAAACGCAGTCTTTGCTTCGGTTGTTTTATTAGTTCTAAGCAATGCCTCGGCCTCGATAAACTTTACTTCTGTGTAAGTAATGAACGGTACAGGTGAGCCGGAACCCATATACAAACTCCCATCGTCCCAAAATGGTACGACACGTGGGTCTTTTAAGGTGCCAAGCATTCCGTAAAAGTAATCGGCAATGTCAACATCACCCCTTTGGTTATTAAATTGTGACCAAGGGTTTTCGGTTGTAGCCGTTCCGCCAAACACAAATTGCATGTTGTCGGTATTAGCTTGCATAGCTTTGGCAACAGCTGCCAAGGCTTTATCAGCTGCTGTATTATCCACTTTGGTCAAGTGAATCCAATACCGTGCTTTGAGCGAGTAAGCAGCGCGAATCCATTTAGCCAAATTGCCGGCAAAAACTTGGTCGTCTGTTCCCATTTTAAAGCTACTTGTTGCAGAACTCAAATCTGTTATACCATCATCAAGTAATTTTTGGATAATTGGATAAAGTTCTTGCTGTGATTGATATTTTGGCGACAAATTATTATTGCCCTTAAGTGCATCAGCATACGGGACATCTCCCCAAAGGTCAGTAACATTACCCAATGACAATGCCATCAACACTCGTGCTGCACCACGATAGTGTGGGGAGCCATTGGTAGTGGATTTGTCAATAATAATTTGCAGGTTGAACATGTTAGGATAGAAATTTGACCAATCAGTATTAGTGTTGGTTTCAGTAAAAATATACTGATAATATCCTGCATGTTGGCGTGTAACACCTTGAAGATGCTGTGTAAACAAGGCGTTATAACGCCCTACATCACCACCTAAAATATAACCCATTGTACCTTCGGCGGGCGGAAGCAGTGTTTGCATTTGAACATCCGCAGGGTTATTGGGATCAGTATTTAAGTTTGGATCAACCCACGATTTGCACGACACGATAGTAAGCATCATGAAGACAAATGTGGAAATTTTGAGAGTTTTCATAGTTGTCATAATAATAAAGTGGAACGTTTTTGGTTAATAGGATTATAAACCGATGCGTATGTTGAAGGTATAGCCCTTCGTATTCGGGTTGTTGAAGTAATCCAAGCCTTGACCATTGCCCGCACCTGTCAAACTGGTTTCGGGGTCAACGCCTGTGTACTGAGTCTTCAACCACAAATTTCTGCCTGTGGCGGAAATCTGCACACTCTTAACAAACGAACCAGAAAGCCATTCTGTAGGTAAGCGATAAGTAACCGTCAGCTCGCGTAACCGCGTCCACGAAGCATCTTCAATAAAATCTTCCGCATTATCACCTACAAAACCATTACCTTGACCATCACGGAACCAATTTGCACCGACCACAACACTCTGGGTATTGGCTTGTCCTGAAGATACCCAGTTGCCATTCGCATCTTTTGTTGCAGTAACACCAGTATATACTTTTGAACTGCCACGAGATTCGGTTTCTTTTGCTGTACCGAAATAATACAACGCCGATTTAGTGCCGTTCCACATTTTACCACCTTGTCGTGTGTCAAGCAGTGCAGTCACACCAACGTCTTTGTACGATAGAGACAAACGAATACCGCCAGACCAATCCGGTAAAAACGATCCAAGATATTTTTCTTGCGGGTCAGAAACAGGGAATCCACGATAGGCATCGCCAGGCACATTGTTAATCATCAGATTGCCGCTAGCATCGCGCATAAAGCCCTTGCCGTAAAGCGCCATATAAGGCTGCCCTTTAACTGCTCGCGTACTTGTACCCGTAAAGCCGGCTAAAAATACTGTTTCTACGCCTTCTGCAAGTTGAGTAACTGTGTTTTTATAGGACGAGAAATTTACCGTCAAATCTGCCCTAAAATCATCTATTTTTAGAATATTGGCATTCAGCAAGACTTCAATGCCTTTATTGTTAATACTTGCAACATTTTTCAGAGCATTGCTGTATCCCGATGAAGCTGCTATTGGCAGAGCTAGAATAAGATTTTTTGAGTCTTTGTTGAAATATGCCACATCAAGGTTTATCACTTGATCGCCGACAAGGAATTTCAATTCTGTCCCTACTTCCATTTCCGAAATTTTTTCCGGGGTGATTATATTACTTCCTAATACTGTACTTGATTGAAAGCCAGAAGTCCCAAGGAAAGGGTATTGAATACCAGATGTCCAACCATCAGCTGTTGCAGCTTGAAAAAATGGAGTAGTTGTAGCAAAACGCGGTGCGTCATTGCCGACAACTGCATACGAAGCGCGTAATTTGCCGTAAGGCAAGAATGAATTGTCTTCCATACCTAACAATTTTGTGAATACCCATCCAACATTTGCGCCATATGATTGATAAGCATTGTTTGCCTCAGGCAATGTTGTGGAAAGCTCATGACGAAAATCAGCGTTGAAATACAACATATCTTTGTACTCAAGCCCTAATTTCCCCAATATTGCAAACTTGCGCGTATTGCCAACTCCTTGAGTAACGACAGTACTTACAGCATTCGATAAGTTATAAAATTCCGGCACGATTAAGCCGTCACCTGTTGCCGTAAAACCACGCTGATATTGACCGTAGAGTGTTTGCCCGAGAACAAGGATTCCCTTCAAATCATCAGTTAATTCTTTACGGAACGTAAACAGAAGGTCAGAATTGATAATCCGATCAAGGCTTTCAGCCTCAAAAACACGACCGGGTTTTTTGTCGGCAGAACCAGGGGCAACTATCAATTTGTCACGTTCTTCAAAAATATCTGCACCAAAACGGTAAGAAATCGTCAATTCTTGCATCCACGTTGGCGTGTAAACAAGTTCAACAGATCCCATAATACGATTAACATCGTCAGTGTAAGGGTTTTCATTCGCAGTCCAAAGTGGATTGTCATAATATCCACTGGCGGGAGTTGAAGGGCTGGTGTATCCACCGCGATAGTTCCGATGAGGGAATACAGGGTTTACACTGGTGGGGAAATACCATGCGTTACGATTATCCACACCTAAACCAGCTGTATTATCAAATGTATTTGGTGTACGCAGCAAACCCAGCATCACACCGGAAGTATTCGAGCCTTTTTGTGTTCTTCTGCCACCTGAGTTAGTGTATCCAACCGAGCCAGAGATTTTGAACTCATTATTTAATTTCATATCAGCGTTCAAGCGCATCGTTGTACGCTCAAATGTTGAGGTTGGGATAATACCGTTTTGTTTAGTATTACCCACTGAGAAATAATACGCTGAAAGTTCATTGCCTCCGGATATTGAAACTGAATTCGTCCATGAGGTAGCTGTTTGGAAAAATAATTTTTGGTTGTCAAACGGCGTGAATGCTGTGCCGCTTGCATACCGCGAATCAATCGGTCCGCGTAATACGCCACGAGAGTCATATACTCCTTCGCCCGGGCGACCGTTTGCTCTGTTTGCCATTTCAGCAGCAGTCGGTGTCACCCAGCGTAGCGAATCTGTACGCCCACCCCATGAAAGTGATTGACCTGTTGTCGGGTTTTGATAGCGTCCAGCACCTCCTTGCGAGTATGTGGATTGTATTTCAGGCAGTTTGTTTACATTATCAACCGTAAATGCGGAATTGAATGTAACATTAAAGAAGCCTGATTTACCCTTTTTTGTCGTAATAATAATAGCACCACCCGCAGCTTGCGTTCCATATAATACCGTAGCCGAGGCACTTTTAAGAACACTCATTGATTCAATATCTTCAGGATTAAGGTCTATCGCTCGGTTCGATTGATCTACGCCCGCAACGTTGCCACTATTACCAGCATTGCTAATTGGTACTCCATCTACTACAAAGAGTGGTTGATTACTACCAGTGATAGAAATAGGACCACGTATATTGATAAATGATGAAGAGCCTGGTGATCCTGAAGAACCCACAATTTGTACACCAGCTACTTTGCCAGCAAGAGCTTGAACAATATTGACCTCACGCGACTGAGTCAGGTCGGTTTGTTTAACATCCTGAATTGAATATCCAAGATTTGCTTTCTTTTGCTCAATACCAACAGCTGTGACAACAAGCTCTTCGAGCTTGAGAACGTCCATATTCAACTGAATGTTGATTTCGTCTGAGCTACCGATAGCGACTTCTTTTTTCTTGAAGCCAATATATTCTATCACCAATGTTTTCGCGTCCGATGGCGCTGCAATGGAATATGTACCATCTTTCTTCGAGAAGGCACCAGCACGTGTGCCTTTGGCGGTAATTTTTGCTCCAGCTATGGTTATATTGGTGCCTACTTCTGTAACTTTACCTGTGATTACTCGTACTTGAGCAAACAGATTGGTACCAGAAAAACACATCGCAACCACAAGCAGTAACAACACGCAGATTCTCACGGGCGCAACGAACGCGAGTACGAGATGTCCACGCAACGAATGCTGAGTAGCAACTACGTTCATAAATGAACTCCTTATAGGGAAAAAGTGAATGAAAGAGATTGCACACTACCTTTTAATTTTAAAAGTAGCACACATTTTTGCATCGGATATTCCAAAACGCCAGGTGTCACATCTTTGCACGATTCCGACATCTGGCGTTTGTTTTTATTAAATGTTAAACTTTGTTAAAACCAGCTAATAACTTATGTTTTTTTTCGAGATAAGCCAAAAGAAAAATTGGGAACCGATTAGGCTACAGGCTTGAATTGCTCAAATGCCTGTTGACATGAGTGGCAATAATGAATAGAGCGGCATAAAGTAGGACCAAACGGACTTTGCATTGTGGTGTTGTGGCTGTTACAGAATGGGCAGGCAACATCACTCAATACGTCTAATTTAATATATCCGTCATGTTTCGGTGGCGGCGCAAACCCCATCTCGTGCAAAATTCCCCGTCCGCGTTCGGAAATTCGATTTGAGTTCCATGGGATTTCGTAGGAAACATGGACGACAACATCCGCAACGCTCAACATCTTTACGCGCTCACGAATATCATCGCTCATCACGTGCAGCGCCGGGCAGCCGGAAAAGGTTGGGGTCATGGTGACGTGAGCAACATTGTTATCGTCTAACCGCACACCCGTTATCACACCCAAATCCACAACGGATAGTCGCGGGATTTCCGGATCCATCACGTCTTCGAGAGCCTGCCAAATATCATGTTCGGTTGTTGTCATGGTGATTTGCGTTTCAAAGTTCGTTTGGATTGATTCCCCGTTCACGCAAGAGCGCTCGTAGGCGCTCGTTTTCCTGTTGCGCTTTTTCTTTTGCTGTACGTTCTTGTTCTGCAAGCCGCTTCAAATCGGTGTAACGAAGCGCTTTTTCACCGTTGGGCAATGTAAGAAAGAGCGCTTCCTCGTCAATATCAAAACGCACTCCTAATCGTGGACTCGTCCACCCCTGCGGTTCGGCAATAGATTGTAAACGGTTCGACAACCGCAGCCAGCCCGAAAATTCGCCGTTGTGCGGGTTGTACAGATAATATTCCTCCACACCGTGCTGCTCATAAAAAGCAAGTTTGTCCATCATCTCCTTAAACGTATTGCTCGGCGATAAAATCTCAAACACAACCTGCGGCGCAATGCCTGCTTCGTGCGCTTGAATGAATGAGCCTCTGTCACCTTTGGGGCGACCAAACACTACCATCACATCCGGCGCAGCCGAAATTTTGGGTTCTCCCTCAACCGGATACCAAAGAAGGTCTCCCGCTACGAACACATCGTCACGGTCGCTAAACAGCGCATCCAAACTGAGTTTGATAAACGCAATGTAGTCAAATTGTTTGGTGTTGTCCGCCATTGGTTTACCATCACTTTCGGGATAGATGCTCCGTGTTTGTAATTCGTTCATCATTGTTGTTGCTCCGTTGAAGTGAGTGGATTGTGTTGCCGTCAGTTTACCATTCCGCCGTCGGGTCGGTAGCAAACACTTCAGACATTTCGTCCAACAATGGTTGCAAGTATTCTGTGTGATAGCCCATGCGTCCGCCAAATACAGGTTGAGAGCCATCCGGCAGATGTAATCCCGCAGCATCCAGCACAGGCTGAATCGTTTTTAACCACCGTTCTTTGAGCGCTTGCTCACCCGCAAAGAACCCCGCATCAATCAACTCTTGTTCAAACGAAGATTGCTCAAATATACCTAACGCAAGTGGGTATGCTTCATTCAACGCTGATTGCATTCGCGCCTTACTTTCTTCGGTTCCACGCCCAAGCTGTTTTATCCAAATATTTGCGTGCATCGTATGATATTGTATTTCGCCGCGAATTTTTCGCGCAACCTGCGCGAGCGGTTCAAACATTGACGTAGCAAGCATTTCATACCGAAGCGCGTCGGCAGTGTCGAACAAGAAATGTCGCATCAGACTGAAATCATAGCCACCAATTGGCATTTCAACGAGGTGGCAACATTTGAAGAGCTTCTCCGAGCGCATAAACGCTACTGTGTCGGGGTCAGCTGCTCCTACATGCTCGTGCAAAATCGTGTAGAGTGCCAACGCGTGTCCTAATTTATCCTGAGCAATGGAAGCAAAAGCAATATCTTCCTCCAGCGTCGGACCTAACCCAACCCATTCGGAATTGCGATGCCCCAAAATCAAAGCATCATCAGCCATCTTGAGGAGAAGTTCTTGTATTGCTTGTTGTTGTGCGGGGTTCATAGAAGTTATTGATAGTTCAAAGTTGGAATTTACGTTTGTAGTCTTCACGGACAGGCGAAAACACATCAATCACACGACACGCAGTCAGTGTCCGCCCGGAATGCAATACATTTGGTGGGATAACAGCGGATTCGCCCGCTTTCAAAATGCAAGTCTCGCCGCCAATGGTCATTTCAAACTCGCCTTCGAGGATGTTCGTGATTTGCTCGTGTGGATGAGAATGTTCCGGGAACGGTTTATCCGCTTCAATTTCTATAAAAGAAACCGTCATCTGTTCCGAATGTAAAAATTTCACATGATAGCCGTCAAATAGCGTTTGTGCGGGCGTTGTATGCAGGTTGATGGAAGTCATTATTCAGCAATGAAAAAGAAATAAAATTTCGCTTAGTGCGAAATTACAGTCTTTTTCCCATTCCTGCAATCACGATTATTTCGGTAAGTCGAGGCTTGTAGCGGCAAGAATTTTGAGCGAGGTTTTGTCTTGCACGTAGGCGATGACTGTTCGCGCTTGTGCTGGAGGTGTTATCATTATTTGCCCTTTCGATTCGGAAAGTACGACGGATTGAAACGCTCGAACCACGTGCGTGTGAGATAATTTTCGTCCAGCGTTTTCGCCTTTGGTTACGTTGGATGGCTCTACATCTTGTACACATGCAACATTGAGTAGCGTATTTGGCACAAATGCCGATGTTACAAACTCTAAAGCAAGTGCTTCAGGATTTGCGGAATTTTGTTTTTTGGTGTTGCATTGAAGCGCTATCGTAAGCGATGGTGTTCGCTTCAACCCCGCCTGAATACTTGTTCCTGCAGCACGAGCATCAGAACCGACAAATTCCTCGCTGCCGTTGACGACCATTTGTGGCGTATAGATTTTGTCACCACCAAACACACCACCATAGCGGCGCTGACGCTCGGAGAACTCTTTGTTGCTATACGGGTCTTTCCATCCCAAATAATTCCAATAATCCACGTGAAAACTCAGTGCATAGACCTGCTCGCCATCCTTGTTTGCCGAGGCAACGATATTTTTGAGCAGCACATCCGCCGACGGACAACTTGAACAACCCTCCGACGTAAAAAGTTCCACCACGGCGAAACCGTGTGAGTGTTGCGGAGAAGGTTGTTTCGTCTGGCTTTGTAGATTGGAAACACCCACAACCATGAGCGTAAAAAGAAACAGAATTTTCATTACTTGTTCTTGAATAGACTTCTTTCAAAAGTCAATGTTGAAAAAGCCCTCACCCGCTTTGCGCTTCGCTCCAAGCACCCTCTCCCACTGGGAGAGGGTTGGG
>JANYIG010000089.1 GCA_025358765.1 Candidatus Kapaibacterium sp.
AAATTTTGTCACAATTTGTTGATTGTAAAGCACCTTGCCTCACATTTCATCACATTTTTTTCGGGAGTTTACGTTTATGTCAACCACATACCAATATGGACAATCTGCGGAGTCGCCGGCATATCACCAACCCGCGCCCGCTAGTAAAAAGAAGTTCGTGTTTGCATTCGGCATGATGATAGCACTCAGTGTACTATCACTCTGGAGTGCTTCATTGCTTGCTCAACAGCCAACAAAACCGGTCATTTCCTTCGTCTCAAAACCACCAGTTGAGGCATACATTGGTATAGAATATGTTTACGCACCTCGCACGGAACAAACCGTCGCTTCATTGCTACCACCCACGTTTTCACTTGTTACCGCGCCAAGCGGTATGACGATTGATCCACGCACAGGCATTGTACGATGGACACCGAAAGAAAAAGGCACCGTAAAAGTGGCTATTCGTGCCTCGCTTGGCGGAACAACCGCCACAAATGACCTTGCAGCAACCCAAGAATACGAGCTAAAAGTCTCGAACACGCCGTCGCTGCCGCCAACCGTTAAAGCGCAAATCATATTCTCCACCCAGCCACCGCTTAATGCTTTCACTGGTCTTGAATATACATACGAAGCCCGCGCTTATTATGTTGACCCACTTGCACTCTTACGCCAACAACCCGTCATCAATTACACACTCGAAAAAGCTCCGCAAGGCATGACGATTGGCGCTACAACGGGAACGCTTGTTTGGAAACCATCGGCAGCCGGAACCGTAGAAATAACAATTCGTGCGGCATTGGCGAGTAATAGCAGTATGAGTACGGTGCAGAGTTTTAAAATCCAAGTTTCGCCGCTCGACAGCGTAAAAATCCGCTTTGCCAGCCAAGCGCCACCGCAAGCGATTACGGGCAACGAGTATGTGTATCACTCTTACGCGCTCTACGGTACGAATGTGAAGATTCCAATACCACTCAATGGCAATACTGATGCCGTAAGCGTGACATGGCCCATTGATATTACTCAAAAGAACGTTGTGTATTCCATAGTCAATGCTCCGCAAGGCGCGACGATAAATTCTTCGAGCGGGACGCTGCGCTGGAAGCCAGCATTGACGGCAAATGGTTCCGTGAGCATGACCATTCGTGCGGCTCTCGTTGCAAACGATAAAATAAGCACCACCCAGACGATTCAAGTCAAGATTATTCAGCGCGACAGCGTGGCTGTACGCTTTACAAGCACACCGCTGAGGGAGGCAACCGTCGGTAAAGAATACCGCTACGAATGCCGCGCAATCTACGATCTCAGTTTGTACGGTCTGAATCCATCTTCCGTTAACGGTCAGAAGGGCTTGATTTCGTATTCGTTTGTCAAGTTTCCATCCGGAATGACGATTGACCCGACAACAGGAACGGTGCGGTGGACACCGACTGCTGCCGGAACTTATACGGTGAACATTCGCGCCGTTGTGACAACGAATAATTCCATTAAAGCTGAGCAAGTTTTTGAAATTAACGTACAGGCTGGTCGCCCGGGGCAACAAGCCGGGTTGTTCATAACAAGTACACCACCGAAAGAAGCGCAAACCGGACGTGAATACGTGTATAACGTTCAAACTACCTATAATCCGAGTAGGACGAATCCGCAACCAACGCCAATTCGAGCGCCAGATATTCGTTTCAGCCTTATCACTGCTCCCAAAGGCATGACGATTGATTCCGTGAACGGTATTGTGCGGTGGACACCGACGGAAGCAGGTGATGTGAAAGTTTCTTTGCGTGCAACAGCAACAAATATCCCCGGCACATCTGCGACCGTAAGCACGACGCAAGACTTTACAATCCGTGTGACCCAAGGACATTGTGCTACGCTGCGCGGAAGTGTGCGGTATAGCGACGGCAGTGTGGTTGTGAGCGGTGTGGTCACGCTTGCTCCTGTTCCAGCTACGAGCGGTCAAGTAACGATTTTGCCCGTCTTTACGGCGCGAATTCAAAACGGCGATTATGCGCTGTCGCTGAACGCAGGTACGTATAAGCTGACTATCACGGGTGACGACATCAAAGATTTTAGCGTTGATGCTGTGCAAATCACGTGCGGCGGCACAACAGAGCGGAATTTTACGGTAGAACGCCGTCCGGTGGCGAAATTCTATGTTGTAAGCGGCAAAGTAACACGGAAATCCAACGGTGCCGGAGTTCGTTCGACGATAGAATTTATTCCACAAGTGACAACTGGCACGGTGAATAACCTGTTACTCCGCCTCTATACGGCGCAAACAGACACAAGCGGCGCGTATAAAATCGTGGTTGATGACCGTTACACCTACATTGCTCGTGCGGTTCCTCAGCGCATCAGCCCGTCTGGGCCGCAGCTTATTACCGTGTATTACAATGGCGCAACTGATGAAAAAAATGCCACCAAAATCACTATCACTGGCGACCGCAATGACATCAATTTTGTTATTCCTGACGGTGTGACGGAGTTGAATACCGCAGCGCCAGACGTTGCCGATGGGCAAGCACAACAGACACAACAATCAACACAAACAGCATCGCAGGTGGTGGGCGTTGCACGTCTGAGTATCGCGCCCAATCCCGCTTACGGCATGACAACCGTTCAACTGCCCCTTATGAACGGCACGGCACGGCTATCCGTAGTAAACACACTTGGAAGCGTTGTCTTTACTGCAACAGTAGATGCGGCGCTCGGTGTATATTCTGTGGATGTGAGCAATCTTCCGCAGGGCGTTTATACGGTGCGTATTATCGGTGACGGTATTGCAGCTAGCGCACAGATGCTTGTTTCGCGGTAAAATCTTTTACGGAGTGCAACATCACTTCAGAGCAATCTTACTACAAAGCCGCTTGCAGGAATTTCCTGTAAGCGGCTTTTTTTGCTATATTGCGTCTGCGTTCTTACGCACAAGTTCACATTTTTTGTATCAATCACAGGATAGAAATATGCCAGCAAAAGTCACGATTATCAATAATGGTCCGATTCGGATTGAAGGCGAATTTGAGGTGTTTGATATGAATGGGAATAAATTTAATACCGAAGGTAAAGAGCGGATCTCGCTGTGTCGGTGTTCGCAAAGTTCAAAAGCACCGTTTTGTGATGGAACTCATAAAACATGCGGCTTTGAGTCAGAAATTATTGCCTCCTAAAGCAAGCAGGGCTGCTAAGTTCTAAAAAGCTCATAAAGTTCTTTGACAAGATTGGTAAATTGTTCAATAGCGTACTTCATCGAATAATGTCCATGCCGACGATAAAGATTGATAACGATATTGCGGAGCAAGGCAAACACTCGA
>JANYIG010000098.1 GCA_025358765.1 Candidatus Kapaibacterium sp.
GTGTTGTTGGAGTTGGCGTGAAAATCAATCTCATAGAGGACGTGCTGGTAGCGCACTTAAAAACCGCCGTAGCGGATAAATTCAGGGTGGAATCCTTTCCGGCAGATTTGCAGCGCTATTTGGAATCATTTATCCACCAGAACGGCGCTCTACTCGTGCAATACGTCAGCACAAAACGAACGTTTACGAGCAGAAATTCCGGCACAAAGCGGATGACGTTCGAGATTTCGGCGGTATCGAAAAACCTGAAATCAGAAAAAGCGCATCAGGGCATTTACGCTATGTTGGATGCCGCGTTTGACAATGTAAGCGGCGTAACCTTTACCGACGTTGGCATTGCAGGGCTGACGCTGTTTGCCGTGAGCGACGAATATCAAACGTATTACATCAAAAATGGGCTGTGGGTTTATACGCAAACGTATGAAAGTGATGATATTCCGTTCATCAAGGACATCGTAGAAGCCGCGCCATTACTGAAAAAAATCACGCTGACGGAATCCCGTCAGGACGAACTCCACGACACATTTATTGTTGAAAGCGATATACCATGAAACGATTTCTCTACAGAGGCGGGCCAGCGATGACCGGAGTGACATTCGCGGATGGTCAGGAGGTGTTGCTGCATCGCGGCAAGGAGTATGACCTTGATGAAACAAACGAATACGTTGTGAGCTTGCTGCTCAAGACGGGTGCAAACGGGCTGCCTGCCGCATGGCTGGTGGAAGTTGCTCCGATTGCGGCAGCCGCAGTCGTGGCGGAAGAAGAGGCGGAAACGGAAGAAGAGCCACAACAACAAAAAAAGAAAGGACGATAAATTATGGCAGCGAATTTTCTACACGGGGTCGAAACGATTATTGTGAAAAAAGGCGCTCGGCAGGTGCGCGGCGTAAAAACTGCGGTGGTGGGTCTGGTCGGCACGGCTCCGATTCACCTCCTGAAACCCGAAAATCAAACAATCAACAAAAACATGCTGGTGTTGAATGACCGCGACGCGGCGAATTACACTGGCTCATTGACGGATGCGGCTGGCTACACGCTACCGCAAGCACTCAGGGCTATTTTCGCTCAGGGCAAGGGGATTGTGTTGGCAATCAACGTATTCGACCCGAACACACACCGCACGCTTGGTTCGGCAATCGCTACAAGCGGCAGCCACAGCCTGACGGGAAACGTTGCGACCGTCACAACAGGTGCGGCGCATGGTTTGATGGTTGGTGATTTCGTGAATATTGCCAGCTTCGCCACGCCGCTTGCACCGCTCAATCAGTCATACGTGGCGGTGAAAGCCGTTCCGACGGCAACAACGTTCACGTTCGGCTTGACGAATGCGGACGTTGCTCCGACGGCAAGCGCAGTCGGCGTGGTAAAAAAAATCACCTTTGACCCATCGCTTGTGACAACGGCGGACGTGATTGGCGCGGTGACGGTGAGCGGCGACCGGACGGGGATGCAAGCGTGGAAGGATGCGATGTCGCTGTTCGGGTTCTACCCGAAAGTGCTGATTGCGCCTACGTATTCCACGCAAGCCACCGTTTCGACGGAGATGGACGTGCTGGCATATTCGCTGAACGCAATGGCAGTGATTGATGCTCCGGCTGGCACAACAATGGCGCAAGCAATAGCGGGACGCGGTCCGGCGGGTGCTATCAATTTTAATACCAGTTCAAAACGTACGATTTTGTGCTATCCGCACGTGGAAGTTTTTGAGCAATCGTTGAACGCGGTAGTGTTGGAGCCGCTTTCACAGTGGGCGGCGGGTTGTATGACCGCAAAAGACGTGGAGGAAGGATATTGGGTTTCTCCCTCAAACACGGAAATCAAAGGCATTGTGGGTGTGGAACGCAAACTCACAGCTGCATTGGACGACCCGAATTCTGAGGTGAATATCCTCAATGAGGTGGGAATTCAGACAGTGTTCAACGATTTTGGCAGCGGGTTGCGGCTTTGGGGCAACCGCTCGGCGGCGTTCCCCACCAACACCGACCCCGAAAATTTCATTCCTGTGCAGCGCACGATTGACATTGTGCATGAATCCATCCGCTATGCTATGCGTCCGTTTTTGGATAGACCACTGTTGCCCGCGCTTATTGACAGCATCGTCGAAACGGTCAATCTTTACCTACGAACGCTCCAAAATAATGGCGCAATCGTGGATGGAAAATGTTTTTTTACGCCCGATAAAAATCCGATAACGGAATTGTCAGCAGGGCATTTGCTCCTTGACCTCGAATTCATGCCGCCTACTCCGGCTGAACGCATAACGTTTGAATCATTCATTAACATTGAACTACTCAAAGCCCTTTACAAGGCGGCATAACGAAAGGAAACGATTATGGGAGCGACTGTAAACAGATTGGTGAACGCGAATGTCTATGTCGAGGGAAAATCTCGGCAAGGACAGGCGGAAGAGGTGACATTGCCGATGGTGAAGGTGAAAATGGCGACGCATAAAGGCTTGGGTATGATTTCTGAGTTTGATTTGCCGTCTGGTCTCGACAAAATGGAGGCAAAAATCAAGTGGGCGGGCGTGTACCCCGAAGTAATGGCGATGTTGGCTGATCCGTTCACGAAACGACAAATTATGATGCGTGGGTCGCTTGAAACCTACGACGGCGTGGGGCGCACCAAAGAAGCGCCCGTTATTGCGACGATGATGGCGACGGCAAAAGAAACGGGATTGGGCGCTGTGAAAGCGAATGACGGTACAAACGGCGAAACGGCGCTTTCGGTGTTTTATTTCAAATTGGAAATGGACGGCAAGGTTATCGTCGAGGTGGACGTTCACAACACCAAGTGGGAAGTGGACGGAAAGGATATGCTCGCTGGATTTAAGGGGAATTTAGGCGTATGAAAGAACTAACCTTACCCTCCGGCAAAATCGCACAGATAGCTGATGCGACGGGCAGAGTTCTGATTCTTGCAAACACGACTGCTCAAGACGATTCCGAAGTAGATTTTTGTATTGTTGCCGCCATGACGAGCTTTCAGCAAGAGGATGGCACATTTGAAACACTCGACTTCGATCGTTTTCTCGACGAAGTGGAGTACGAGGATACGATTGCGTTGCAATCCGATATTTTTAGCGATGTGCAGGGCGAGCGTCTTCAAGACGGCGTTATCAAGCTGCCGAGCGGTCGTTTGGTGAAGGTGGTTGCGGGCAAAACACGGCAATTACTCAGCGCTCGTAAAAAAGCTGGCAAAGACACCTCGAAAGCCGCGTATTACATGATAGCCGAATTGTCGCAAATCCAGAACGAAAGTGGCGACTGGGAGCCTGTTATCATCGAAGAATTGCTCGACGAATTTCCGTACAACGACGTGCTGGCACTACAGCGAGACATTTTTGCCGAAAAAAAAACGTCGTCGGCATCACCGAGCAGCACATCCTCCGCCTTGTCTGGCACGGGTTCACGTGGACAGAAATCCAAGAAATGACGTGGGACGAGCTTGCTCTTTGGGTCGGCGAAGTAAACCAATACAGTAACGATATGCAAACGGCTTATATGGAGCGATACCAATAAGCCGTTTTTTGTAGAAAGAACGCCATGACTGCCTTTGATTTCGGCATAAAAATATCGGCAATTGATAACGCCTCGCAGGTGATTGGAGGACTCCAGCAAAAAGTTGGCGGGTTTCAAGAGCGCATGTCGAAATTTGGTTTGGCGACGATGGGCGTTCAGCAAATCACGCAAGGGTTATCGCAGGTAGCAACGGCGTTTACGGATTATGAAGCGAACCTTGCGGCGGTTAGCTCTATTACTGGGTTGACGGGGAAAGAGTTGGACGGCATGGGCAATTCAGCGCGGCAGCTTGCAAAAGATTTTGGCAGTTCTGCGGTTGACCAACTAAAATCGTATCAAGGGGTGCTGAGTAAGTTCGGTGTTGACCAGTTCAAGGACGCGGCGGGCGCTAAGGCGTTAGAGGAAATTACGCGCAATATTAACATCCTTTCTGCTGCCTCTGGCGACAGTGCGGCGCAAAGTATGGACGTGTTGGCAAACGGAATGCTCCAGATGGGCATCAATACGAACGATGCGGGGCTTGCAGCAAAAACGACGACGGAGTACATCAACGTTCTTGCCGCTTCCGCGCAAGTTGGTTCCGCCGAAATCCCTCAAGTGGGCGCGTCGTTTCTGCAAGTTGGCGTACAGGCGAAAAATTTGAATATGAGTTTTACCGACGTGAATGCTGCCATTCAAACGTTAGGAAAAGGCGGCAAATACGGCTCGGAAGCTGGCGTGGCACTGCGTAATGTGATGACACTGATGATGTCGCCGTCGCACCATACGGCGATGGCGTTAGAAAAAATCGGGCTGTCGTCGAAAGAACTTGGAACGATTATGACCGACCCGTCAAAGGGTTTGAACGAGGCGCTGAAGGTGATGAACGTTGGGCTGAGTAAGCTCCACACACCGCTCGAAAAACAAAATGTGCTGTCGAAAATTTTCGGCATGGAAAACGCTGCGGCAGCGCAAATCCTACTTGGCAACACCGACACATATGATAATTACCGCCAACAAATCACCGAACTCACGGGTTCGGGCATAGCGATGGCGCAAGCGGAAACCCGTATGGGAACATCCGCCTCGTACACCGCACGGGCGCAGGCATATGTGAATGATGCGTTTATTAGCGCCGGAGCCGCAATCGGAAAATACGGCGTGACGGCAATCAACGTTTTGAACAACGTAGCACCACAAATTACAGCAATGGCGGGCATCAAAGCGCTGATACCGCCCGGCGCGTTCAGTGCGATTGGAAGCGGTGTGACTTCTGCGTTTGCTGGTATGAGTGGTATTGCTGGTTCGGCGCTTACTGCCGTGCAAGGGCAGTTCCGCACGTTTGCAGCAGCTTCGCAAGGGTTTTCGTTTGTGAATACATTTGCGGGTTTGCGGACGGGCGCTGTCAACGCTGTAACTGGTATGAGTAGCTCGCTGATGGGTGGCGTGGCGGCGCTACGAAACTTCTCCGTTCAGCAAGCGCAAGCGCTCTTGGGTTCGCGGCTTTTTTCGGGCGGGATTTCAGGTTTTGCTTCGACGATTGGCGGGAGTTTGATGACAGGATTGCGAAGTGCCGTTTCTGGAATCATGGGAATGAATATGGCGTTTTTGACTTCGCCTGTAACATGGATTGCGATAGGGATTGCAGCGGCGGCATTTCTGATTTACAAAAATTGGGAACCAATCAAGTCATTTTTCGTGGGCGTGATGGACGGCATTAGTGCGGCGTTCGCCACGCCTTGGGCTATTTTGCAGGAAATCGCTGCTGCCTTCCGCCCTATTATTGATGCGGTTTCTGCGCTATTTGCACCCACGAAGGGCTTAACGCAGAACTTTGACGGGCTGCGGTCGGCGGGCATTGTGGTTGGTCAGGTTATCGGCACGGCGTTCCGCGTCGTGGTTACGCCGATTTTGTGGGTGGTGAAAGTGATTGGTCAGGTCATCGGCATGATGATGGGCTTGAGTACATCGGGCGGCAATATGGCGCGGGTACTGATTGGTGCGTTCACTGCTATCACCGCGCCGATTCAAATTGTCATGCGAACTATCGGAGCATTGTTCACATTCATTCAAGATTTGTTTTCCGGCGCTTCGTTGAAAGATGCTGGCATGAAGCTGATTTCGTCGCTTTGGGAAGGCATTCAAGCGATGTGGGGCAAGCTCGTGGACGGTGTAAAAGGGCTTGTGGATGGCGTAAAAAATCTGTTCGGCGGTTCCGGCGCTGCGGCGAAAACCCAGTCGGCGCAGGTGGCAAAAGCGGCGGAAACGCCCGCAAAAATAGCGGAACCAACGATGCCCAAAATGCCGGAAATGCCCGCGCCCAAAGTTGGTAAGCCGCACGTTCCGAAGCCGCACAAAGACGAAATGAAGCTCATGCCGCTGAATGCGCCGGAAGTGCCAGATTTTTCGTGGATTGCGAAACAGAAAATCCAGTCGCCGAAAATGGAGCCAATAAAAATGCCAGACATTGCGGGCAACGACGGCTCTACAGGCGGGCAGTCGGCGAAACTCGGCTCTATCAGCACCGCAGGGACGACGTTGGAATCGCCGAATACATCCGGCGCTTCATCGTCTGGTGGCTTCAAACTTCCTTCCCTTTCAACGTTGGGTGGCATCTATGACGACATTCGGGGCGCACTTGGCGGGCGTGGCTTACAATTGCCGTCGTTGGATGACATTAAACTCCCCAAGCTGCCGAACGTACAACTGCCGAAGATTCCATCATTGGACGACCTCAAGTTGCCGCCGATGCCGAAAGCTCCGTCGTTGCCGGACGTGACGGGC
>JANYIG010000118.1 GCA_025358765.1 Candidatus Kapaibacterium sp.
CGCTCTTTGAGGAATTTCCAGAGGTCTGTCAAAAAATCCATAGTTGTGTGTTAATAATTAACGCGTTGCGTCAGTGAGAGAAGATAGTTTACGGTTGAAGAATGCCCTTCTGGGCAATGCAGTCTACGATTTTTGTTGCAACTGCCTCATTACCAATAGCATTGACATGAAAGGCATCTAAAAAGATATGTTCCTGAACATCGTTGTATGCACCAGTTAAGTCATAGACATTTTTATGCGGAAACGCGGGATTAGAGAACACATTTGTTTGAACTGTTTGCTGCATAACCGTAAAAAACTTGCCGAATTGTTGCGAAGATTTCTCTCGAAACTCGGCTTCGGCAGGCAGAAGTTGTTTATTCGTGGTGAGCAAATGCGGTTGCCAGAAAATCACAGATTTGAATTTGTATTCTTGGGCAAGATGATTAACAAACGTTATATTATCTACATAATGTTGCAGTGTCGCTTCGGCGCGTTTTTGCAATACTGATTCATTTTTTTCAAACCGTAACTCTTCCGTTCGTGAACGCATAACAAGTGTCAACAATGAGGATTTCCAGACCAATGTTGCCCAGAGACGTGTGGTAATAGAGCGATAAATCTGGTCGTATAGTTCATAAAAACCATGCGTTTCTGGTTTTGCTTGACCAACTTTCATGCGTGTGTCGTTGACACCGTCGTAGATGATGACAATATCTGGTCGCTTATTTTCTGCAAGCAATCGGCTCAAAAGCACAACTTCCTGATCGCTGACAAATCCCGGAATGCCCCAATTAGTGACCTCAAATCTTTTATTGGGGAACGCGGTGTGCAACTTTCGGGAAACATACGATGGAATTGTGTACTCATCTGGTACTTCAATGGAAAACATTGTGCTTCCACCAAAGAGAAATACTTTTATGGTTGAATCCGTCGAGTTTGTAGGTGGGTTGCTTGTTCTCCGGTAGCCGCCTACAATATTAAAGGTCTGACTTGTGAAATCGGGATTTTTCCAGAGAGTGTAAGGTTCGTACACCTGTTTACCACCTGTTGCTGCCAGGTAGCCGTTAATATCTTTGAAATACTGCTCTTTCCAATCGGCTTTGTATCCCTCTTCCGTAAGGCTGCTCTGACTTGTATTTGCTTTCTTTTCGGCACTTACTATAATGCGAGCGGCAACTTCCAGAATAATGACGGTCAGCACCAGCATCAACAACGTATTAAGCAGAAAAATGCTCAGCCCCGTGTAATATTTTCTCAACGTATCGGTGATCTTGTTCATTGTCGTACAGAACTGTGAGTAGTAGTTATTTTTTCTGGGCAATGATGATAAAAAAACCACCCTCGCTGCCACCCGTTACCAACATTCCTGTATCCACCAAAAAGCGTTCAAATCGGTTGCCCGGCTGCATCGGTTTGAAAAGTTGCTCCGATTCAGAAAATCCGGGTTCAAACGGGTTTGATTTGGGAATACAGCTTACAAAAGAAAAGCCGATTTTTTTTACCCAATCTAATGCCTCGTTAATGGTATGTTTGGATTCATGCGGATTCTTGTATTGATCCATAAACCACGCTTTACGCTTCGCCGCACTGAGTTTCGTATCCACAACGCGTTTATCCATACCTTTAAAACGGTCTCCCGACATTTTGAAAATCATGCGACGAATATCATTGCTTATACGCCCGTAGGTGTGATAGAGTCCTATTAGCAGGTAACCTTTGGGTTTCACAAGCGTTGAAATCGTTTTGAACGCCAGAAAAGGGTCACTTGTATGATGCAGTACGCCATTGGAAATAACCACATCAAAACTCTCTGGTTGGAAACACGGGCGAAAAAGATTCATCTGGGTAAAAAATGCGCGATGAAGATCGTTCTTCTCTTTGAATTCTTGCGCTAACCGAAGCGAATTGAGCGTCATATCTGCGCCAATAACGGTTCTATTGGCGATAGAGAGAAAGTTTGAAAGCTGCCCAGTTCCGCATCCACACTCAATAATACGGGCATTCCACGGAATTTGTTCATCCAAAAGACGCGCAAATACACCCTTACGAGCTTTATCAATGAGTGCTCCGGCATCGTCAAAATCGTCATAGTTCGGAAACGGTGTCTCCTCGTAAAAATCCTTCATACGTGATGTAATATCATCATGCGAAGCATCCCAATCGTTAGGCACAAACAGCCGAGGGATATTGTCTTCAGGAATTGAATATGAATAACCGCCGGATGTGCTCTCAAGGTTGTTACCCACAAACCGTAAATCGGAGCCGGATTTAGGGCATCGGAAAATAGGGAGGTATTCCTTGAGAAATTCAGCCTGCTCTGCTTGCATAATGTAATCTGTAAATAATGATAGAATGATATTTTCGTGTTAATCGGAAACAAGCATTCCACGCCATTCATATCTTTCTGGATAATGAACCTGGTCGCGCTTGTTGAAGACATAATTACCAATAACGAGGTAATCCATTTCTGTCCGCATAAAGCATCGGTAGGAATCCTCCGCCGTACACACAATCGGCTCGCCTCGCACATTAAAACTCGTATTCACGATAACGCCGTATCCCGTATGCTGCTTGAATGCGTTGATAAGTGACCAATAACGCGGGTTCGTTTCTTTGTGAACCGTTTGCACCCGTGCGGAGTAATCCAAATGCGTGATGGATGGCAGGTCGGAACGCAGAAAATATAGTTTTTCTTTCAGCGGCTGGCTATGAAAATTCGCAGGGAGTACGTTACGACGCTTTTCCACAACGTCGGCAATAAGCAGCATGTACGGCGACGGTGTGGAAATATCAAAATACTCCCCCTCGTCTTCCGCCAGCACCGACGGCGCAAATGGTCGAAACCCTTCACGATATTTGATTTTCAGGTTCAGGCGCTTTTGCATTTCTGGATTCCGTGCATCGGCAAGAATGCTGCGGTTACCGAGTGCCCGTGGTCCCCACTCCATGCGCCCTTGATGCCAGCCAATCACATTGCCGTCGGCAAGCAGCTTCGCTACATCAGTTGCTAGCTTCTCGAAATCGTCGTAATGTGTGTACACTGCTTTGAATTTCTTAGAGGTAGATTCGATTTCAAAACTCGATGCTTCCGGTCCTAAATACGAACCTCGCATGGCATCCATAGTGGTTATTGGCACACGCGGCTTGCCGAAGTAGATGTGATGCGCCGCGTATGCTGCACCGAGCGCACCACCAGCGTCGCCTGCGGCTGGCTGGATGAATATATCCTCAAAAATATTTGCTTTCAGAAGTTTGCCGTTGGAAACGCAGTTGAGTGCTACGCCTCCCGCCATCGTGAGGTAGTTACTGCCTGTCAGACGTTTTGCTTCCCGTGCCATATTGAGAACAATATCTTCCGTCACGCGCTGAATCGCTAAACCTAAATTGCAATGATGTTGTTCAATAGCAGTCTCGCCTTTGCGTACGGGAAAACCAAAGAACTTCTCCCAAACATCGTCCTTAACCATGTACAGACCCGTTGCGTAGTCAAATACATCCTGATTAAGCCAGATGGAGCCATCCTCGTACAACTGGACAATGTGCTTGTAGATAATATCCACATAACGCTGGATGTCGGGTGATGTTGGGTCGCCATAAGGCGCAAGCCCCATGAGTTTGTATTCACCAGAATTTACCTTGAAGCCCAGAAAATACGTAAAGGCTGAGTATAGAAGTCCGATGGAATGCGGGAAATGAAGTTCTTTGAGAACGGTAATATTATTGCCTTTGCCGTGCGAGACGGAAGCCGTTGCCCACTCACCTACGCCGTCAATTGTCAGGATGGCAGCATCTTGGAACGGCGAAGCGTAATAGGCACTGGCAGCATGGGAAAGATGGTGATCGGGGAACAAGAGTTTGACCGATTTTTTATCA
>JANYIG010000131.1 GCA_025358765.1 Candidatus Kapaibacterium sp.
AGGGTTGCAATTTCTTGAATGCTGAATGTGGTGGCTGCCGCTTGAATGGCGGTATTAATGCGTTGGAGTTCGTTACGAGCATCGGTCACTTTGGCATTTGCTCGATGTTGAATTCGCATAGTGCGCTCAACGAACACAGTAACGCCTATCAGCAGTATGACAACGGCTATGATAATTTCCATTTCTATAAATAGATATTGGGCTTGGCATTAAACGGAAAAAGGGATTGTACTGGAGGGTATCTAATCTAATACGTCTGCCGATTCTGTACAACCTTGACACACAGCATACAATTTTTTTGTGGGCATTAGATTAATACAACTTGGTCAATTTTTGTCACATTCCCTATTGTAACGATTCACTCTATAGGCTACTTATGGGTAATTCCACCACAAACGTGGTGCCCGACGGAAGCCCGTCACCTACCTCGCTTTCGCACCACACACGCCCTTCGTGCAGATCTACAATTTGCTTAACAATGGCTAAACCCACACCATTACTGCTTTCACCGCCTGTCGGTTGTGCCGAAAGGCGCTGAAAAAAACCGAACATTCGTTGCTTGTCTTCCTCGCTCACGCCCGGTCCTTCGTCCTTCACAGAAAATCGCACCCATTTGTCAGACGCTTGACTCTCACTCAATGTTACCTTGATCGTTGTGTTTTGAGGCGCATATTTTACAGCGTTGCTAATCAGGTTATCCACCACTTGCTGCAATCGCCGTTCATCGCCCTGAAGCCAGAGTTCTTGCGGTACATCAGCAACAATAGTTTGTGCTTTATTCGCTGCGGCATTCGTGTATTTTTCCATCACATAATGGACTAACTCGCCCATGTCCATCGGTTGCACCAGAAGTTCCATTTTACCCATTTCGCGGGCTGAGGAATCCAATAAATCTTTGATTAACTCCAGCATCTGCCAACTGCTCTCGTTAATCTGTTTCGCATATTCCACACTCTTTTGCGAGTCAAAAGTTATCAAATCACTCAAACCGATGATGGCATGCAAAGGGTTTTTCAAGTCATGCGAGGCAATACTCAGCATATTCAATCGAAACTCATCGGCTTCTTTCAGCGCTGCGTTTGCCTTCTGAAACTCAATATTACGCCGTTCGAGCGTTTCGTTCGTGCCTTCGAGCATGAAGTTTGTTTGCTGAATCTGCGTATTGACCACTTCAATTTCTGTCGCTTGCTGCTCCAATACCTCCTGTTGGCGCAAAATTTCGCGGTTTTGCTGCTCCAAATCGAACGCGGCACGTTGTTTTTGTTTGTATCCCCGCACTAACACGATAACCAATACAAGAATCAATCCCAAAAACGCTATCAATCCATTTCGTACAAGCCTGTTTATATCTTGATCTTTGCTCAATAAGTCAATTTCCGCCTGTTTTTTCTCCAAATCATATTTTGAGTTGAGCCGCTCGATTTCTTTACGCCCCTGCTCGCTAAACAGCGAATCGTTCATTTCAAGCTGTATCGTTTGGTATTTTAGTGCTTCGGCATAATTTTTTTCGTCGTTGTAGATGTGCACAAGCGACGTAGAAGCCCTTTTGACGCGTTGTTTCAGCCCCAAAGCATTTGCAATCTGAAAACCTTGTAGCAAATACGTTTTTGCGACGGAGAACCGATTCCATGCAAGATAGGTATCGCCAATATTGATGAGTGAGCCCGCCTGTTCGGATTCGTCACGGATGCGGAGGGTAATCGCTAATGCTGTTTGAAACGTTTCTAATGCCTGTTGGTAAGAACCTTGTGCCTGATAAACCTGCCCAATTCTATTCAATCCTCCCGCTTTCCATGACTCATTCCCAAACGTATCGGCGTAAAGAATCGCCCGCTTGAAAAACACTAATGCATTTGGATAATCATTCACACTTTGAGCAATTTCACCCAATCGTATGCAACAATAGTACATGCCGGAACTGTCGCGTAATTCCTCAAATGTATGCAATGATTGCTGTACGAACTCACGTGCCTTCGTGTAATTACGCTGAAATTTGTAGATCTCGCCGATGTTGTTCAGCGCATATGCCGCTTCCTGCCGAAACAGATGCTGCTCAGCGAGTACACGCGCCTTGACAAAATAGTCCATCGCTTTGACATAGTTGCCAAGATTGCGATAAATAATGCCTGTGTAATTAAAATTCACGGCAATAGCCCGCTTGTAATCAAGCGCTTCCGCTTCCTTCAACGCTTGATGAGCATAGTCTAATGCTTTGGCAACATCTGAAACGCGATATTTCCACGCAATGCTGTTCAAAATATTCACGCGCGTGGTGTCGTGTGCCGACGACAACTGCGCGAGCAAACTGTCTATGGAGCTTTGTTGCTGTGCCGGAAGCCTAACCGCGCACGCAAACATCACCACAACTATGAATATTTGATAGCACTGTTTCATAAATCTGCTGATTCTGGGGCTGTTTGTGAAACAAAAGGCGCTGCTGGCAATTCCATAATAAACGTTGCACCTTCGCCCACTTCCGACTGGCACCACACACGCCCGTTCATTGCTTCTACTATCCCTTTGACAATGCTTAAACCTAACCCAGTGCTATGCTCTCCTCCAGTCGGTCGCGCCGATAGTCGTGAAAATTTACCAAACAACTTTAGCCTGTCATCCGCTGAAATGCCCGGTCCCTCATCCCGCACTGAAATCCTTATCATTGGAATTTGGTCATTGGAGTTTGAAGGTTGATGAGTGAGCATCGCTGCTTGAGGACTAACTGATATCCAGATATTTTTTCCCTGCGGCGAATATTTGACAGCATTGGAAATAATATTCTCTAACACTTCAACCAGTGCGGCTTCATCGGCTTGAGCAAAAGTAGTATCGTTACCAATCAACTGTAATGTGATGCCTTTTTGTTCGGCGCGTAGTTTGTAATCATTCACAACTGAATCCACACAATCTTTGACGTTCAAGCTCATGAGTTGAAGTGTCATACCACCACGTTCGATGGCGTTAATGCTGAGTAAATTACTGATAAGCCTAAACATTCGCTCCGATGAACGCACGATGGATTGCAAAAGCTGGTGTTTATTAGTTTCACTTATCTCATTACTGTAGAGTAATAGTGTATCGGCAATACTTAAAATGCCACTTAGCGGATTTTTGAGGTCGTGCGCTGCAATACCTAATAATTCATCTTTTTCTTTACTCAACTCCATAAGAGCTTTGTTCTGGTGTTGCAACTCTTCGTTTGCCTCGTTCAGTTGTGCATTCACGGCTTGCAGAGCATCTTCAGAGCGATGCTTAAGACGATAGCGGCTTGCCATCAGCCCGGCAAATGCGACAGCGAGAATACAAACTCCTCCAAGACCATATTGCACGAATGTTTGTTGTTTTTGTTCGTACTCACGACGCTCACGCTCTTGCAATTGGCTTAAATGAGCCATTTTCTCAGCAATTTGCTCCTTGTTGAGTGCTTCTTTTAGTTCAATATGCCGTTGATAATAATAATATGCACTATCATACTTGGTAAGCGACGCAAAAATATTTGCCATGTACCAGTAACTATCTCTGATATAATCCTTGCGCCCCACCTCCAGCGCCAACCTCATACCCTGATCACCAAAATACATTGCTTTTTGAGTCTTGCCTTGATACGCATTTGCAAGCCCAATTCCGCACTGCGCTTTTGATAATATTGCCTTATCGTAGGAAATATTCAGGGCATCCGCAAAATGGTTCATTGCAGAATCAATGCTATGCTGTGCTAAATAAGCAAATCCGATGGTATTGTGTGCAATTCCCAGCACATACTGCGGAGTAAACCGGGCTTCGTTCCAATGTTGCTGGCATTCTTTCATTATTTGCAGCGTCTTGTTACCGAGATCAATCGCCGCATTATTGTCTTGCTGCAAAAATTTTACTTCGGCGCATACAGCATGTTCTGCCGCAATACCACTGCAATTTCCGGTATTGATACATTCCTGAAGCGACATTTGATAATAGTGTAACGCTACTTCGTACGTACCCTGCCTTTTGTAAATATTGCCAATTGCATGAAAGGCTATTCCTCTGTAACGTCCATTGTGCAACGTTTCTGCTAACGACAAGGCTCTCAGTACTGAATCTAAAGCCTCAAAATATTTCCCTCGATTGTCCAGTATGTACCCGCACATTATCAGTCCTTCCAGAACACCAATCGGCATCTGAATACTCTCAGCCAACGCAAGACCACGTTGATAATATCGTTCCGCTGAATCAATCGATTGGAAAAGGTAAGTCTCCCCTAATGCATATAAAGCCTTCACACGACTTGTGTCGTGCGTGGTTACTACGATGCGGTGCAACGAATCAATACGCCGTGTTACCGGAGTAGTGGTGGCTGTACTCTCTTCGGCAGCATAAAGTTCCAAAAAGACAAGACATTGGAACGTTATGACTGTAGAGAGTACAATGCAACAGGAACAATATGCTGAATGTTGCTTGAGCATTGGTAAGCAGCGCGATAGTAGAATAGTTATGGAAATGACAATATTACGGTATGAAGAGGGTTTGTAAATATGGTTCTCATTGGTTTCAGTTGTTAGTTGGAAGTGTTTTGTCATTCCGGTTCCCCAGCCTTCGCTGGGATTGGCATGACAGCCATAGTTCATAGCCGCAATTTTTCTTCCTAAAAACTGGCTTTTCCAACTGAAACCAATGAGAATCGTAAATATTCAAATCCCCTTACTAACTTCCATGCGTACTTCAGTTTGGCGACCCATTTTTTATGAATAACTCCCTAATACATATACGGCAATTCCACGATAAACGTCGCCCCTTTACCGCGTTCCGACTCGCACCATACGCGCCCGTGCATCGCTTCGACCATACGTTTCACAATCGAAAGTCCAAGTCCTGTTGAGTGCTCGCCGCCCGTTGGCTTTGCTGTTAGACGAACAAATTTCCCAAACAACCTTTGCATATCTTCCGGCGAAATCCCCTCGCCTTCGTCACGCACGGAAATGAAGATAGAGAATTGAGCATGAAGAGTTGGGAATTGGGAATTGATAGTTGAGGATTGTTGTTCGTTTTTATCGTTCTTATCAATCGTAATAAAGACCGACCGACCTTGCGGCGAATATTTAAGAGCGTTCGAGATGAGGTTCTCCAAAATTTGATGCACAAACGAAGTATCCGCCAAAGCAAAAGCATTCGGTACGGATTCGTACAACAATGTAATGCTTTTTTCCGCTGCGATTGATTGGTACTGCTCTACCACTGAACGAGCCACTTCACTAATGTTCACCGTTCCAAACTCAATCGGCATTCGCCCGCTTTCGAGCGCATTCACGTCCAAAAGTCTCTGTATGAGACCCAACATTCTCGTTGCTGCGTCGTGTATCTGCTGCGAAAAACGCTGGTATTCGCTTATATCAAGCGCATAGTTCGACGACCGCGTTACTTCGGCATAACCTAAAATGGTAGTCAGAGGGTTACGAAGGTCATGCGAAACAATCCCCACAATCTCATTTTTTTCGGTGTTCAGATGCAACAAGGCAGCATTTTGTTCTTCGAGAATCTGTTGTTGCCGATTGCTACGAAAGTTCAATTCTTGTAATGCTCGCCCTTTTTCATAACTATTACGGCGCAAAAGCATCCAACCATAACTCAGAATACCATTCACGGCGACGGTACTAATAAGGTCTTGCAGGCTGTAGCGTAGCGAGGGTGTCGCAAAAGATACACCAGATTGCCAGCATAAACTCGCAAATATTGTCAATGACAGTCCAAGCGCAGTGTACAAATGCCGCAACTCAATCGGCGTGGCACTCAATACCGTAATCAGAAAACAATAACCACCAATATAGCTCGGATGCCCCTTTGCAAGCCCTGTGATGATTCCCGTGGCGATTATCAAATAATACATCATCGCGTTTGCAATAATGCGATGACGCTGAGGATAACGCAAAAACAACCGTGCAAGCAAAGCAACAACGCCTGTGAACGTCAACCCCACTCGCAACATCGGAATCAACGGTTCATTCGGAAACAATAAAGGGTCTATGGCAAGATACGGTAACCACGCAACAAAAAATGGCGGCGCATATAACACGAAAAAAATTCGGCACTGCTCATTGGTTTCCTCAATAAAAGTGGCTGGATACACACGGTTACGAAACGGCTTGACTAACCAGCCTTGGCGATGCGTCAGCCAATCCTTGAGGATTGTTTTTACCCGTTGTATCATATTGTACATACCTTTTCTAAACTCATTTCTCTTCTGATGCCTGAATCGTCGGCAATTCCACTATAAAGGTTGCGCCTTGCCCTAATTCAGATTCGCACCACACGCGCCCATTCATGAGTTCGACGAGCTTTTTCACAATGCTCAATCCTAAACCCGTCGAGTGTTCACCGCCCGTTGGTTGGGCGCTTAAACGGGCAAATTTACCAAAAAGCTGCTGTTTATCATTTTCATTCAATCCCGGACCTTCATCACGCACTACCACCCTTGCCATGAGAGGTTGGTTGTTCGTTATTGGTGCTTGGTCATTCGTCATTGGTGTTTGGTCATTGGGTGTAGAGCGATCAATACCTAATGACTGATGACTACTGACCAATGACTGATGACTACTGACAACGACCCAGACGTGTTTGCCGTGCGGCGAGTATTTGACGGCATTCGAGACGAGATTATCCAACACTTGATGGAGTGCCGTTTCATCAACCGTAGCGCAGATGCCTTTTTCACCAGCATAGTGAATGACAATCTGTTTTTGTGCAGCACGGGTGCGATAGGAATCAGCAACTATTTCGGCATGTGTGCTCACATCCGCCACGACAGGGTTGAGCGTAAAACCGCCACGTTCAATAGCATTCACGTCCAATAAATTTTTGATAAGTTCAAACATTCGCTCCGAGGCGCTCACAATAGACGTTAAGAATTGCTGTTTCTGAGATTCATCAAAATCGCCAGCATAGTGAAGCATCATATCAGCAAGACCACGTATGCCGTTGAGCGGGTTTTTGAGGTCGTGGGCGACGATGCCAAAAAATTCATCTTTTTCGGTATTTAGTGCTGTCAGGCTACTATTTGCCTCCGCAAGTTGTTCATTATTTTCCGATAATGCCGTGTTCACAAGCTCAATTTCTTGCGATTGGTCGGACAATAAGTCTTGCTGCCGCAAAATCTCTACATTCGTTTCTTGCAATTGGTGTTCGGAGCGGCGTTTGTTGCGGTACGCAATGAAGGAAATAAGCAAAAGAATCAGCAACAGCGCCGCGCCACCAATCAATGCCGTACGCACTGTTTCTTGGAGTTTTTTATCGTTCGTAAGAAGTGCAATCTGGTTGCGTTGGCGCTCAATCTCGTAATTCGTCTGCAATGCAGCCAATCGGCGGGTACTTTTGTCGTTAAACAGCGAATCACGAATAGCTATAAATCGTTGATAATGCTCTAATGCACTCCGATGGTCTTCCACACTTGCTTTATAGCGCGACAACAGCTCGTGAGCATTTTGCTCGAGCAATACTGCCCCCATCTCGCGCGACATGAGTACAGCGCGTTCGGCAGTACTTATTGCTGCTTTCTCGTGCTTTCCTGAGTGATAGGTTTCACTGAGGTCTAACAATGTTTGTACCATCGTTTGTTTGGAGATTTCCGGCACGGAAAGGGCTTTTTGGAGCATCTCAAAGGCATCGCTTTTACGCCCCAATTTCAGATATACGCGCCCGATATTCCTGAGCGACGTTGCCATACCTTGCTTTTCGCCGATTATTTCCTTCAATGCCAACGAACGTTGATGATACACTAACGCCGAATCGTAGGCAGCAAGCTCTTCGTAAGCCGAACCGATATTATTCAAGTTGCGTGATAAAAACAAACGGTTCTGAAGTGAATCATTCAGATGTTTGGCGCGAAAATAATAACTTAACGCCGTCACATAATCTTTCATGTCCCGATAGACCATGCCAACATTATTGAGTAATGCAGCCACACCACCCATATCCCCGGCATTTTCGCGCAAGGTCAGTGCTTGTAAATAAAACTCCAATGCCTTTTCATAATTGTTCTGAATGAAGTATGAAACACCTATCACATTTAGGCTTCTTGCTCGCCCCGTGCTGTAATTGAGCGAATCCGCTATACCAAGCGCCTTTGTAGCAAACAAACGCGTGGTGTCGGGGAACGTTTCGTGGACGCTCATCGCATAGTCGTTGAGGGCTTTTATTGTGTTCGTATCGCGTCCGCCCCGTGCAATAACGCCACGCAAACTATCCTGCACCGATGGCTGCTGTGACCACGCTTGCAGGACAAATTGCCCGACACATAGCATCAATGCAATGGTTCTGAGAATATTGTTCACAATTCTCGTCATTGTTTTGCCTCCGCTCTTGGTAATTCCACGATAAATGTTGCGCCCGACGGAAGCCCGTCGCCCAACTCACTTTCGCACCACACACGCCCATTCATCATTTCTACTAATTTTTTCACAATCGCCAGCCCTACACCGCTTGACGACTCGCCGCCGGTCGGTTGTGCGCTCAAGCGTTGAAAAAATCCGAACATCTGTTTTTTATCTGCCTCACTTATGCCCGGACCCTCATCGCTAACGACAAGCCGTACGTAATTGTTCCCCTGTTGTAGCCCAATCGTTATTGTTGTGTTGCGAGGCGCATATTTGACGGCATTGCTTACGAGATTATCTACCACTTGCCGTAAACGCTGCTCATCGCCTCGTATCCAGCAGTCGTCCGATGTTTCGATGCTGATGGATTGCTTTTTTTGTGCCGCATAAAACGCATACCGATGTTCGACCTCTCGTATCAATTGACTCAAGTTTAACGGTTCCAGAGAAATTTCCAATTTGCCTAATTCAAGTGCTGCCGTATCGAGTAAATCCTCAACAAACGTCAACATCCGCCAACCTATTTGGCTGATATTCCGAACATATTGAACGGTATTATCCGCATCTTCTTCTACCAAACCCGCATAATTGATAATGTTGTTCAAAGGATTCTTGAGGTCATGCGAAACCATACTGAGCATATTCATCTTAAACGTATTTGCCTCGTCGAGCGCAGTGTTGGTGATTTGCAAGGCAGTGTTAGTTTCTTGCAATTGTGTATTGGTAATCTCTATTTCTTGGGCTTGTTCTTGCAAAGCCTCTTGCTGGCGGCGGATTTCCGTATAAGCAACACCTATTTTCTGATTTTTCCGTTGTTTGATGCGGTTTGTACGTACTAACACAAGAACGAGAGCAAACAGTATCAGCCCAGTTCCCACGATGAACACACCCAAAAGTCGCTGCCGATCAATCACCGCTTGTTGTACTTCTCGGTCTTTCACCAACACTGCTTTCTCACGCTCTTGACGCTCGACGTTGAGTTTTGTTTGAAGATTGAGCATACTATATTGTGTTTCAAGCGCTGAAGCAGAGTCTTTAAGCGTAACGTACACTTTATACCACTTTAGCGCCGCTTCATGCTTGTTCATTGCGAAATAAATAGCAGAAAGTACCTGATAATTTTCCGATTTCACAAGAAACGCCCCTTCAAGATTGTTGCTTATGGCAATACTTTTATTCACATACTCCAGTGCATTTGCATACTTACCCTGTTTGTAATAAAGCCGTGCGATAAGCCGGAGCGATACGGCAACGGCAAAGTGAGTGCTTATTCTCGTCCGCACCGCCAATGATTGTTGAGCATACTCCAACGCTGTCGGGAACTTGCCTTGAGCTTCATAAATGGCTCCCATGCTGTACAGCGCCCAGCCGAGCTGCTCAGAAGCAACAATATCATTATCGTTCGTGTTGATAAGAAATGCGACCGCTTGAGAGTGATAGCCCAAGGCTTCTTCAATATTGCCTTCCTTGCGCGATAAGCGCCCAAGCGCATTGCAACACTCAGCCATCAATGTGCTATCAAGTATTTGTTGGCTAAGGGCAAGTCCTCGCAACAAATATTGGCGTGCTCGCTGATGTTCAGACTTGTTGTTTGTCGTTTGTTGCCCTGCAGCAAAACCGATATTAAACAGCGCTTGTGCAATAAGGCGGGGTTCACCCATTCCTTCAACAAAAGCTAATTGCACAAAACTTTGTTCCAATGCTTGCTCAATTTTACCCACTGTCGTCAGCGTGTATCCTATAATATTCAGCGCTTCGGCACGACCCCGCTTATACGAAAGACTGTCTGCCAGCGCCGCAGCACGTTCAGCGCAGATAAAAACCGAATCCCGTACTGCTGCATGATAAGCAAACAAACGTGCTAATGCATTAAGAGCGTCCACGACCTTCGTATCATTTCGATTACTAAAGGCTATGACTTTGAGACTGTCAGTAAGGAGTGGTGCGGGCTTCGTTGCCGTAGCAAAAGCCTCCGCCGTCGCTCCAGCAGAAAACAGCCACAGCAGGGTACAAGCAAAAATTTTCATACATACACTCCCATTGCATTCCCTTTTTACAACGTATTCGGTTTTTGGCTCACGTATCCAATAGAATTGCAGCAGGCAATTCTACAACAAACATCGCACCCGAAGGAAGCCCTTCGTCTATCTCGCTCTCGCACCACACACGCCCATTCATCGCTTCTACGAGTTTTTTCACAATCGCCAACCCCAAACCCGTTGAATTTTCTCCTCCCGTTGGTTTGGCTGACAACCGGGCAAACTTCGCAAATAACTGTTTTTTATCTGCCTCACTCAATCCCGGTCCCTCGTCTCGTATCGCAATCCGTGCGTATTGCTCATAACGAACCAATTCCACAACCACATTTTTGCCATGCGGAGAGTATTTTATCGCATTGGAAATCAAATTATCTACCACCTCTTGTGTAATATCTGCATCGGCAAATGCCGTAAAAAACTCTTCAAATGGTGCGATATACATCACGATGTTTTTCTTTTCCGCACGCTCTTTGTAATCACGCACAACCTGTTGCACTATAGTCGCAACGTTAATATTCTCCAGTTTGAGTGCCATCTGACCCGCTTCGATCACATTTATTCCTAAAAGGTTGTTCAAAATAGCAGTCATATATTGCGAACGCACAGAAATGTTTTCATAGTAGGAGAATATTTCTTCCGGCAGCATGGTCTGGGAATGTTTTTTGAGCAATCCTACATTCATTTGAATGCCTGCAAGCGGGTTTCTGAGGTCGTGAGCGGCAATACTCAAAAATTCATTTTTTTCGGCATTCAGCTCTTGTAATTGCTGATTGGAGTCTTGAAGCGTTTGGTTCATTTCATGCAGTTGCGTGTTGACGACTTCAATCTCCGCCGTTTGGTCTTCCAATACCTTTTGCTGACGCAAAATTTCATTGCTCGCTTGATGTTTGGCGCGGTACAAATACCCAAGCCAAAGTGCGGCAAAAAAAACAATCATAAAGCCGCCAATAAGACTATTTCGCACGATTTGTTGCTGTTCTTTATCTTTTTGCAGCAAAAGGATTTGTTTGTCTTTTTTATCGGCTTCGTACCGCGCTTCCCGTTGAAGCGTTATCCGACTGCTTTCTTCATTGACGAGGGAATCATTCAACGCCATATATCGCTCCAGATAGCCCAACGATTGTGGGTACTTGCCAAGCATTTTTGTGACTTCGGCAAGCATTTTAAGGGCGTTCCGTTTATCGGGGCGAGCGCTAATGCTGTCGGCAAGCTCAAAACTCCATTTGGCATAGCGCAAGGCTTCCTGTTGTTTACCTTGCGCTAACAACGAAGCACTCACTTTACACAAGAAATACGCCGTATTTCGTTTTTCGCCAAGCTGATCCAGCAAATCAAGAGAGGCTTGAAAATACGTCATTGCGCTGTCGTATTGCCCTTGTTTGCTTAATAATTCGCCTATTATGCCAGAAGAAAAACCCATAATCCCCCTAAAGCCAAATTGTTTCGATAATGCAATGGCATTTTGTGCATACCGCATAGCGCTATCGGGCAGGTTTTTGTTCAGAAATTCAAATCCGATATTGTTCAGCAAGAGTGCTTGTCGTTCCACATCACCTACTTCTGTTGCAAACCGAAGTGCTTGAAAATGATACCGTAACGCATTATCGTAATTGCCTTGCGCTGAATACACAAGAGCAATATTGCCTAATGAAGCGCTCTGGAGGGCTTTGTCGCCTAATTCTTCCCGCAACGCTAACGATCTAAAATGATACGCTAAACCTTCATTATTATCTCCTAAACTGTTGGTCGAATTGCCCAACGTGTTCAAAGCATAAGCAGCATTGTTTTTATCGAAAATCGCCTCGCTGAGTTCCAACGCCTGCATAGCCACTCGTATGGAGGTCGTGAAATTGCCAAGCCGAAAATGAGCAAACCCAATATTGTTGAGCGCTCCTACACGTCCTTTGTTCCACGCCAGATGCTCTGCCAAACTTTCGGCTTGCGAAGCGTAGTCCAACGACTGTTTAGGGGCATTATTTCGGTAAGACCATGCAATAGCATTGAGTAGATGAACCTTGACCGTGTCTTCAGGTGCTTTTGGCAAGGCAACCAATAATGAATCAGTCAATAATGATTCCTGTGCGTAAACACAAGTCGGCGCTCCTAATATCGAAACCACTACGCACCAAAGGAAAATAGGATGATTCATAACAACACCTTGGTTTTTCGTGACGATGGACACACTCATTAATTTTTGTCCCAAACACGCTTTTAATCTACATATATCTCCGCAATAGGCAATTCCACCACAAACGTCGCGCCCTGCCCCAACTCCGATTCGCACCACACACGCCCGTGCATAGCCTCAACAATTTTTTTGACTATTGAAAGCCCCAAACCCGTTGAGTGTTCACCCGCCGTGGGTTTTGCCGAAAGACGGGCAAATTTCCCGAACAATTGTTTTTTGTCGTCGTCATTTAACCCAGGTCCCTCGTCTTTGACAAGTATCAAGCAACAAGTGCCAGGCTTCAGTCCAGCCCCCTGCTCGTTACCCCTTGCTTCTTGTTCGTTGAGAACCGACACCCACACTGTTTTGCCGGGAGGGGAATATTTTACGGCATTCGAGATAAGATTGTCTAATACTTCGGTCATGGCAGACACATCGGCAAAGGCAGTCATTTCGGGAGCGGTGGCGTAAAATTTCATCTCAATCTGTTTTGCGGCAGCACGCTCGCGGTATTCATCCACAAAATCTTGCGTGAGTTTGGCAATATTAAAGAGTGCCGACGTAAGGTTTAGTTTACCGGATTCGAGGGCATTAAGGTCGAGCAGATTCATGATAATTGCCGACATCCGTTTTGCCAAAAGCATAATTGAATTGCTACGTTCAATAATGTCCTCTTTGGTCATGCGCTCAAAATATTGAGCAATAAGTGATGCCGAGATTTGAATCGCGGCAAGTGGGTTTTTTAAGTCGTGCGCGGCAATGCCTAAAAATTCATTTTTTTCACGGTTGAGATCTTCCAACAATTCATTTTTTTCTTGCAATGATGTATTTGCAACCTCGATTTCCGTTGCTTGCTCTTCTAATATTTTTTGCTGGCGAATGATTTCATTATATGATACGTTCAAATGCTCAAGCGCCTGCTCACTTGCCTGATAGATTTGTGTGCTATGGAGTGCCGCGGCAATTTGTGTTGCATAATTACCAAGCCGACCAACCTGCTCTCCCCTTAAAGGTTCATGCGATAACACAGAACCATAAAATACAACAACACCTATAATTTGCCCTTGCACATGGAGCGGGAACAGAGCACACGAAGAAAAGCCAAACAATTCTTGATAATATTTGTCAAACGGCAACAATTTTTCAGGCTCGACAGACGGCACATATAAACTTGCTCCTGTCTTGTAGATATAGGAAACAGTGCTATTTTTCGAGCCAAGAGTAAGCCGACCCCAAATTGCCTCAATTTCTTCTGTCCGTTCATAATGCCCAAACATTTCCCCGAACGATCCATACCATTTAATGACTCCTTCTTCTTGATTATAAAGGTGAATACTTATATCGGTAAAATCACTGAATTCATTAGATGCGGAGAGCGCTGTGATAACGGTTTCCATAATATGGTTAAAATCAAGCGACGCACTTACTTCTTTGGTCAGAGTATTCAATGTATTCATCTCAGCGACGAGATTTTCCAATAACTGATTTTTCTCTTGCAATTGTGAGTTTGTAAGTTCAATTTCTCGTGCTTGCTCTTCCAAAATTTCGTGCTGACGGTGAATTTCCTTACTACTTGTTTCCACCTCCACTACTGTTACCTCTAACTCATGCGTACGAACCTCCGCCAAACGTTTCAGTTTGCGGTTTTGTGCTTCTACATAACGCATTCTGGCGTAATATCCAGCACCCAAACTGCTTACCAAAACGATAGCAAATATTGCACGAAACCACCATGTTTGCCACCACTGCGGCAGCACTCGAAGCTCAAGCGTGGCTCCTGTCTCGTTCCACACGCCGTCATTATTACAAGCAATCACACGAAAACGATAGACACCGGGCGAAAGGTTCGTGAAAAAAGCTGTCCGGCGTGTCCCTGCATCCGTCCAGACTTCATCATACCCTTCAAGTTTATACTTAAATCGCATATTTTCCGGCGCTGTTAAGCTCAAAGCTGTATAGGTAATCTCAAGATTTTTGAAGCCGGGCGGAAACTCCAATGCTCTCGTAGGTAAATCGGAACGTATCTCTAACGGCGAGCGCCATAGCGTATCGGCAACAAACCGCCCGGAGTCTGTTTGCCTCAAAACCACCCGCTCCACCGCAACAGACGGCACAATAATATTCCGAGAAATGTGCTCAGGGTCAATAACAACAACGCCTTTGAGCGTAGGAAAATACATCTGCCCGTCCCGCGTAATACAGCCCGTAGCTGGAGTATTACAACTACTTGATTTCATACCGTCAGAGCGGTTGTACAGCTTGTAATCAATCATCAAACGTTTGCCCGACGCGTAATCGCGTAATTGTTGTTTGTTTACGCATAAAATTCCGGAATTTGTCCCCATCCAAAAACAACCCTTAGCGTCCTCAAATAATCCAAAAATATCGTTATCCGGAAGCCCTTCCTTAACGGTAAACACCGATATTTTACCATCGTGGATATAGCTCAGACCGCCAGTGCCGCCCAACCACATATCGCCCCGTTCGTCTTGGTGGAAGCAAAAGATTACGTTTGTCGCCGTTCCTTCGTCCATGCCATAATGAGTGAACACGCCATCGGCAAAGACATTGGCACCACCACCGTTTGTGGCAACCCACAAACGATGCTGACGATCCTCGTACAATCCCACAACACTACTGAGCGAAAGTCCTTCTTTCGCCGCATAGTTTTTGAACACCCCATTCTTGAACCGCGAAAGTCCGCGCGTACTGCCTATCCAGAGCGCACTATCGCTTGTTTCCATCAATACGCGAATTTGCTGGTCGAGCAATCCATCTCGTTCGGTATAAACAGCACGTATTTTGCCATCGGAGATTGTGTGCAGCCCTCCGTAAGAACCTATCCAAACCATACCTGCGTGGTCTTCTATCACACTCCGCACCATCTCAGAGCGTAAGCCTTGTCGGGTGGTGTAATTTGTAGCCACACCGTTTCTAAAATATTGCACACCGCTAATACCACCGATCCACAAACCGCCGTTCCGCGAAGGCGTTATGCTATAAATAACATCATTTAGTAAGCCCTCCGAAGAGGTAATATTAACAAATTTGCCTTTGCGGAGTTTGACAACGCCACCATAATATGTTCCCGCCCAAATATTACCCTCACGGTCTTCAAACACCGAGCGAACAGAATTATCCGGCATTCCGTCTTTGGTAGTTATTGAGCAGAGAGCATCGCTGCCGTGTACACTATTATGGATGCCGTCTGGAGCGCCATTCCACAAGAACAGCCCTTGATTCGTGGCAATCCAATAGTTGTTTTGGCGGTCTTGGGCAAATGCCCATATAGGAAATTGTAACCCATTCAGAGCCGACGGGCAGATAAACCGATCCTCCGACCAATAACAACACCCCTTTCCCGTGCCGACCCACACCTTGCCTGCTCGGTCTTGAAATAAAGCCTTTATACTATTGTCCGGCAACCCATTCTCAGTCGTAAAACGACGCAATACACCGCCTGAGCGGTAATAGAGTTCGTTTGTCGTACCAACCCAAACACCACCCGAACTATCCACCATAAGTATTTTTGCGTACTCTTTGATACCTTGATTGAGGACAGGATCACGCTCAAAGGTTAGATGTCCTTGAGAATCTCTCCGTACATGCCCAATTCCTGTATTGTTAGCGATAAGGATAGAACCGTCATGGTCTTGTGTAATAGCCCAAATCCTTTCCGATGCAAGCCCTTCTTTTTTTGTTATTATGGAAAAATCACCCCCAAACACTCGCATAACGCCCGTTCCCTGCAAACTCAACCACAAAGCGTCCGAACGGTCTTTGAAAAGGTGTTCCGATGTTTTGGTCTTCATAACGGGTACTGTCGCAGAGTTAAAATGGGTAAATGTTACCCCATCAAAACGTACCAAACCATCAAATGTAACAAACCAAAGATAACCATCGCTGGTCTGCTGAATCCCCAGCACGGAGTTGTGGGGCAAGCCGTTTGTTGTATTCCACACTTCAAGCGCATACTGCGAGACAATATGCGGTACATTCGGAGGGACTATCGATTGAGCGTTTATGCTGCCGGTGAACAGCATATTATTTGCAAAAAGCAATAACCAAAAGATGATTCTACGTTGGTGAAACCACGATTGTTGAATATCCATTATCATCTCTCTTCCTCGTGTAATGTGGATTGTGCTATCTTTCTCCCTATTCTGTGGTTGTCACACCTTCAACGACTGGCAATTCAACCACAAACGTCGCGCCCTGCCCAAGCTCCGATTCGCACCATACACGCCCGTTCATCGCCTCGACAAGCTTTTTTACAATACTCAAACCCAATCCTGTACTGTGTTCGCTTCCTGTGGGTTGTGCCGAAAGGCGGGCGAATTTCCCAAAAAGCTTTGTCTTGTCCTCGTCGCTCAAACCCGGTCCCTCGTCCTGAACTTCAACACGCGCCCCACGTTCGCTGATACGTACTCGCAGGAAGACATTTCTCTCGTGTGGTGAGTATTTGAGGGCGTTGGAAATGAGATTTTCCAGCACTCCAATGATTGCTGTTTTGTCGGCAAAGGCGTAAAGAGTGGGCGTTTGAGCATGAACATGAATAGTGATGCCCTTTGAGACAGCACGTTCGCGGTAATCATCGGCGATTTGCTCCACAAGTACTGCTATATCAACCGCTGTGGGAGTAAGATTCATCGTACCCGATTCGAGAGCATTCACTTCCAGTAGATTCGTAATAATTCCCGTCATACGCTCAATGACCACAAGAATTGTCCCCAATTTTCGCTCTATCTCTTCGGGAGACGTTTTATCACGATACCGTAGAAGCATGGAAACCGTCATTTGGATGGCGGCAAGGGGGTTTTTCAGGTCATGCGCGGCAATCCCCATAAACTCATTTTTTTCATAATTCAAGTCCGATAGCTGTTGATTTTGATAGATAAGCCGTTTATGAGCAGCATCCAATTCGCTGAACGCGGCTGCAAGTTGGAGTGTTTGTTCCGTTAATATCTGATTTTGAGAGTGAATTTCTACATTTTGCTGCTGAATCTCTGTCGTACTATTCTCTAATAACTCCTTTTGCCGCACGATTTGGCTATTTGTTGCTTGCAACGCGCTTGCAGAGCGCCTTTGAAGACGAGAACGATTGACCATGAGCGCCAGCAAAACAATCAACGAAAGTATTGCCCCGAAAAATGAGAGTATCACGACGTTACGAAGCTCATTTTGTTTGTCAAGCAAATGAATCTGCGTCTCGCGTTTTTGCACTTCGTAATCCGTCTGTTGCAATGCTAAATTTGTGCGGGTATTATCGCTCAATAATGTGTCTTGAAGCATAGTAAAGCGCTCTTGATATTCGTACGCTTTGGCGAAATTCTTCTGCCCCGCATACCCCACCGCAAGGGCTTTGTACGCCTCGCGCAGTTGGTCTCTGGATCGCACCTGTTCGGCGGGTGGAATCGCCTTCAATCCGTAGATTACCGCACTATCCGAATGCCCCGTAGCGTTGAAGACATGCGCCATTCGGGAGAAATTGAATGCCAAGCCACGAATGAATTGAATTTTGCTCGACATCACAAGCGAGTATTGATGCGACTGTATTGAATGCTCGTATTCTTTCAACAGAAAATCACATTCCCCAACGTAGGCATAAATCGCACAGATATTAATGGAGTCATACGCTCGCTCAAAATACGGAAGCGCCTTGAAGAGGAACTCCCTACCTTTCACGGGATTGCCCAAAAATCGGTAATCAATACCAATATCTTCCAACAATTCGCCTAAATACGTGCTGTCATGGGCGGCAAGCATCAGGTCGAGTGCTCGCAAATGCTCCTTCACCGCACGCTCAGGGTCTTTTTGAAGGCGATAAATAATAGCTTTGTATTGCAGCACACGCGCAAACAAAACTTTGGTATCAAGCTGCTCTGCTATACTCTGCGCCCGTAGATAGGACTCCATTGCCTTCGGATACTCACCTTGCATATACCAACCCCAGCCCATATTGGTGTGTGCGATTGCCTGACCACGAGGAAAACCAATACGTTCAGCAATTTGTGCTGCGCGGCTGGCGTACTCTACGCACCGTTGTGGGCTCGTACCCCAATTCGCATAGCTCAGTTCGTTCAACAATAACACAAACGTTGTGTCTTGACGAGGCTCTGCGGCTTGCACTTGCGCCGCAAGCGAGTCAATCAGGGAATTTTGGGCGCTCGCTGCCGTCCGCAGCGCAACAGCGCTCAGAAGTACTATAACCCAATATTTCCACCAAGGTTTCATGGTGTTTGTATGTCGTGTGAATGTCGCCAACATGATTGTCGCCAAAGGATAGGCGAATACTACTGCGGAGAGTATTATCAAAAACGGCCAACGGCAGCCTAATTTACCCCTTCTGTACGATATTTTCTATAACGAAAGCATCACTTAAGAACGTTCCTCTGTGAGCAAATCCGGCGTTGCTGTCAACGCTTGAGGCTCTACCAATTGAGAGAATGCCCTAAACTCTCGCTCCATTTCGACAAGTTTGAGAGATACGGCGAGCGCACGAAGCTCAGTGCCGTAGCGTTGGAGCGGTTCTACGTCGAAAAATGCCCCCGCTTCAAGGAGCTGCCGACCAAATTCTTCAATGTCCAGATTATTCATGCGCGGAAGCACCGATTGCCAAAGCGGAAGAAAAACGTCATCTATCAACGCAAGCAGTCGCGGCGGACACTGCGGGCGAATGCTCGAATATGCTACCAATCCTGATTCCCAGGGAAATAGCTCGCTACCAATTGCACTACTATTCGGACTTTCTAATTGAGACGATACGGGAACAATAATGGATACATCGCGTAACAAGATAGTAAATGTAGAGCCAATACCAAGTTCACTTTCAACGGTGATACTGCCGCCCATTGCCTCTACAAGATGGTGAGCGATTGTCAACCCCACCCCTAAACCGCCATAACTCCTTGTTGTGTTACCATCTTGCTGACGAAACGCATGAAAAATTGAAGCCTGCTTATCTGCTGCAATACCAATACCACTGTCTTGTACTACGATTCTCACGTCCACCACATCGCCGTTTACCCTCTCTTCCAAGTCTGGCTCTTCCAAGCCTGGCATCCATGGGTGCGAAGCCGCTTGCACGGAAACCCGTATAAACCCTTGTCGGGTAAATTTCACAGCATTTCCCACGAGATGCTGCATAGTCTGGCGGAGCTTCACTACGTCCAGCAGCAGCGCTGGCGGAAGCTCAGAGCTAACGGCGAGGCTTAATTCCACGCCTTTTGCTGCCGCTTCGGAAGCGAAACTTATATGAACACGTTCGCATAAATCTGCCACGTTTACCTCTCCCAACGAAACCACAAGCGTACCAGCCTCGACCTTTGAAAGCTCCAGCATGTCGGTGAACAATCGTAACAATGTGTTTCCCGCCGCCACAATACGCTCAATATAGCCATGAACCTCAGCCGTTGCATGGTCGCGGGCAATTTCGGCAAACCCCATAATTGCCGTGAGTGGTGTCCGAATTTCGTGACTAAGATTACCCAAAAACTCGCTTTTAAGCCTGTCAGACTCCTCTGCGCGGAGTTTGGCGTGCACAACTTCTTCGTTCAATGCCGTAAGTTCACGGGCACGTGCTTCAGCAAGCTCTTGGTGTTGCAAAGCATCGCCATACGCCTGATGCAGCGAGTCGTTGGTCTCGACTAATTGCCTATTGGCAATCTCCGTCTCCTGCGTTTGTTCTTCCAACAGCACTTTCTGGCGGTTGATCTCCTCATTTGCTTCGGCAAGCTCAACCACACGCAGACGGTAAATCTCGCCGTTGAGCGCCTCAGCACGGGCGTTTTCGCGTTCGCGGCGCAATATCGCAATACGGTCAGTCAAGGCTAATGATAACAACATCATTTCTACCGCAGAACCAAGTTGAACGCTAAACTGAAACATTGGTGTTTTAGGTAGTATCGCAAGATTTGAGAGGACAAAAACTATCCCTCCTGCCAAAAAAAATAGCCACCCCGTAAGAAAAAATATTGCCGGACGATACTTTGCTCGCACGGCTACCACTGCCGCCGTCAGTACGAGTGCAATCGCCATGAGTGCGATAAGATTGAGTGAGCGGTGCATCTGCTGAATCGGCACAAACCACTGCGCGGCAAATGCCAAACCGTTTACCCATACTAAGCCCGTAAACCACCATTGAAGCCATGAACCGGCTTTTTGCAAATGCCGCAAACGCAAAAACGTCCGCATAAAAAAGAGCGCTGCCACATTGCCGCTTAATGACAAACACGTGACAAGTGTTGGCACAAGCCCCGCAAATGCTGGAAAATACTGAAAAACGAGCGCGTTTACGCTTACAAACATAAACGCACCATAGAATACAATGTACAACACATAGAACAGATACGCTTTGTCGCGCAGCGTGAACGCCAGAAAGCCGTTGTAGCAACACATCGCCAGCGCAATCCCGAAATAGAGCCAGACGGGAATCATCTGCACTGATTCGTTGTCCGCAAGACGGCGTGGCGTGATGAGGTCGAGCG
>JANYIG010000147.1 GCA_025358765.1 Candidatus Kapaibacterium sp.
CATAGCCGCTACCAAGTGTTGCCAAGCGCTGCGAACTTCACCGTATTTCTGGATTCGTGCCATAGCGGAGATTCCCTGCGAGACAAATTGATGAACACAAGCCCTCGTTTCATCGCACATCCAACATTTGTACCAACGAAAGCAAAGGTACGCACCGAAAAAGAGCTTACGGAACAGATGCACGATAGCGTGGTGTTGATAGCGGGTTGCAAAACCGACCAAACCAGCGCCGATGCAACATTCACGCAAGACGGCGGCATGAATCGCAAGAACGGAGCGGCAACGTATTTCCTGTTGCAAACGTTGAATAACACGCCCGTTGCGGCGCTTACCTCGATTGTGCGTGATATGAACTACGACTTATCGAAAAACGGCTACAGTCAACAGCCTCAGCTTGAGGGTAGTCCTCGTTTGCAGCAGTGTTCATTTTTACAATCGTAACCGAAAACCATCATGGAACCGCAACCAAACGATAACGGCACAGATGAGTATCCGCTTGAATTGTCGGGCTACGAAACCGTCGGCGGTAAGTCTCTTGCGGGCGAGATAAACCCGCAAGCGTTGGTTATGCCGTTGCTTTTTCCGAGCAATGATAGCTTGACAATCGGTCATGCAAGCCAGTCATTGCCAGACGGGACGTTGCACGAAAAAATCAGTATCACCATACCACTATGAAATCGCTTGAACTTATAGACGCGCTGAACGAAGCGCTCACGGCAATGGGAACGAACAATGCGCCGTTGAAATTCACAGATACCGCGCAACAGCTGTTCGTGCAGGTAGAAGCCGTGTTGGGTAACGACTTGATTGAACTAACGCTCACGGGAGCGTATTCAAGCGTTGTTGACGCAAAGAACACGCTTACGTGGTTGCTCGCAGGCAACGGCTACAAAGACCGCGAAGTACGGCTGTACATTGTCGGAATAGACAGGCTGCTTCAATACGACATCACGGGCGCTGCGGTCGAAACGCATAACTTCACGAATGCTGTTGGTTGGGAGCCGTGCGTGACGCTCACAATTCCGCAATGAAATTAAGAATTAAGAATTAGCAATGAACCTGCTTCCACATCTTCACGACGGGCAACGTAATTTCATCCAGCCGCTTCCTCTGAATGCTCTCCAGTTTTCAGGGGAAGTGGCGGGAAAAGCGGTTGTGTCGGATGGGTTCAAGTGGGTGGCGGGTGACGTGTTGCCAACGGGCGTTTTGAACGGGCAAACGCTGGTGTGGAACGGATTTCAATACGTCCCTAAAATGCCAATCCAGTGGTTCAACGCCGGAACCTTTCTCGGCGACATTAACCAGATTGATATTCAAGGTGGTTCTGTGTTCAGCACGGTGCTTGGAAGCCGCGCTACGCTGTCCATTACAGCCGCAATGCAGCTACAGCAGAACGGCGTTATCGTTCCACCGAATGCACAAATCCTGAATTTCGTTGGCGCAACAGTCACCACCGCCAACGTGTTCGGGAATATCGTTGGAACCGTTACTATTCCGCAACATCCGACGTTCGTACCGCAGTTTTTGCAGCCGTCGCTCACGGGCAATAACCTTAATATATTCACCGTGAGCCGTGACGCGCAAGGGCATTCAAGTTTTTCGCCGTTTTCGGTTGACTTATCAACTATTGCAGGCGCTGGTGGCACAACGTACCAGCTTGCCAATTATACGACGGACGGGCTTCTGCGTAAGCTGCCTCCTGTTGTGATGCAAGAAATTCAGACGCTGACATTTCCCCGCGTGGGACGCGAACTCACGAGCGCTGTTGGAACGTTTGGCAGCGATACGTACACCGTAAGCGGCACTGGTTCTATTGTACAGGCTGTGTTTAATGCTTTTAATTTGGACGCGCTTACGAGCGCAAATTCGGCAGTGTGGAGCGGCTCGGCGGCAATACTAACAACGCAATTTTCTAATAATGTTGCGCCAAATCAATACGAAATATCTGTCCCGAACGATTTTACGAATTGGCAGAACTCCCCCAAAACATGGACGTATGAAGGTTGGAATGGTTCTGTGTGGGTTGTTCTTGACACGCAAACGCTTGTGCCAGTGTGGACGGCGGGCGAAACACGGGTGTATCCGATTGCAAATGTAACGATGTATAGCCAGACACGGTTGAACGTTTCTGCGGTGTATAGCAACGGTTCTCTAACCTCGTTCCTTGTTCCGGTGTGGAACACGTCGGGTTTTGCGACGGCGGCAAATCCGTTCGTGACGTGGAACGGCGTAAAATATAGCTTTTCAGCGATAAATGGTTCGTCGGCTGCTTATACCGCGTTTGACGGCGACCCGCAAAATTGGCTCTTGTTCAACGCTACGACTGGTTCCAGCGTTATTACGTGTACAACACCAGGCGGTGCGCCATTGCCGCAAGTTCTGACGCAGATAATTATGACGTTTCCGACGGGCATTCCGCTACAGCACTCACCCGCTTCAATACAAGTTATTGGCAATAGCGGTTCCGATGTTGTGTTGTTCACGCAGTCAGGTATGACGTGGACGGCGGGGCAAATACGGACGTTCTCGTTTCCGTTGAATGTGACGGCATACAACACGTACAAAATTGTTGGTGTGAGTAATGGATTTGCGCTCGTCTATGGGGAAATTCAATTTCAGGTTTCAGCACCAGCAGTACCGCGTTTGTATATTGCGAAATTTGTACAAAAAGGCGTGAACACGTTTGTGCCACTGGCTTCCACAAAATGGCTTCGGTCTTCGGCGTTTGGCGGGAACTGGGAAGACATTACGTTTACGCAAGCGGGCGGCGATGTGACGGGAACGATTATCGGCAATACATTCAGCCTTACCGCGCCGCCACATCCAACATTTTCACCCCAAACATGGGTTCCGGCTGTTGTCGGAAATACGCTATTCACACACCAGCTTTCGAGGGATTTTCAGGGACATTTTTCGGCAGTGCAAGTCTCGCTCGCATTGCCGGCGGGCGGCGGTGGTGGCGGTATGACGGGCTTCCGTTCACAACTTGGTGACGGATTTGGCGGTGTAACACAAACGTTCATCATTGGACAAAACAATATCACACGATTTTCGGGCTTGAACGGCGTAACGGTTACGGCTATAGCGTTGACTCCGAACGACGTTGAATACCAGTTTTCCGGCGGGGCAGCAGCAGCAGGCGGCACACTCGTGGCGTTTAACGGTGCGACGGTTGTCAATTCAGCATCGAACGCAAGTAATGTTCTTACGCTGTCATTCACGGGCGCGGGCGTGTCGAACGTGCAAAATATGGGCAATGGGCTTGCGCTTGTTACTATCGGTGGCGGGGCGGGTCTGACAGGTACGAGCGGCAATGGGCTTACGGTAGCAGGAAGTACCGTATCGCTTGCGGTCGCCAATAACGGCAGCGCGGGCGCTATGCCTAATCTTTCTGGCGTTTCAACCGATTATCTTTCTGGCGTTGGGACGTGGCTACCTATTCCAAGCGGCGGCGGTGGTGGTATTCCTTCATTTAACGGCGCAACGGGGGCAATTTCGCTGCAAAACGGGCTGAACACGACGGTGGTATCGCTTGGCGGCGGCGCATTCAAAATAGATGTGCCGACGATGGGCGGCGGTGGCGGAACCTCTGTAGGGTTGTTTAATTCTGGTTCTGGTTTGGGACTTGTGCAAGCGCCCGGTTTCAATAATTCGTTTGTGCTGAACGGCTTGATTGCGCTCACCGGAAATGTGACGCTTACGCCGTTGGGTGGTGCTATCGGT
>JANYIG010000168.1 GCA_025358765.1 Candidatus Kapaibacterium sp.
GCGCATCAAAGAGCGAAGAACATACCGAAAGAAGCATAACGATTTCCTTTCATAGGTTCGTGGTAGAATCCTGAAAAATCGCGCTTCTTTCGGGTTTTTGAAAGTATTTTTTTTCTTCAAAGAACTGTCAAAACTACTGTAATAAATAGGAAAACACATAGGAGGAGATAGAATAACAATCAAAATACTAAAAAAAAGCAACAGAGCAAATAGTTCAAAATGCGCTGTTGCAATATAGGGCGAATGGATAAAAACTCAACTGTTCACACGTGTTACAAACTATAAACGTGGGCAAATGTTGTTTTGGCAAATTCTTCAAGTGTCGTAGGAGTTGTGGCTTCTGGTGTACGGGTTTCGGAGTTCATCACACCAAGACCCATACCCTCATTCATTTCATTATATGAATCAGCCCAGGCTGCATTTAATCCAGCTTGCATCATGCCTTGTTTTGCTTGGTCGGCAGGAAATTGAATGTATTGAAGTTCTGGTTTACCGATCGCATTTCCAATGATTGTTGCCGCCTCGGAAAACGAAACGTCGCGTGCTCCGAGCAAGGGTAATACGGTGGTTCCCGTAAAATTCAGGGCAAGAAGTTTTTCCGCCACAACTTTTGCTATGTCTTGTGTTGCAATCATCGGGATTGGTATATCACCTTTTGCCGACGAGCCTGTAATACCCATATTTTTGATTAAGCCAATCGTGGCGAACTGGTTTTCCATAAAGTATGTTGGGCGCAAATGGAGGATGGAAATATCGGCAAGAGCATTCAATTTTTTCTCGAACCGTGCCAATCCAGCAATTGGACCATTGTTCTCGGTCGTATGAGCGCCGTTGCTACTGATATTCACTACATATTTTACGCCGGACGGCTTCAGTGCTGCAATATGCGCGTCGGCAATGACATCCTGTGCACTGCCAATGTCCGTCCATGAATAATCGCCTGGAATTATGGTCATCACTGCCGTTGCGCCTGCGTAAGCCTTCGTGAGAAATGCCACGTCGTGTAAATCTCCTACGACAACTTCTGCGCCTTTTGCAGCAAGGTCTTGAAGTTTATCGGCATGACGAGCAATTGCTCGAACGGGTTTGCCCGCTGCCAAAAGAGATTCTACAACTCGTTTGCCGATGTTGCCAGTAGCGCCTGTGATTACGTACATTTGTCTGCCCTTGAAAAACGTTGAACAAATAAAATTCTATTGCAAACTTACGAAGGTTTGTGTACTTTTAGCAAGTACGCACTAATTAGTAATGTAGTATCAAAAAAGAAACCATTGGATGAATAATATGGCTGCAGCATTAAAAATTCCTCGAAAAATAATCTCAACCGAAAAAAATCCGGCGAATAGTCTGACCATAACCGATAAACGTATATGCGATTGCCCTGTGGAAACAGCATTAAATCTTATTAGCGGAAAATGGAAAGCGCGGATTTTGTGGAAGTTGCATACAAACGGCATTGTGCGGTTTGGCGAGATGCGAAAGGGGCTGGATGGTATTACACAAAAAATGCTCACGCAACAACTTCGTGAGCTAGAGGAAGATGGTCTTGTAAAGCGGAAGGTTTATGCAGAAGTGCCACCACGTGTGGAATATTCGCTCACAGACTTTGGGACAACGTTGCAGCCGGTGATGCAGGTGATAGCGGAATGGGGAACAGCGCACAATCAGAAAATTGTCAAGCTGCTCAAGCAGTAAATTTTTCGGTGCATTTTGTGTTCGATTTCATGATGCTTACGGTTCTAATGAGTTTTAGTCGGAAAAGCCAGTTTTTAGGAAGAAAAATTGCGGCAATGAACTATGGCTGTCATGACAAAACACTTCTAACTAAAACCAACGAGAACCATGCTTATTTGGTTGGAGAGAGCAATCGTCACAATATTTGGGATTATAAATGTGACTTTTTATCGTCTAATAGCTCCTATCATTACAGAGCATCTTGAAGTTTCACCATCAATAATCGTTGAAATATGAAAAAGCAATGGATAATCACCATTTTCATAGTTTATTCCGTTGCCGCAGAAGTGCTGCTTGGATCATGCTCATCAGCCGTCAAACAAGAGTCGCCCACACCGTCTGTTTTGTTCGAGGTGGAGTATCTGAATTACGCATGGAGTTACCAACAAAGCGGGTTGTATGTTGATATTGCTGGAAATGTCTATGGCTATCTCCGTAGAAAAGATCAGTATTGGGACGGTAACGATAAAACACTCTTTAGCTATGAAGAATTGTTGAACAAATTCAGCGTCGGAAAAACACTTATGAAAACAATTGATGCCGCAACCTTGCAACAAAAAATAGCGCTCGGTCGGCAGGATATTGGGCAGTTGACAGAACCAAAATATAGGTGTGCTGATGCCGGTACAGTTTCGTTTTGGGTCTATCGAGTGGATACAGAATCAGGGAAATATGCGCGTACCTTACTCACTCGAGCGGGCGATGTGATGCAGAAAAATCAAACAGAAAGTGGTACAGCACTTGTAAATTGGCTACGTTCATTGGATTCTGCTGCATATACACAACTTCCGTGTTTTGATTGAATTTTTTTCAACGCAAAGCGATAATGCCCAGCTAAGATCCTTCGATAGAATTGCAGCACAAACAAGAAAATGGTAATTTTGAAAGTGGTGGGGGAACCTGTTCTCCACCGCTTTTTTTATTCCGTACCAACCCTCAAAATCTATGAGCAAGTTATTTTCTATTATAGTTCCCATCACGTTGACAACGGTTTTTCTGGTAATTTTGGCGGGCGGCGTTGTGCGGACAACTGGCTCCGGTATGGGGTGCCCAGACTGGCCCAAGTGTTTCGGGCAGTACATCCCACCGACGGACGCAAGCCAACTCCCAGTGGATTACAAAACTCGGTTTGCCGTTAAGGGCAAGGAAATAGCAACGTTCGAGGCTTTCAAAACATGGACAGAATATATCAATCGTCTGTTGGGCGCATTGTTGGGATTATTTGTCTTTGTGCAGCTTGTGAGCGGCTTCCCACGTTGGAAACGGGATAAATTGACCGTTTGGTTGTGTGTTGGAATGTTGGTGATGACAGGCTTTGTGGGATGGCTTGGTTCTGTCGTGGTGGCAACAGATTTGCAGCCTGTGAAAATTACGACCCATATGCTTTCGGCGCTCGTGATTTTGGGGATGTCCGTGATGATTGTGTTGCGTACAAGTCGCTCTACATCGTCTATTCAGGTGACATCGCAATTTTCTCAGGCGCTCAAACCATTCCTTTTGTTGGCTCTTGGGATGACGCTTGTACAAGTGATGTTAGGAACGCAAGTGCGCGAGCAGATTGACGAGATGGCAAAAGTTTTGAACGGCGGAGCGAGGGATTTGTGGATTGACCAGCTTTCGGCGATATTCAAAATCCACCGTACGTTCTCGTTGCTTGTGTTGGCGGTGAATGCAACTATCATGTACGTCGTGTTCAAGAAGTCAGGCGGTGTGGTGGGAATAAGGGCGTATGCTGTAGTGCTTGGGTTATGTGTAACGAGTGAAATTCTGTTAGGCGTGATATTGTCGTACTTTGCCATGCCAACGTTCGCGCAGCCGCTTCATTTATTATTTGCAAGCGGTATGTTTGCGGCGCAATGGGCGATGCTTCTGACAAATAAAACTCTCACAAACGTTCTTGATAGCAACAACGTTCAAATGTAAGCCAAACAGGAATTAATTCGATACGTTTAATAAAAAGGGCAAACGATTTTTTTCGTTTGCCCTTTGTTTTTCGCAATCATTGAATTACTTCACTGTCACCGATCTTGTTGTTGTAAAAATATTCTCAACATTGTTATCTGTTACTACTCCCGTACTGAGTACAATTACCGTACCTTTAGCAAGATTTGCACCCACCGTGTAGGGTATTGTCTGAACCGTTGCTGTAGATGACGGGGCAAATGTGACGGGAACTGAGACTGCCACTGCTCGGCTTGCTGTGCCGACTGCAGCGTAAAGTTTAACTTCTTTAATAGGGCGGTCGAAGGAGCGTGTTGTCACGCTTGCCGTTATCTGTGTTCCTGCCGCTACCGATGCGGACGAAATGGTAAAAGCATCTATCAGCGCGGCAGAACCTTGAACGGTTACTAAATCTGTAAGGACGTTATTCTCTTTGTAGCACGATGTCGCTACCAACGAGGAAAAGAGAACAAGCGAACAGATGAAAATTTTTGGAATTGGTTTCATAATTATCGCAGTGAAAAGTATAAAATAGTCGTTGGTTTGAGGATTATTTGCTGTCGCGCCACATCGGAGCAGTGAAAAACTTTACATACTTCTGAACATTTGTACCATTGCGAGCACGTTCGCTGCTCACATAGTTTGCTCGTTGTACCCATTTACCAGCAGCATCGCTATTCCCGTTCTGAGGATAAACCAACCCCTTAAACACATTCGGGTCTTGATTATAGCGACGCATATCCACCCACGCTTCCGGATGAAGGAGCATGGATTTCCATTTCTCCGACATAATATCTTGCAAACGCAAGTCCTTTGCTGCCGGGATACGGTTTGTGTAGCGGGTGATAGCGGTATCGGCAACCCCCATTTTCGCCATGTTTGCACGAACACCAGCCACAACAGCATTGCGAGCATCATCCGTTGCTCCGACTGACGTTGTGGAGCCGCCACTTTGCAAAAAGATCGCTTCTGCTTCAAGGAATTTGTGCTCCGAATATGTTGTCATTAAAATTGGGGCGGTAGTTGTGGCGTAGAAGGTGAATTCTGTCAAGTTAGCGTTGTTCCCACTCACTGTTCCCGCGCCATTGACGGCACCAACAAGCTGTGAAGCCGTTGCTGGAGTTGTCGCTTTGATAGGTTGAGCTATCAGGACTAAGCGTGGGTCGTCGTTCATAGATTTCACCGTGTAATCCGACCAAAGCAGCGACAAATTGCCCGTATTATTCGCAAGGGCAACACCCGTATTCCACGGATTAAAATTGCGTGTATTGTAGATTAACGCAAAGTCGTCAGCGTTCGATGCAATACCGCCTTTAAGTGCTTGCAATGCAGCTGCACCGGCGGCGACAGAGCCTTTATTGCTCAAATGCAGAGCGTATCGAGCCTTGAGCGTATTGGCGAGTTTAAGCCAACGCGAAAGATTGCCGGCGTATATCAAATCCTCTGCACCCGGCTTAAAGACGGATTCGGCAATAGGTCGTTGCAATTGGACAATAGCTTCGTCGAGCAATCGCTGAATTTCGGTGTAAATGGTTTGTTGTTGATCGTAATCAGGTGTAAGGTTTCCACTGCCCTTCAGCCCTTGTGTCCATGGAATTGCTTCCCATTGGTCTGTGGCGAGACCGAGATTCATTGCCTGCAAAACTTTTCCAATGCCGCTGTACGCCGGCGATTGTCGTTGGTCGGCAAGTTTTACCATGCGGCTTGCCGTTTGGAGTGAACTCAGATAAATGGTTTCCCAGGCTGTGGAAGTCTCAGAAGGGTCTTGAGAATCAATAAGACCTGCACCGACATCAGCAGTTTGTTGTGCCCACCGTGCATTGGTAAGGCTTAACCAATAGTGTGCGTCAGCTGTACTTACAATGGTTGTGGGGAGCAAGGCACTTAAAGGGACTACCTCTTCAGACACTTGGGACGGATTTTTGTTGACATCGCCGCCCAAGTAGCTTTCGCAGCCCGCAAGAAGAGCCAGGGCAACCGTCACCATTGCGGCTGCACCGATAGATGATTTAAAAGTTCGTTTCATAATGTGATGTTCAAAGGATTGGCAAAAAGTAGGGAAATTAGAAACCAAGGTTAACACTAAAGGAAATGCTTCTGAGCGGCGGCGTGTTCCTACCAACAAGACCAAAAATATTGGTGCCAGCACCAAAGGCAAGTGCATCAGGGTCGAAACCCCGGAACGGCGTGCTCAAGAAAAGATTGTTGCCTGTAAGATTTACCCGAACCAACCGTAAAAAAGTTCCTTCAAGCAAGGATTTTGGTAATGAATATGACAACGTTACATTTCGCAAACGAATCCACGAGCCATCTTGAAGATTCATATATTTGGTGCTGTTGAACGAACCGCGATAAATGTTGGGGTCAATAAAAGCCGGTACAGTATTTGTGCTGCCGTCAGGTGCTACACCTGTAAAAACAGCTTCTTGATAGCGCAAATCGGTGAAACCTGCCACACCATTACGATACGTATTTCGCTCGCCCATATCCACAACATTACCACCCTTGCGCCATTCAATGAAAAACGACAACGATATTCCGTTCCATGTAAAGGTGTTCGTGAACCCAAGCTGGAAATCCGGGAAAGCATTGCCCACAACAATGAGGGAATCTTTAAGCGTCGGCAATCCCGTGGTTTGGTTGATAATCATCCGTCCTTCTGCATTTTTGACGACATCATACCCCCACAGGTCGCCAATAGCACCACCTTTGACAACCTTATTAAAAATTGTGCCTGCCGGATCACTTCCGAAACTGATTTCATCAATACCCACTGGCATGGACAGTACTTCACCCTTTGTACGAGAAAAGTTTGCAGAGAAATCCCATGAAAAATCTTGTGTTTCGATAGGCGTTGCACGAAGCAATAATTCAAATGTTCTACTTTCCAATTCGCCCCCGTTTTGGGTGTATCGTGCATACCCGCTTGCATTGCTCACGGGAATCTGGAACAGCTGATCTTTACTGGTTTGGATGGCATAGTTTGCATCCAATGTAACGCGGTCATTTGCAAATTTGAATTCACCACCAAGTTCGATGCCGGTTGTGCGCTCGGGGCGTAAGTTTAATGCTCCGGCTTGTGGATTAACTCGGAAGCCGCCCGTGCTGCCGAATGGGAAGCCAGTAGCTACTTGGTAGTATTCACCAACGCTGTACGGCTCAACATCCTTGCCAACTTGCGCCCACGAAGCTCGCAGCCGTGCTGAACTAAGAATGTCGCGTGGAATAGCGTCTTTGAAGAGTTCTGTTAGGACAAAACTCAAACTTGCGGAAGGATAAAAAAAGGAACGACTGTCAGATGGCAGCGTCGAGGAAATATCATTACGTCCAGACAATGTTAGGTAAAGCGTTTCGCGCCAACTAACCTGAGCATTAGCAAAAAAACCAACGATACGCCGCACAGACTGTGAACGGCTGGCAAAAAAGTTTGTCGTATTAGCCAAGTCATAAAATTGGTTCACGATAAAGCGCTCACCGCGTGTACTAAGGTTATCGCTTTTGATGTCGGTGATGGCATTGCCTAACAACACCGACGCACTCAAGTCATCGCTAAGATTGAACGTCCCCGTAATTAAAAGATTGGAGTTAATTTCACGATAATTAAAACGTTCTTCCGAGATAAACCCGCCAACTTGCGAACCAGCATCCGTATTTGCAGGCGCGTAGCTCGTGCGTTGGTCGTTATACGTATCAAGTGTGGCTTGGTAGCGGACATTAAGCCAGCTCAATGGATTGTAGTTAAAACCAACATCACCAAACAGGCGATTTACATTATCCGTAAATTTTGTATTTTCTGCGAACCAAAGCGGTTGGTCAACAATACCTGCGGTGTAGTTTTTTGCGCTGCCATCGGGGAATTTGTAATCGGTAATGTCAAACGAAGGCGACCAGTAGGAAAGCGAACTAAAGATAGATTTGTCGCCACCTCGGGGGCGGGAACCGCCAGAGTTTGTATAATTCATAGAGGCATTGACGCTAAAAACTTCGGAAGCGTTGATGGTTCCTTTCAGCGCAACGGTTGTTTTGGCATAATCCGTGTGTGGAACGATACCGGATTGGTCAAGTCGTGATACGGAGGTGTAATATGTTGCTGTTTGACTGCCACCAGAAATGCTCAAAGTGCTATTGTAGCGTTTTCCTGTTTCAAATACATTGCGAAAATTGTCATAGAACGCCTCTCCTGTTAGTGAACGTGCTGGTCCGTTGCTTTGAAAAGCAGAACCACTGTACGGTTCGCGTGTTATGCCGGCAGAGCCTTGCCCATATAAGGTTTGAACACGCGGATATTTTGCCACATTATCAAAACCAATGGATGAACTAAAGTTAATATCGACTTTATCAATTTTGCCTTTTTTAGTTGTAATAATAATCGCGCCATTTGCCGCACGCAAACCGTAGAGAGCTGTAGCAGCTGCACCTTTCAAGACGTTAATGCTTTCGATGTCGTCTGGATTAACGTCGCCTGCACGGTTCGTAAAGCCAAATTGTTCGGAAGAATTTATAGCATTAGAGCCAACACTGGGAAGTGGGTTGCCTGCTTGTGTGGCGTTGCTAATAGGAATACCATCAATCACAAAAAGCGGTTGGTTGTCGCGCCCAGGTGATAACGACGTTACGCCACGAATGATGATGTTTGAGCCGGAACCCGGAGCACCACCGGAGCCAGTAATTGTCACGCCTGCAACACGACCTTATAAGGCAGCAACGATATTGGTCTCGCCGCTTCGCATAATCTCAGAACTATTGACTTCTTGCACTGCATAACCAAGCGATTTTTTCTGCCGCTCCACACCAAGAGCTGTAACCACAACATCTTCCAACGATTTGATGTCGAGGTCAAGCGTGGTGTTAATCGTGGATTTATCACCAATCGTTATTTCGCGGGTAGTAAACCCTATGTAACTAAAAACAAGTATTGTGCCGTCTGCAGGAATATTTATCCGATACTCTCCTTTTGTATCGGCAATAGCTCCCGCTTTTGTGCCTTTTACGATAATACGAACGCCTTTAAGCGGCGCTCCCGATTCGGCATCTGTCACCTTGCCAGTAATGGTGCGGGTTTGGGCGTGTACTCCCACCGTCCAAAAGACGCTTAGAGCCACCACGATTAACCCACAAAGGAATGGTATTGTTTTTTTCATACAATATTGAAGAAAAGGTGAATAAAGGTTTGATTAGCAGTATTGCTGGTTACAGATTTTTGATATTGAACTTGTTTGATATTTCTTCGAGATTTACCGCAGAGGCGCAGAGGTAGAGAGCCGATAAAAAGAGCTTTTGAAACGTATTCCACAATCTTGATTCTCTGCGCCCTCTGCGCCTCTGCGGTAAAAAATCTTAAACAACTTCATTGGCAAGCAAAATATCGTTTTATGCAGCCAAAGTAAATACTGAAAATTCAGTATTTACTATTACCGAGGAAACTTGCTTTGCACGACTCAATTATCACAAGTACGAGTTAAGATAAAGCCAGTATTAGTAGGGCTTCTATGTCAGTTTGTCGAAGCAATACGATAAAATAAAACATAAACTTCCAGGATGCAACAGAAACAAATACAATCTATTGGTACTTTTTTCGTTATTGCCAATTATACGGAGCATGTTCGTACTGTTTTAACCATCCAACCATCAATTTTTTAGGAGATTTCCATGAAACCACTTCTTACTCGTTTTGCAGCCTTATCTACTGTGAGTGCTGTCGTTGTTTGCCTTGTGAGCGCCATAGCACTCGGCAATAATAAACCCAATACAAACCGTGTGCACCGCACCAATTTTTCATCCGCCATGAGTGTTGTTTTCAATACACCTTCACCTTCGATTTATGATTTTACCTTAAAAAATATTGATGGCAAAGACGTAAAACTTGCGGATTACAAAGGTAGTGTATTATTGGTGGTGAATGTTGCCAGCAAATGTGGATACACACCGCAATACGAGGCTTTGCAAAAAATTTATACGCAATACAAAGACAAAGGTTTTGTCGTGCTGGGCTTTCCGGCGAACAATTTTGGAGGGCAGGAGCCGGGAACGGAAGCAGAAATTAAGACGTTCTGTTCTACGAAGTATAGCGTAAACTTTCCGATATTCTCTAAAATTTCGGTTAAAGGCAGTGACATGCACCCGTTGTACAAGTATCTGACAACCGCAGAGGGTTTTTCGGGCGATATTAAATGGAATTTCGGCAAATTTCTTATTGGTAAAGACGGCAAAATTCTTGCTCGCTTTGAACCGCGCGACACGCCGGACGGTGAAACCGTAACAAAAGCACTCGAAGCGGCGTTGAAGTAAGGTTTCGATATATACGATTAAAGAGCGATAATGCGGTATAGCAATACTGGCTTATCGCTTTTTTTTGCGCTTTTTTGAGGGCTATGTTGCTTCATTGCTTGTTTGTAGGGTTTGTCGGCGTATCTTTGCAGGATAAATTTTTTTCAAAATAGTCGAACGTTTGATTAACCTCAGTCTGAACTCCTGGCGAATCCTCAGCGAAACAATTATGAACGAATTACTTGGCGAACAATTACCCCATCAATGGCATACAGATCGGCTTGTCGTCCGCGATGCAGCTATAGTAGATGTTCCACGACTTACAGCCATTTTTAATGCCTGTGAGTACGTGGGTGAGTGGGATGAAACGTTTTACGCTATTGAGCAAGACGTGATGCAGCGTTTCGTACAGCAGAGTATGAGCGATGATGAAGATTTTCGTGAGTTTCGGCTTCAATGCGTTTTGGTGCGAGATTCTTTATCGCAGGATTCTGCATTACAGGATTCTTCGGAAATTATCGGCTATTTTCATTGTTATCATAACCTGCCGAAGCCTCACTATTTCTGGATTTCGATGTTTGTCTTCCATCCTGACTTTCACGACAAAGGATTTGGGAGCGAGGTCGTAAAAGGGTTGTGTGAACAATTGACAATGCTTGCATACAAAGCGCTGCGGACACGCGTGTATCTGAAAAACTGGACAGGTCTCCGTTTTTGGATTGATGCCGGGTTTACGAGCATCACGCAATATAAAGGCGATGCGACGTTTGCGGCTGATGCTTACGCTAGTTTGCGATTGGAACGAGCGCTTAAACCGAACCAATCCTTCACACCGTCGAATAACTAAACAATATTCAAAATTGAGGAATGATGGTCTATTGAGGAAAAATCAATGAAATCGTTTTTTGTGGCTGCTTTTATCACGATGTGTTCTGTTTCGCTTTATGCTCAATCTGTGGAAGAACTTCTTCGTTCATCTGCCGCCGGCTTTACACCCGCATTGTATCTGCCTGCGGAGGTGCTGCAATATTTGAAGGATCCCACCACAAAACAGATACGTTCGGTTGAACGCGACGAAGAAAATGCGTCTCTGTGTTTGAGTTTTACATCTTCACGGGCTATGGTTGACGTTTGTGCAAAAGCCTTTACCGACTCGCAAGGCGCACCAATACTCTTCATCGCAACAACATCCTTCGCGCAATCCGCTTCAACAACGGGAAAAGGCAAACGCCAAATTTCAAGCAGTGCTTCAGGGGTGGCGAGCTACGAGTATAGCACACGGTTTTGCATATTAAGAAAAGCCCGTACTTGGGAAGCAGTAACGACGGAAGTAATTCCACCAGAGGCAATTAGCGCATTAAAAATAGTGTTCAAATTAGACAAACAACGCGGCGAATGGTCGAACACGAATACAAACGAAGGCAAAATTTCTTTCGGTTTTTCTGGCTCGACGGTTACACTCAATGCCGTTACTGGTGGGATAAAAACAATGCGTGCCCGTCCGCCGCTTACAACGCTGCTTTGGAACGGGGATAGGTTTGTGGTGAATGAGCCGAGCGCCTCTCCTCAAATCCGATAAATTCTCATCTCTATGAAATTCACCCCGTCTGACCAAGCCCTTGAGCTTGTTGAACAGCACCTTTCTCGTTTACCTCGTTTTGATGGCTCTGCACATTCAAGAAAAATGCTGCATTGCACAGTTCAAAGTGTAGCTGCGGCAACAGGGCTAACGCTTATTGAGAGCGAGGGGGCGCTCACAACGCTGATGGCACGGTACAAATGCCGTTTGATGATGAATAGGGAAACAGGCGAAGTGGAATTTGTGTTTACCGCTCCTCTTCTTCGGCGCGGCAGCCTGACGGTAAAGGAAACGTTTCGCACTTTTGGGAAAAGAGTTCTCAAGGGGTTTGAAATGATCTATCGTGCGTCGCTTGGTGCGATTTTGCTTATGTATAGCCTTGTATATGCAGTTGTTGCCGTTGTACTTGTCGTACGCTTTGGTTTTGAAGGTCTCTTAGATGGCTTTTTTGATGTTCTGTATCAAGGCGTGTTCGGAGGCAGGTCACGCAAAAAAACAAGCAATAGCTTGCGGGTAAAAAATTTTTCGTCATTGGAAATTCGGAGCGAAGAAGAAACTCAAGGCTTAAAGCCGGAAGGGTTTATGGGTTCTGTTTTTAATTTCGTTTTTGGTCCCGTAGAACCTATACCCGACCCTCTAAAAGCAGAGAAAAACGCAGCGTTCTTCATCCATCACAATCAAGGCAAACTCACAGCGGGGCATATTGTGGCGCTTACAGGGTGGTGTTACGACGAAGCGGAATCACATCTGGCAGAATACATCGCTCGTTTTGGTGGCGAGGCACAACTGAGTGATACCGGCGCGGTCTATGGCGAATTTGCCGATAGCATTGGTTCCGTCTCGTTGCTGGATTCTACCAAAGGCACGCCAAATCTTGTTTTTTACGACGAAGAGCAAGAGCAAAAATATCTGTTGACGGGCAATAGCGATGGGCGCAATGCAGCTATTATCGGGTTGAACGTTTTTAATATCGGCATGGCATGTTTACTTTCGCAATTCTTTCAAGATTCTACCATTTGGCAGTCACTGTTGGTCGTGTTTCCGTTCACAGTTTCGGTTTTGTATTTTCTCATTCCCCTTGCTCGATTGCCGATTGTGCAGATCCGCAATGAACGTCAGAAGCGGCGTGTTCTTCGCAAACATATTTTGCGAAATATTTTGAATGGAGTTCAAAATGGCAATACGGATCTCAGGCTATGGGAAATGCTTCGCGGCATTGCCGCGGATTCGAGTTTCGGTGGAGTTGCAGTTGAAGCCGCATTGGTACTTGTTGCAGAGCTTCAGGGTGAGGTTGTGCTTAACGAGGACGGCAACACAGTTTATCGCTTTACCCGTTTAAGTGGTGACCTTGTTGTGAAAGAATGATTTCACCAAAAGTGTCAAGTTCAAGTGTCAAGTTTACTTTCCGCTTTTAGTTGCTATGTCAACTATCCTGTCAGGTTTTCTTTCCACTTTTCGCCCAGAACTCCCATATAATGACGCTTTTTAACTCTGGCACGTCCTTTGTATAATTCCACTACAGAATCAATCATCACAACGATTTTTCTTCCTTTTCTTCTCCATCTATCCTGTTATTTTTCGCTGATGAACCTTTTCGACTATTTGTAATCACGCTGGCTTCAATGTGGGTATGGTATTGCGAATCAAGAAACAAAGCGCTCCAGACCTAAATTAAGCCGCATTTTTCAAGTCGTTTTTGAAAGGTTCACCACGATGACTACCACCTTGTTTGAGGGGCGTTACCAAGCCTCTTCCCGCGTGAAGGCACGTCACTACGTACTTTTTGTTGCCCTGTTTATTATCCTTGCTTCGGTTTTGTATGTTGGCGTATTGCCGCGAGCGGCGGAACGGTTTGCTGTCGCCCAATTGAAGCCCGATGAAGGCGCATTGGTTATGTTCAATGGCGTGTATGCAAGCCCAACAGGTGAGGGGGCAAATGCTTTTGGTCAGGAGGTGCAGCGCCGTTCCATCAATGGCGAATACATCTTCGATTTTACGAATGTCGAGCGCAAAACTGAAATTCATGGCTACACCAAAGTTGCCCGTGAATGGTTGATAAAATCTCCCAAAATTGGCGAAGAAGCAATTTACATCCGTCATGAAGCATTTATGCTGCTGGCGCTTGCTATCGCCTTTGCTGGCACGGTCTTGTTTACGTTTGTGTTGTCCCCAAAACTCGGCTTAATGGCTGCACTCACCGAGCGCGAGGCGGCACACACACGTTCGCGCCTTATCCTCGAAACAGGGCTGAGAGGCGATGTTGTGGATATGCTTACGATGCCGGAACGTGAATTGACGCGGCGCACAGAGATTGACGGTGAAGTCACGGAGCGTTTACGGGAACAGATGTTTGTTGTTTGGGAACGCACTTTGCCGTCTGCGGCAAGCGAACGCGCCGAAGGCTCGACACCAGAGTTTACCACTATTCCCCAAGGATATGAAGCCCAATGCCGTGCGTACCTGTTAGAGCGCATTGCAGAGCGATTTCCGTCCAATATTACGCAAGCCTTTTCGCACCTCAAAAATGTTCAACACTGGCGCAACAACAGGCTTTTGGTGCTTTCAGCGATTCGCTTGTTTATGAGTCAATTTTTTGCCGTGCGCTACTCCAATAGCGTGAACGGGCTTGCATATACCGGTGCGGCATTGCTGATTATCGCCATCGGGCTTCGCGGCTTAAAGTTCATCCCACCCGCTCATCCCAGCTTGATTCTGGCGGCTATCACGGTCGAATTTTCGTTGTTGATTTTGCTCGGCATTACGTTGTATTTCCAGCAAGAAGAAGCAGGAAACGCCGATTCAACCTTATCGCTGAAGAAAATTGAAGGAGATATGCACAGGCTTGCCGTTGTCGTGGATAGCGGAAACGCTGAAGTCGTAGAACGCGCCGTCCGCAAGGCAGTTGAAGAATATATTGCAGGTCCGAATGTAGTCGAAAAGCACTTTGTCAATGTCATCACTGAGCGCATTACAATGGCACTTCGGGCGTAAACAAACCACTCACAACCTCAAAACTACCCAACACTATGTCAAGAAATTCAGCCGGAAAGGTCTATTTCGTACTGTATTTGGCGGTGATTTTGGAACTCCTTATCATCATTGTCGAACGAGACGAAGCAGAAGACCATCTTCGCAAACGCGAACGCGAGGCACGCGAAATTGTCCAAGATATTTTGGGGCAAATGCAAATTGGCAGGGGCGATGAAAACCTTAATTCGCGCATCACCGATGAAATCTCACTTTTGTCCGATGAAGCCATAAAAATTAGCGGAATCCCGTACAAGAAGCACCGCACCTACAACATCGAAGTGGGCGTGAATGACGGCAATGCGTCGGTAACGCTTGGCTCTGACCGCCGCGACACGCTCGAACACCAGCGCGTTCTGAAACAGCTCGCCAACGTGCAAGATTTGAACTACGAAATCCTCTACACGCCGAGCACCGATGACGATTTGCCGCCAAACAGTGATAGTAGCGAATCTGCCGATAAACGTTGGAAACCTATTGCTACAACCGCACTGACATTGGATACGAATGCAACTCAAACATGGCAAACGCCAGTGTATCGCGGTGATGCGGGAATAAGCGACGTGAGCAAATATGCGCCACCGCAAGCCGTCGGCGAGCCGTTTATCTTCAACAGTTCATTAACCGATGATTTTGTGCGCCAAAACAGTGGCAAATCTACAAAACGGATTTTCACGGCGAATTTCCAGCCCACACAGCCCGGCTGGTATAAGTTGCGTTTCACGTCGAAAACGAACCGCATTATGGGCGTTGGCGGCGATGCAAAGAGTCTGGATGAGATTTCGGACGATGCTAAAATCAATATTGGCGGGATGCAACTCACCGTCAAAAAGCTCAAAAAGCTTCAGCAGATGCTTGGGCGCGAGCTTGAAAGCTTTGGTGTGCCTACGATGGAAGAATTTGTTGCCGCTCAGACTGAGGACGATGTGCAAAAGTTTTTTACAAAAGTGGATGCCGCAAAAGCTACGATTGAGCGCGAAAAAAGTGGCAACCTGGGCTTGACACGAGATTTGGCGCGGAAAGTGGACGTATATGCCGATATTACAAAACTGCTTACGCCAAACAAATCTAAGTATTTCGCACAAAATCACGGCGCAATGGAAATCAACGTTCGTGTAACGAAGCCACCGATAGCCATTGTGCAAGCGCAGATTGCACTTCCGAGCGAAGTGAACATGTTCGACAAGGCAAAACCCGCGTTCAAGTTCACTGCCGGACCTTTTTACGGTAATAATTTCCCGCAAGGCGAGATTACAAGCGCCGATGGGAAAGTTTACAAACTCACCATTGAAAAAACAGGCGCTCTTGCGGACAATAATTCGTTGAAGCCGCTTGAAAAGGGCGATGCAGTGCTGTTTATGGCGAAAACATTAGAGCCGCTCAAACCCGGTTCGTACACAATTCGCATGACGCACACTTCGCAAGGAGACTCGAAGACGGAACAATCGCCGCTCCGTGTGTTCCCGTCCGCGCTGACGAAAAACAATTATGGCATGGTGGAAGGGCGCATGAAATCATTGTTCTACGGTTCAACGCTTTCATTAAATCTGCAACCAAACTGCGAAGACCGCATTCCAGCGAATCAATTCCGTATTTATGCTGCATTGAATAATCAGCCGCAAACGATATTTACCAACGGTTTGGTGGCAAAATTGCCGATTGAAGCAAAAGCACGAACGGCATCGTTGCGCGTGACGTGGGTTTCGCCTTACACCGATGAGGAAATCGAAATACTGCCAAAGCTCGAAAACCCCATCAAACAACGCGAACCAGACATGGATTTATCGCGGGTGAGCATAACCAAAATTTCGGGCGATTCGGAAGAAATGACGATTCAAATCAGCGGAATTACAGTCAATCCGGCAACGGTGGATGTGGGCGGCAAGCAAGGCGGCGAACAGGATATTGCAGACGTAGCACTCTCGCAAATAAGCACCGATGCACCCGGTATGGATGTTGCTGATTCACGCTTGATTCCTGCGGGTGGTGGAAATTATTCGGCAGTGTTTGTATTACATGGCGTTCCAGCAAAAAAATCGGTGGAAATTGTCGGAAAGCTAAACTTTACTCTTACATCCGTTATGCGGAACCCAACGAACGGAACCCGCTCGAATTCGGCTACGTGGGCGCAAGAAGTGCCATTTACATACACAACGCCCGCCAAAAAAGGTGCGAAGAAGTAAGAAGTTTGGCGATGCAATTATTTTTAGAGTTTATTCCGATTCCTTTTGTCTATCATTCCAGCGAAGGCTGGAATCCAGATGTAGTGCGAACTGTGGCTGGGGCTGGAATGACTGTCCCTGTGCAATTATCGGAATAAGCTCTCTTATCTTCCGAATGAATTATTTTCTACCTGCTGGGCGCTTTCTTCAGTGTCCGGCAGGTTTTTTTATGTAGAAGCCGCGCAGATAGAATAATGACTACAACTCGCAATGTCATTTTGTTCTGAGCGATTGTAAGAGTTTTGATTGGATGGCATATTCACCTTCATCGCCCTTGTCAACGCCAAGAAGTCTCATACGCCCGCCGCTGCGCGTTATTGTTGGTTGATGTGTTACAAAACCAGAAAAACCATTCATAATTTTATCTTTTCTGATAATCTGTGCATTGCTTGTAGCAGAGAGCGTAAGACGGATGAAAACTCGCTGCGTTTGTAATGTTTCGGGCACTTTGAATAGAACCGTTTCGCGGCTTTTGCTGTTTGTGCTTTTAATGATTGGTTGCTGAATCGGTTCATCGTGTTGGGAAATTGTCAGGGAATCTAAAAGCGCAAGCCGTTGTCCCATTGCCTCACCGATAAGCTCCACGCTCCAGTTAACCTCTCCGAATGCCTGATAATAATGGGCGTTCGATATCCTCGGCGTTATCATATTCTCAGTTTTCAAAAACCATCTGGTTCCATTGCCGATCCAACTCATGTCCCGGAAAAATTTGATTTCATCGCCTTTTGAAAGTAAAAATGACTCTGTTCGGCTGATGGTGCTAAGATTATTTGCTATTGTTACATCCCCGTTACGCCAATGTTGGAGTTGGAGTGGCTTGCCGTTGTTACGACATTCTGTAAAGAGGAACGTGGCTAATGAAGAATCAAATTGTGCTGAAAACTCATACCCGGGGAATGGCTTCGTTGCTGTTAATTGTGGATATCCTTCCCCCAAAAAACTATGCTTCTTCAGTGAATCGAGCGACGTTGACTTCTGATTTTGCACTTGTTCTGGATATGTTGTTGCTGGCGCAGCGTAAACATGAGGTCGTAAAACTATATCTTGCTTGCTGCTGTCACACTGTGCCCATAGATCGCCTACACCAAAAAAACTACCTGCTATCACCAACCAAATGAGGCTAAAATACATAGCCCGCCAAAGGGAAAAGGGTTTCATCACGAAACACGCTCCTTGAAAAAAAGTTTTAAAATATCCCTCTCAACGATTTCCCCCTCGCCATTTCTGAATGTAAAAAAAAACTATATAAAAACAAGCAAAAATAAGTTTTTATGAGGTTTTATGCCCTCGCCATTACATTATATTTAGGCGTTTGATGTTTGATAGTTGCTCAACTTATTGCTATCTTCTTTGAGAATGTGCTTTAACACACACATTCCAAGCCATGATAAACCACAAGCAAAAACAATCCAACGTAAACTGTGATACGCAAGAATATTACAATGATGAAACAATGGTTTGTGTCTATTACGACAGCGTTGATATTATTTGTGTGTAGCGGATATGCACAAGATTCAAGCTCCACAATAAAACCCGAAGAGCCTGAATTGTCCGGCTTTCGTTGGTTAGCCGTGCCGGGGTATGCACCGGAAACCTCACTTTCGCTTACGGGTGGCGGATTATATTTTTGGCGTAGAACAAATGACAATGCAACAAACCGCTTGAATCAAATTTTTGGCGGTGTGCAGGTGACGCTTCGCAAACAATTCATCCTCAGTTTTTATCCCGATGTGTATTTTAACAACGAGAATATCCGGCTTTATGGGCAAGCAGAAGTTTCGCGGTATCCAGATTATTTTTACGGAGTGGGAACGACAACGGCACTGACTGAAGAAACGCGAGAACCATTTACGATTTTTCGCACGGCGTTGATAGGCAGTTTGCTGTTTAGCGTGAACGGGAAAGGTATTCGCAACGGCGTGAATATTGGTGTGCGGTTCGATTTTGATTATCAAAACATTGTGGAGCGAAAAGTAGGTGGATTGCTTGAAAGCGGTACGATTTTAGGGTCAGACGGCGGCTTAATTGCTGGTGTTGGGCTGGCAATAAATTACGATTCGCGGGATGTCGCCATCGCAGCAACGCAAGGTGGGTTTGTAGAATTTCGTGCCGTACCATATTTGAAGGCACTCGGAGGTAAATACGATTTTACGCGATTCACGTTGGATGCCCGTACATACTGGTCTGTAGCAGGGGATTCTTCGTATCCGCATGTTTTGGCGCTGCATTGGTACAACGAACTTTCAACAGGCGATGTTCCGTTTTTCCGAATGGGATTGCTGGGAACGAGCATCGGCGGCACGGCAGTAATGCGCGGCATTTTTAACGGACGGTTCCGCGACAAAATGATGAGTGCTGCCCAAGCCGAATACCGTTTGCCGATTGGTGGCAGGTGGGGAGCGGTGGCGTTTGTGGGCGCGGGCAATGTTTCTTCTTCACTTGATGCGTTTCAATTTGAGCATATAAAGATAGCTTTAGGAGCAGGTCTTCGTTTTGCTCTCGTGCCGGATGAACACATCAACATACGTTTTGATATTGGCTATGGCGTTTCGACAAAGACTCTTTTCCCATATATATCATTCACGGAAGCATTTTAGGATTATGCCATCATTCTTTCTATTCCCGTCCACGAAACCGATACCCAACGCCCGATTCCGTCAAAATTAACGACGGTCGTGCCGGATTATCCTCTATTTTACGACGAAGCGCCGCCGTATGAACATGAACATAATGCGTTGCATCGGCATATTGATTGCCCCAGACCTCGCGCAAAATCTGCGAATACGTCAGCACCCGCCCTTCGTGTCGCACAAGAAGACTCAGGATATTGTATTCGGTAGAAGTTAGTTTGACAATAAGCCCCGCTTTTTTTACGGTGCGAGCAACAAGGTCTATTTCGACATCGCCGACATTTAAAGTCGGCTTTTCAATGCCTTTGGTGGCTGCATGGCGCAATGCAACACGCACCCGTGCAAGCAGTTCTGCCGGAGAAAAGGGTTTCGTCACATAATCATCTGCACCTGCGTCGAGCATCGTTACTTTATCGCGTTCGCTCCCGCGCACGGATAGTACCAACACCGGAACCGAACTCCACGACCGAACGGCACGTAATACCTCTACGCCTTCCATATCTGGCAAGCCCATATCCAAAACAATCAAGTCAGGGCGAATCATCGCTGCTTGCGTTATGCCTTCTTTACCCGTTGCAGCTTCGGCAACGCGGTAATTGTTTGCCTCTAACGTAATCGTGAGTAACCGTCGCATTTGTTCTTCGTCATCAATAATTAAGACGAGCATCGTTATTCCTCGTTTCTTTCGATAACCTCTGGCAATTCCGCTCCGCGTGGCAATAGTATTGTTATTTGTAAACCACCGTCCGTACGGTTTTGGGCTGAAATAATTCCTCCGTGCGCTTCCACGAACCCTTTACTAATTGAAAGCCCAAGCCCGGTACCACCAGCTTTTGTCGCTGCTGTGCGAAAAAATTTATCGAATAACTGGCTGATAGCTTCCTGCGAAACGCCCTCGCCACTATCGGCTATTCGCAAAATAAAACCGTTCAACGGCTTTTCCGTTTCCTCCAGAGTGCATTGTACCTGCGTTTCGGGCGGCGTATAGCGCGAGGCATTGAGCAAAATATTGACAAGTGCCTGCTCAATAAGCACCGTATCGCAAAAACATAACATCACATCAGAAGTGGTTTCGAGGCTAACCTTGTGCCGAGCCAATTCTGTGTGGGTACGCTCTATTGCTGCGTTGAATGTGTCATTCAAATTACACCATTCTTTGCGGGGTTGTAAGTGTCCCGTTTCAAGCCGCGTCATATCTAACAGATTTTCAACAAGCGTATTCAAGCGGCGACTTGCCGTGCGAATTTCTTGTGCATATTCGGCTTGCACCGCAGAAAGCGGCGGCGCTGTCAGTGGTAATGCTTCCGCAGAGGCGCTCATAACCGCAAGCGGCGTGCGAAATTCGTGCGAAATGGAGTTGAGCAACGTTGCATACAATCGCTCCGATTCAGCTACAACGCGGTTTTGTTTTGCTTCTTCGCTAAGTTCTTCGCGTTCCAATGCCGCGGCAATTTGCCCGACGAGATTCTCCAACAAACCCTGCCAATCGCTGCGAATTGTTTCGCTATGAACCGCAATTCCCAAAACCCCAACACAGCCACGCGGCGCTGAAAGTGGCGCATAATGAGCTTTTGCTGCCGGAAGTGTTGCCGTAAAACGCCCAGCCGGACGATGGTTCCTAAATACCCATTCGACAACGCCACGTTCTTTTGCATCAGGATTGAATGTACTCGCCGTGTGTACGTCGTCATACAAACGTTCCGATGCTTTGCCGTGAGTTCTTTCAGCAAGAATAACTGCTACGTCTGCATCAAACAGTGCGCCAACGTGCTTTGCACCGATTTCAACAACTTCATCGGTTGTTCGTGCGCTCGAAAGTTCACGGGCAAGGTCGTACAAAGCGGCAGTGCGCCCCTCACGATGTCTGACGGAGCGTTCTCGAAGGCGAATACGGCTGGTCAAAATACCGAGCGCAAGGGCAATTACAAAATATAACAAAAACATCAAACGGTCTTCCACCGAGTCTATGATAAACGTATATCGTGGCGGAATAAACAGTGCATTCCACAGCATTGCACTGAGGACAGACATGAGAACAATAGCACTTCCGCTCAGGATTAATGCTGAAAGGGCGACACCAAAGAGCATTATTAAGCCGACAGATTGGTAGCTCATAAATGTCAGAAGTGGTAAGCATCCGAGCGCGAGAGCAAAGGCGAAGCCCGTTGCAAGCCCGTAATTGCGCCACCGCGTGGAACGATCGGACAGCATCTCGCGCATAAATGCCGTAAGGTCATCCCACCGAGAAACACGTTTTGCGGCGGCAAAACGGTTTTCGCGTAATGCCTCAACGCGAACGACGTGCAAATCAATCGTACCGCTTTCCTCAATAAGCCTATCAACAATAGATGTTCTGCCTTGATGAGCAGGTTTGCCGACAACAATTTGTGTGATATTGTGTTGCCGCGCCGCCCTCAAAATACCTCGCACGATGTCATCATCCGCAATGGTATGAATTTCTGCGCCAAGCTCCCGAGCTAAGGCGAGATTTTTGTCTAATCGTTGTTTGTTTTTATCACTTGTTGTTTGTAATACTTCCACGCTCAGGGCAATCCACGGGGCTTTCATGGTGTATGCCATTCGACGAGTCCAGCGCACCAATTGTTCAGAATACGGGCTGCCGCTCACCGCCACAAGCAAGCGGTCGCCTGACTTCCACGGCTCGGTTATAAAGTGTTCTTTTCTGTATTCGTTGAGTTGCCCTTCAACGCGCTCCGCCGTCAAACGGAGCGACATTTCACGAAGCGCCGTAAGGTTGCCTTTGCGGAAAAAATTCTGCACCGCCTGTGCCGAGCGTTCCGGCGTATAAACTTTTCCTTCGGCAAGGCGCTCAAGCAATTCTTCGGGTGAAATATCCACGAGTTCAATTTCGTCAGCCCGCTCCAAGAGTGAATCCGGCACTGTTTCCCGAATAGTTATCCCCGTAATAGCACGGACAGTATCGGCACGGCTTTCAAGGTGCTGCACGTTCAGCGTGGAATAAACATCAATGCCGGCATCCAACAGTTCCAACACATCTTGCCAGCGTTTTTCATGGCGATGGGGCGCATGGTCGCTTTGAGCATTAGTGTGTGCGAGTTCGTCCACCAGTACCAATGAGGGCTTACGTTGCAAAACTGCGTCACAATCAAATTCTTCCAAGGTCGCATCTCGATACGAGATATTTTTTCGTGGCAGAACGTCCAATCCCCGCACCAATGCTTCGGTTTCTGCACGTCCGTGTGTTTCGACATAACCCACAAGGACGTTCACGCCCTCGAGTTTTCGTGTGTGTGCTTCTTGAAGCATAGCGTAGGTTTTGCCCACACCGGGACTCATCCCAAAAAAGAGTTTGAGTTTGCCACGTGTGTCGCGCTCTTCGCTTTCGCGGATATTGGACAAAAGTTCGTCGGGGCTGGGGCGATGTTCCATATTGACCTCAAGAATCAAGTATTCAGATTGAGCTGGATATGATAACGTAAAAATATTCGTTACCGTAGGGCATCTACCGCGCGATTCAATTGTAATACATTCACGCGAGGGATACCGAACATACCAAACTGTGGTGATTTTACAGAGCGTTCCACAAGCTGCTTCAGTGCCTGCGTTTGTTCTTCATTGCATCCACGAGCCTTCGCAACGCGGGACATTTGCAGCCGTGCAGCTTCAGGACTGATGTGTGGGTCCAAACCGCTCCCCGATGCAAACACCATTTCGCTTGGTACTTCTTGGTCGGAAGCAAGGTTGTTATGAACGCGGAAGGTTGTGCGGCGTTCTTGCGCTGTTTTTTGGAGGTCGGCGCTGGTTGGACCTTTATTACTTGCACTGCTTGCCACCGTGCCATAATCACACGCCGAAGGACGCGATTGAAAATAAATAACACTGTCGAATTTTTGCGCTAAAAGCTCGGAGCCAATAGCTTTGTTCTGTAAGCCTTGGAGAACACTGCCATTTGCTTTATGCGAAAAGAATCCTTGCCCCAAGCCCGTAACGGCAAGTGGGTACAGAACACCGGTGAGAAGTGTCATCACAAGGAAAAGGCGGAATGCGATAAGAGTTGTTTTCATTATGGTATTTTCTCAGTATTTTTTTTGAATGTTTTTCAAAGATCGCCATTAGACTAAATGCAGCACCACAACTAACATGTCAATCAGTTTTATCCCGACAAACGGCACGATGATGCCCCCAACGCCGTAGAGCAAAAAGTTCTTCCACAAAAGCGTCGAGGCTGGAAGCGGCTTATACGCTACACCTCGCAGCGCAAGCGGAATAAGGGCAACAATGATAAGCGCGTTAAAAATAATGGCAGACAAAATGGCGCTTTCCGGTGTAGCCAACCGCATAATATTCAAGGCGGATAACGCACCCGTGCCGTTTGTAGCGTACAATGTTGCAAAAATCGCAGGAATAATTGCGAAATACTTTGCCACGTCGTTTGCAATGCTGAACGTAGTAAGCGAGCCGCGTGTCATCAAAAGTTGTTTACCGATTTCGACAACTTCCAAGAGTTTTGTAGGATTATTGTCCAAATCCACCATATTTCCGGCTTCGCGGGCAGCCTGAGTGCCGGAATTCATTGCCACGCCCACATCAGCTTGTGCGAGAGCCGGCGCGTCGTTTGTGCCGTCGCCGACCATTGCTACCAGATGCCCTTGCGCCTGTTCATCACGAATGCGCTTCAGCTTTATTTCCGGCGTGGCTTCGGCGATATAATCATCCACTCCTGCTTCGGCAGCAATGGCAGCGGCGGTCAGAGGATTGTCACCCGTTATCATCACCGTTCGGATGCCTGCTTTGCGGAGTTCGGCGAAACGTTCTTTAATGCCACCTTTAACGACATCTTTCAGGTGAATCACACCCAACACTACGGCTTTGTTTTCCACGATTTCCGCGACTACAAGCGGCGTACCACCTGTTTTGGCAATATCTTCTACGGCACGTTTCACATCGGCGGGAAAAACTGAACCATATGATTCCACGAGTTTGATAACAGCATCCGCAGCACCTTTGCGAATGGAGCGTATGCCCACATCCACGCCGCTCATACGGGTTTGAGCCGTAAAGGGGATAAACGTTGTTTGATGTTCCGTGTTTTCATGTCCGCGAATACCGAAGAGTTCTTTTGCCAAGACCACAATGGAGCGCCCTTCTGGTGTTTCATCGGCAAGCGAAGAACGTTGGGCGGCTTCGGCAAGACGTTTGGCATCAACACCATTTGCGGGAATAAATTCCGATGCCATGCGGTTTCCAAACGTAATCGTACCTGTTTTATCGAGAAGTAACACATCCACATCGCCCGCAGCCTCGACCGCCCGCCCGCTTGTCGCAATCACGTTGCGCTGGATAAGTCTATCCATACCGCTAATACCAATCGCCGAAAGCAAGCCGCCAATAGTAGTGGGTATGAGGCACACCAACAGTGCGATAAGTACAGGAATGCTCAAGAGCGAGTTCGTGAGTCCTGACGCTATTTCGGAGTAATACGCAAAACCTTTTAAGGTGACTACGGCAAGTAAAAACACTATCGAAAGAGCTGCAAGCAAGATAGAAAGTGCGATTTCGTTGGGTGTTTTTTGGCGTTGTGCGCCTTCTACGAGAGCAATCATGCGGTCGAGGAAGGAATCGCCTTGTTCCGAGGTGATGCGAACATAGATACAATCGCTAATCACTTGGGTTCCGCCCGTAACTGCGCTGCGGTCACCGCCCGCCTCGCGGATAACGGGTGCAGACTCGCCCGTGATGGCTGATTCGTTCACGCTGGCAATGCCTTGTATCACCTCGCCGTCGCCCGGAATGTTGTCGCCCGCTTCACAAAGTACAACATCGCCTACCTTGAGTTCCGCTGCAACAACGCGGTGTTCCGTCAGCGATGGATACTGTGTGAGTAATCGCGCCGTTGACCCGGAGCGTGTTTTGCGGAGTGTGTCTGCTTGTGCCTTTCCTCGTCCTTCGGCAATAGCTTCGGCAAAATTCGCAAACAGCACTGTGAACCAGAGCCAGAGCGTGATTTGGAGTGTAAAGCCGGAAAAAGTACCACTCGCAACGTCACGAAGCACCGTCATAGTCGAAAGTACCGCGCCAACAGCCACAATGAACATAACGGGATTTTTGAGTTGGACGAGTGGATTCAGTTTTGAGAACGCATCTACCACAGCGCGGCGCGTTATGGTAGGGTCGAAGAGGGATTGAGATTGCGATAGCATGATATGTTTTTATGATTATTATTGAGAAACTGAAGTGTAGCGGCGATGTATATTTTGAACCCACCGTTCGATTGGTTAGAAAATTTTTCCGCTATTCATCAGCAAATGCTCGACTATCGGACCCAGCGACAACGCGGGAAAGAAGGTGAGCGCACCAACAATACCAATTACTGCAAGCAGTAAAACGACAAAAAGTGGTTTATCCGTAGGGAATGTGCCAAGCGATGGTGGTGTGTATTTTTTACCAACCAGGCTTCCGGCAATCGCAAGAGCAGGCAGAATCACACCGAAACGACCAATAAGCATCCCTAAACTAAGAGCAATATTGTAAAACGGCGTGTCAACAGTTAATCCACCAAACGCACTGCCATTGTTGCCCGCAGCCGATGTAAAAGCATAAAGAATTTCGGAAAATCCATGCGGACCTTGATTGTTTAGACTGCTCAAGCCTTGCGGGATCAAAACTGCTATCATTGTACCAATCAAAATCACGGCACTTGGCGCAAGAATGGCTACCATTGCCATTTGTACCTCGAATGCCTCAATTTTTTTGCCCAAATATTCAGGAGTGCGTCCAACCATCAAACCTGCAATAAAAACCGTGATAACCACAAACATGAGCATCCCGTACATGCCTGCACCCACGCCACCGAAAATCACTTCGCCAAGCATCATGTTCAGCATTGCCATGCCGCCTGCAAGTGGCGAAAAACTATCGTGCATGGCGTTTACCGAGCCGTTGGAAGCAACCGTTGTCGTCATGCCCCACAACATACTATTTGCCACGCCAAAACGTTGTTCTTTGCCTTCCATCTGATGTGCAGTCTGCAAGACACTATTGTACTGCGTTTCCGACCATAATGACACACCCAAGACAATCAGCAACACAACGAGCATCGCTGCAAACAGCGTCCAACCTTGTTTCACTGAACCTACGATTTTGCCGTAGGTATAAGTCAGTGCTGCCGGCAGCATCAAAATCGAAAAGACTTGCAAAAAATTACTAAAAGGTGTGGGGTTTTCAAACGGATGTGCGCTGTTCACACCGAAAAAACCGCCGCCATTCGTGCCGAGTTGTTTGATAGCAATTTGCGAAGCGGCTGCGCCAAGTGGAATCATTTGGGAGCGCCCTTCGAGCGTGGTGGTTTGCACATAACTTCCGAAAGATTGCACTACGCCTTGCGAAATAAGAATGATTGCCAAAAGAAGGGAGAGCGGAAGCAAGATATAGAGCGTAGAACGCGTTAAATCCACCCAAAAATTTCCGACACTTGTGCCTTGTTTCCGGGCAATACCCCTTGCCAGAGCCACCATAACGGCAATTCCCGTAGCAGCACTCACAAAATTTTGAACACCCAAACCTACCATTTGCGTAAGGTAAGAAAGTGCCGCCTCGCCGGAATACGCTTGCCAATTGGTATTGGTCATAAAGCTCACAGCGGTGTTTAATGCAAGCAGAACCGAAGTTCCGGTTACTCCTTGCGGATTAAGCGGCAATGCGGCTTGGGTAAGCATAAGGATAAAAACCGCTAAAAAACCAAGTAGATTGAACACCAAAAGCGCACAAGCATACTGTTTCCACGACATTTCTTCGCGGTCGTCCACGCCGGAGAGTTTGTAAATAAAGCCTTCAACAGGTGTTAAAACAGGTGTTAGCCACGTTTTTTCGCCTGTAAATATCTTTGCCATAAAGCCGCCGATAAGCGGTGTGAGGATGATGAGAAGCCCGAAGTACAGGGCTATTTGAAGCAGTTCAGTTGTTTGCATATTTCCTCCTAAAATTTTTCGGGATACAGCATTGCATAGAGCAAATATCCCAAGAGTAGGATGGAAAGCACAAGTCCGATAATAAATTCGAGATCCATTTGAATTTGCTTTCATACCGTGAAACAATCTGTAATTACGAAAGCAAAATTAGGGTGTATTTTCTCAAGAGAGGTTCAAATATGAGGAGGGAATCCTAAAGATTTTCTCAAGATTGTTTTTGACGTAGATTGGCACTCCGAGCCGATTCCTCTTGGATTTAGTCAAAAAAACTTAAAAGGCTCATTAAAGCTACAATAGTAGAAATATGGCGAACGAAATCTATAGAGAAATTATTTTTTTGCATGGAAAATTTTTTCGTTGTATTTTGGAGACAAAAGAGTAGCTAATCTGAAATTAAGCAATTGCAAAATCTGTTAGGTCAATGTTATCAAATGCCTGTACATATGGAATGCAAGCGTCCATTTACATTGCTTTGCACAAACAGAGCGAGCAATTTATCCCTATTTCTCTTATCGCTCAAGAGCTTGATATTCCGTTTCAGTTTTTGAAAAAAATTCTACAAAAACTTGCCGAGCGAAATATTCTTACTTCACAACGGAGTGCAAAGGGTGGGGTTAAGCTTGCGCGTTCGGCAGAAACTATTTCGATGTTTGACATTATTGAGGCTATTGATGGCGTGGAGCTTTTAACAACGCAGTGCATCATGAAAATGCCCGGCTGTGGCAATCAAACACCCTGTCCGCTTCATTCGCTTTGGGGTGTAGAGCGAGCAAGGCTTCGGAAACTCTTTGAAAATACGAATTTGAAAGATTTGGCACGGAAAACGAACGATTTAGATTTGCGGCTCGGGATGTTTGTGCCGCATCAGGATTGACAATCGTGGCTGATAGATTTTTCAGAGTAAAACATCTGTTTCTTTAACCAAGAAAAAAATCTCGTGTAGGGATGTAGTTTTTAATAAGAGATAAAATACTATCTATTCTCTAAATTTATTATTTTTTAATGAAAGTGAAGGCTAATATGACAGGCATATCAATAGGTGCAGATGTCTTACTCGCCGACCTTGTTGCCGAAAATTACCGTACAGCTACGGTATTGCAAGCTTACGGTATGGATTTTTGCTGCAATGGCAAACGTTCACTCGCGGAGGTTTGTGCTAAACAAGGCGTTGCGTTAAACGCTGTGTTGAGCGATCTTGAAAAACTTGATACGGAGGGCTTGCCAAACAGTAGTGTTATTGTGCGATTTAATGAGTGGGAAGCGGATTTTTTGGTGGATTTTATTATTGCCAATCATCATCAATATACAAAACGAGTATTGCCTATTCTGGCAGCACGAGCGCAAAAAGTTGCAAAAGCGCACGGGAACAAGCATCCGGAGCTACTTGAAATCTCGGAACGGATGAACGCACTCGAACGCGAACTTACGGCGCATCTCTACGAGGAAGAACAGGTATTATTCCCATATGTCAAAAAACTTATGCGGGCAAAGATGAGCGGTATTAAATCGCCGAAACCTTTTTTCGGCTCTGCTCAAACTGTTGTTGCTGACCGCGAAAGCGAGCATACACAAACAGGGGAACATATACATAACATTCGCAGGTTGTCCAATAACTTTTTGCCACCTGACGATGCCTGCAACACGTACAAAGTCTTGTTCCAAGAGTTGCAGGAGTTTGAACAAGATGTCTTCCAGCATATTCATTTGGAAAATAATCTCCTGTTCCCGCGCATTATCGCTTTGGAGCATGAGGTGTTCGGCGAAAGCCTCAAATAACAACAACACAAACAGATAATTCAGGTTTCACTTTTACAGGAAATTCCTCATGACTTTTTCGTTCAAAACCCGCATGACAGCTACGTTTGCTGCTGCCATTCTGCTAATTCTCGTTTCTTGCACCAAAAGCGACGACAAAAACGGCAACACGGCTGAAAAGCCTGCTGAACAGGCATTAAAAGCTAAGGTACAATATGGCAAAATCAAAGAAGTACAACTTACTGCCACCATTGACAACGATCTTGCTCACAAAGGCGGCAAAGTGTTCGATGTGACGTGTACAGGTTGCCACAAGTATGATGAACGGTATGTTGGTCCGGCATTGCGGGAGGTGACTAAGCGCCGTCAGCCGGAATTTATTATGAATATGATTTTGGATACCGAGACGATGATTGAAAAAGATGACACCGTAAAGTGCTTATTGCAAACCTATTTGCAAAAGATGCCCAATATGCAAGTTGATGAAAAAGATGCCCGTGCGGTGTTAGAACATTTGCGTGACATTGCAGATAAAAAATAACGAACAACGCTAATTACCGCTTGCTTTCAGCGTTGGCAAGCACGTGTACAACATTACAATTACGCGGGAGACAACCGTATGAAATCGAAACTTTTTGCAGTGATTATTGGTGCGAGTATCGTCTCAATAGCGCTTTTTATTACTGCTTGTCCATCAACAAAACAAGCCAGTGTGGGTGATTCCGACGCAGCCGCAAAGGTGTATGTTGCGCCTGGCAAACAGGATGAATTTTACGCCTTCATGTCAGGTGGTTTTAGCGGACAAATTGGCGTTTATGGTTTGCCGAGCGGACGCTTATTGCGCGTGATCCCCGTTTTTTCGCAAGACCCTGAAAAAGGGTGGGGGTACTCCGAAGAAACCAAACCCATGCTCAATACTTCGGGCGGCTTTGTGCCTTGGGACGACACACACCATTTACAACTTTCGCAAACCGATGGTGTGCCAGACGGACGCTGGATATTTGTGAACGGCAATAATACGCCGCGCATCGCCCGCATTGACCTTCGCACGTTTCGTACTGTAGAGACAATGGAAATTCCTAATACTGCGGGAAACCACGCCTCGCCGTTCATAACCTCAAACACAGAATACACCGTTGCCGCTACGCGCTTTAGTGAGCCGTACCAGTTCGAGAATACTGATGTTGCGATTGCGGATTTCAAAGATAAATTCAAAGGCGCATTTACGTTTGTGAAGGTGGATAAAACATCGGGGTCAATGAACATCGCTTTCCAAATTCTTATGCCGGGATTTAACTATGACCTTTCGCACGCCGGAAAAGGGAAATCTGAAGGCTGGTTCTTCTTTACCTGCTACAACAGCGAGCAGGCAAACACGATGCTTGAGGTGAATGCAAGCCAAAAAGATAAGGATTATATTGCGGCGGTAAATTGGAAAAAAGCTGAAGAATACCTCGCGCAAGGCAAAGGGCGTGATGTGAAAGCAAGCTATATGCACAATGTGTATGACGAATCAACCCATTCGGCGCATTCCGAGATACTGAATACATTAAAAACCCTCAATCCAGCTGAATGCCCGGGATTGGTCTATTTTATCCCAACGCCAAAATCCCCACATGGTTGTGATGTTGATCCTTCCGGTGAATTTATTGTCGGTGGCGGTAAACTTTCCACTGTTATCCCTGTGTTTTCATACACAAATATTCAAAAAGCGATTGCTGAAAAGAACTTCGAGGGCGACCTTTACGGTATCCCTGTGTTGAACTACAAAGCTGCTTTGCATGGCGAGGTAGAAAAACCCGGATTAGGACCACTTCACACCGAGTTTGATGGTAAAGGTAATGCCTATACGTCATTTTTTGTGTCGTCGGAAGTTGTAAAATGGGGTTTAGCAGATTGCAAAGTTATTGACCGTACGCCGACGTATTATTCTGTTGGGCACTTGGTTATTCCTGGTGGCGATAGCAAAAAGCCGTGGGGAAAATATCTGGTGGCAATGAACAAAATCACTAAAGATCGCTATTTGCCGACCGGTCCGGAGTTGTCACAATCCGCACAACTCTACGATATTTCGGGCGAAAAAATGAAGCTACTGCTCGATTTCCCGACTATCGGAGAGCCGCATTACGCGCAAGCAATCCCAGCAGAGCTTGTGAAGGATAAATCGTTGAAAGCCTTCAAACTCAAGGACAATCACCATCCGTATGTTACGCTTGGCGAGAAGGAAGCCCGCGTGGAGCGTAAAGGCAACGAGGTACATGTCTATATGACGGCTATTCGTTCGCATTTTAAGCCCGATAACATCGAAGGCGTAAAAATGGGTGATGTGGTGTATTTCCACGTGACAAACCTTGAACAAGACTGGGATGTGCCGCACGGTTTTGCGGTTCGTGGCGCAGAAAATGCCGAATTGCTTATTATGCCGGGTGAGACCTCGACACTCAAGTGGGTTCCCAAAAAATCGGGTGTTCACGCCATGTATTGCACCGATTTCTGCTCTGCATTGCACCAAGAAATGCAAGGATATGTGCGCGTTTCGCCCGCAGGCTCGAAAGTAGAGTTGAGCGCAAATGCAAACGGTTCAAAACAATAGTACGTTCTCTGTCCGTCGCACGGCGTTTGTCACAATTGCTGTGGCAAACGCCTGATAGACGAGAATGGCTTACAATCATTAAACTTGAATATATATGAAACCGCAATCGCGCATTCTCATGGCAGTCGCTGCGCTTATTTTATTGTTGATGTACTTGTTGCCGATGTGGAGTATTTCGCTTGATGCTCCACAGTATCCAGAAGGTTTGGGCTTAAAAATTTATATTAACACCATCATAGGAGCACAAGAGAATGATCTGCAAAACATCAATGGGCTGAACCATTATATCGGCATGAAGCGTATAGAGCCGGATTCAATTGCGGAACTGCGGTATATGCCTGTCATTATCGGCGCATTGATTGTGTTAGGGTTGCTTATAGCGTGGAAGGGTACTTGCCGGATGGTGGGTGCTTGGGTGCTATTATTTGTGGTTCTGAGTATTGTGGGAGTGACCGATTTTTACCTCTGGGAATATGACTATGGACACAACCTTGATCCGCATGCCGCTATCAAAATTGATGGAATGTCATACCAACCGCCATTGCTGGGTTCTAAGCAGCTTTTGAATTTTACGGCATATTCATACCCCGACATTTCCGGATACATTGCCGGAGTGTCTATTTTGCTCGGCGCGGCAGCATTTGTGCTGTCGTGCAACCGTAAAAGAATCCTACCAGCAAAAAATATTACCGCTGCGACAAGCGTAGTGCTGGCTTCTTTGATTCTTGTTTCTTGTGAACCAAAACCACAGTCAATTTCCGTTGGACAAGAAGAATGCGCCCACTGTAAAATGAGCATTAGTGATAAGCGTTTTGCTGCCGAACTTTTGACCCAAAAAGGCAAGGCATATAAATTTGATGCAATTGAGTGTATGGCAGCCTTTGTGGGTGAAAAGACTGTTGCTGTAGATGATATTCACTCGCTTTGGGTGGTGGATTTTGCCCATCCCGATGAGTTTTTGAATACCAAAAAATCATTCTTTCTTCACAGCCCACTGATTCAAAGCCCGATGAGCATGAATTTAGCGGCATTTCCCAGCCGCGAAGCCTTCGATAAAGCCCAGAAACAGTTTGGTGGCGAGCTTTATTATTGGGATAGCGTTCGTCTTTTGGTAGCGAAGGGAATGGGGAAGTAGAAATGTAGAAAATGAAAAAATTTGTCGAGGTTGATTGTTGTTAATTCCTTTATGACATTGCTCCAGACCATAATATTACCAATCGTTGCGAGCCTTTTTTTGCTTTCGCAACTTACCGCAAAGACGTTTGACGTGTATCCGTCGGGCGGTGCGCTTGCGCGGGTGGTTGCTTTAGCTCATGCTGGCGATACACTGCTTTTGCACGAGGGAGTGTACCGCGAAAGCGGCATCGTGGTTGATAAACCACTCTCATTGCAGGGGCAGCGTTCTGGGGGCGCTGTGGTTTTGGACGCGGAAAACAAAGGCGTTTCGATTCTTTTTATCAGGGCGAACAATGTTTCGATTTGTGGTTTGACCTTCAAAAACGTTGCCGTTGCGTACACAACCGACAATGCCGCCATTCGTGCGGATAACGTTCGCAATTGTGTGATTGAAAACAATACGCTTGACAATACTTTTTTTGGCATTTACCTTGCAAAATCTTCGTTTTGCCGTATTGCCAACAATGTTCTCACTGCCCATGGGAGCCATGAATCCTCGTCGGGCAATGGCGTTCATTTGTGGCGCTGCGACAGCATTACCATCCATCACAACACCGTGAATGGTCATCGGGACGGTATTTACTTTGAGTTCGTTCATACAGCAGTCATCACGCAAAACCTGAGTACCGGAAACTTACGTTATGGTTTGCATTTTATGTTTTCAGATTCCTGCGTTTATGAGCAAAACACGTTTCGTCGCAACGGTGCTGGAGTAGCGGTGATGTACACGCATAACGTCCATATGGTGAACAACCGATTTGAAGACAATTGGGGTGCAGCAGCGTACGGGGCGCTTTTCAAAGACATTGATGACAGTGAAGTCCGTGGCAATGTTTTTGTCAATAACACTATTGGGCTTTACGCTGAAGGTTGCAATCGCTCAATCATTGAACAAAATGAGTTTTTGCACAATGGATATGCGGTGAAAATTATGGCTAATTCGATGAGCAATATATTTACGCATAACACATTTGAGGGTAATTCATTTGATGTTTCGACCAATAGTCTCCAAAACTACAACACCTTCCGGGGCAACTATTGGAGCCGTTATCAAGGATACGATCTCAACCACGATGGCGTGGGCGATGTGCCGTTTCGCCCCGTGAGACTTTTTTCGTTGATCGTTGAACAACAAGCGCCCGCACTCGTGTTGATGCACAGTTTGTTCGTGGAATTGCTTGATATTGCTGAACGAGCCTTGCCTTCGCTGACCCCTGAAACGCTTGTGGATAACGAACCACTTCTGAAGCCTTATCGGAAGCCTTTTTCCCATTCATCGCTTTCTCGAAAATGACAATTATTGAACTTAAGAAGTTAAAAAAAAACTTCGGCACGCTAAGTGTTTTGAAAGGTGTCAGCTTGAGTATTGAAGCAGGGCTGACGGTAGCGATTTTGGGACCAAATGGTTCTGGTAAAACTACAATTATGAAAAGCCTATTGGGGTTAGTGAAACCTGACTCGGGCGAACTCTGGTTTCGGGGCGAATTGCTTACCGCAAAAGCTATCAATGACGGCGCATACAGGCAAAACATTGGCTATATGCCGCAGATAGCAAGGTTCGAGGAAAACATGACAGCACGCGAGATGTTGGCAATGGTGCGTGATATTCGTAATACGACGGCTTCCCATCAACTGACGAAGTATGTGGAAGAATTAACACGGCTGTTTGGTTTGGAAACACAACTCGATAAGCCGCTCAAAACCTTGTCCGGCGGTACAAGGCAAAAAGTAAATGCCGTGCTTGCATTTATGTTTGAGCCGGAGTTGCTTATGCTTGACGAACCCACGGCTGGGCTTGACCCGATAGCGGCAAGTAACCTTAAAGACCTTATCCTTGCTGAAAAAAAACGCGGTCGAACCATAGTTCTCACCTCGCATGTTATGAGTGACATCGAAGAGCTTTCCGATATAATTGTGCTGCTCGTTGAAGGCACAATTTATTTTCAAGGTAGTATAAACGAGCTTCTTGGGCAAACTCAGGAACGTACTATTGAGCGAGCCATTGCACGAATTCTCAAAAGCCAAAGCACCAAAAACATCAAAGACCATGAACACAGCAGGTAAGATTTTCAGGTATCAACTTCGTGCTGCCGTGCGGAGCCGATGGGTACTGCTTTATGCGGGATTTTTTTTCGCTGCCGCAGAAGGGTTATTACGGTTCGGCGGCGACAGCGCAAAGGCTGCGGTTAGTTTGCTCAATATTGTGCTGATGTTGCTTCCTTTGGTGAGCATCCTGTTTGGAACGACGTATCTGTACAATGCCCGTGATTTTGTGGAAATGTTGCTTGCACAACCTGTCCGTCGTTTGTCGTTGTTTACGGGTTTATATGCGGGGTTGACCGTGCCTTTGATGGCGGCATTTGTGATAGGTGTGGGAGTACCCTTTGTTACGCATAGCTTCACGAGTAGTACGCCGAGTAGCGGGATAGATGCTTCAGCTCTTACAATTCTTTTGTTTGCTGGTGTTGCGCTGACGGCGATTTTTACTGCTTTTGCGTTCCTTATTGCTTCGTTGTGCGAAGATAAAGCCTTGGGAATGGGAGTAGCACTTGTTGTATGGCTTTTGTTGGGTATTCTCTACGACGCAGGTATTTTGGCAATAGTGTGGACATTCCACGATTACCCGCTTGAAACACCGGTTTTGGCGATGAGTATTGCAAACCCGATAGATTTGGCGCGAATTCTGGTAATGCTAAAGTTCGACATTGCCGCATTGATGGGATACACAGGCGCGGTATTCGAGAAATTTTTTGGCACCGGTTTCGGATTAGCACTATCGGCATCCTCATTATTCCTTTGGATAGTGCTTCCTTTCTGGGCTGGAATCAAGGTATTTATCAGAAAAGATTTCTGAACATATAGTTCCGGCTAATGCTGGAATCCACTGGCTTGTCGAACGTCATGGAAGCCGGACTTCGCTGGCATGACAATCAAAAAAAGCTCTTGAATTCAAAAATGATGTACTAATGATGTACTAAACGAGCATTTCTTTTTCGTTCCACATTTTTTCTCACGTATTCCACAAACACTATGAAAACCCTCCATATTCTTACAACAATCGCCGTAGTAGCATTGTTTTCCACAGCTTGCACAAAACAAAACGACGATGCAGCAGCCCGCTCTGCATCGTCCGCCTCGGAACAACCGAAAGGCGCTGGGCAAGAAGCAGTGAAGGATGATGATTCACAAAAAGACGTTGTGAAGGTTGCCGTTGGCTCACCCGATCACAGCACACTGGTAACGGCGTTAAAAGCGGCAGACCTCGTAACGTCGCTCTCCAATGTTGGTCCGTTTACCGTTTTTGCACCAACGAATGCAGCGTTTGATAAGCTCCCCAAAGGTACAGTCGAAGACCTTTTGAAGCCGGAAAACGTGAACAAACTGCGTGACATTTTGCAACACCACGTAACGGTTGCCGTGTATGAGGCATCATCGCTGAACGACGGGCAGATATTGAGCATGGTGGATGGCACGTCGGCAAAAATCACAAAAAAAGGAAACGATCTTTTCATTGAAAATGCAAAAATTATTGCGTCTGTTCGCGCATCCAATGGTGCTGTTCATATCATAGATGCTGTGGTTGTGCCACCAGCGGGGAAATAGTTTTTTCTGGGAGTGCCTGAAATTTAATAAGTCTTTCATCCATTACTGAACGTTTTGCGGTATAATGAGCGCAGAGGCAGGGAGCCACGTACCCGTGGGGAGAGTTTGAAGATAACATGGAGCTTTCTCTTTTTATACCTTAGAGTGTAATCCGATTATTGTCCAGGAACCGTCATGCCAGCCCCAGCTTTCGCTGGGGTGAACTCCGGCTGGGGGCTGGCATGACAACAACAGTAATCGGAATAAACTCTCTTGTAGATTCTCTGCGCTCTCTTGACGGTTTCCGTCAGCCTCGGCGCTCAAATTCATTCGGTACTAAAAAGCCTTACATAAATCATTGCGATTTCAATTTTATGGTTATTACGTCTGTTCACACATTTCATATTCCCGTTATGGGGTTGGCGTTTACGATTGACACACCCATCAAGGTAGCGCGGTTCGGCATTTCGTCGGTTATGTCCATTATTGAGGATATGTTGATAGAAAAAGTACGGAGCTATTATTATCCTCAGATTAACGAAAAATACATTCCGATTTCGACGGAAGAAGAGGACTATCGCGCCAAACGTATTACGGATTATCTCAATTTGGTAAACAAAATTGTGCGCCAGCAGATAGAACACCTCAAAAATTCCCCCTTTGAAGTTGGCTCGGAAATCGTGAAATATTTTGAAATGCTCCCATCCGAAAGCCCTTTGTGGCATTTGTACGAGCGTATGAAGCAATCGAATGATGGGCTGGAAAAAGAACAACTGGCGGCTTTCCTCAGAGAGCAGATTCGTGCGGGCAGCATAGATGTTAATATTATGACCAAAGTTGATAAAGATAATGTTGACGAAAATGGCGTTCCCATTGCCGATGGCTCGGATGCCCTTGCGGCGTTACGGGGCTACGCACGTAGCAATCTAACCGATTCGTCCGTTATCCTTTCGGCGGGAATGAACCCACGGCTGTATAATTATTTGGGAAAACTTCAAGAGTTTGCCGCCAAAGGGTGGGGCGTGTTCGATAAAAAAGTGGTGATAAAGGTAAGCGATTATCGTTCGGCTATGATACAGGGCAAATATTTGGCAAAAAAGGGAATCTGGACGAGTGAGTTTAGAATTGAATCAGGTTTGAACTGCGGTGGACACGCTTTTGCAACCGATGGGTATTTGATGGGTCCTATCCTTGAAGAATTTAGAGCTAAACGTGACGAACTCATCGGTGCAATCTTTGAAATTTATCAACAAGCCGCACAGGCAAAAGGTGATCCGATATTTGACGAGCCACATCCCGTAAAAATAACCGCGCAAGGCGGCATCGGCACGTTCGAGGAAGATAATTTTTTACGGAAATATTATGGATTGGAAAGCACGGGATGGGGAACACCATTTTTACTTGTTCCCGAAGCCACAACCGTGGATAACGAGACGTTGGAGCTTTTGAGGAAGGCAAAAAAAGCGGACATTGTTCTCAGTCATAATTCTCCATTGGGTGTACGTTTCCATTATCTTAAAGGAACAAGTGCTGAAAAAGAAAAATTTGCCCGTATACAAAAAGGTGTTCCGGGAAGCCCTTGCACCGAAAAACTTCTCGTTTCAAATACGGAATTTACCAAAGAACCTATTTGCACAGCTTCGCATAAATACCAAAAACTGAAGATAGAACAATTACAATCATTGAACTTACCCGACGGCGAATATCAAAAACAACTTCAGCCCGTTCTGGATAAAGAGTGTCTGTGTCTTGGGCTAAGTAATGCCGCCATCAAACGCTACAAATTGCCGCCCATTAAAAAACTTGAATCCGTCAATGTTTGCCCCGGCCCGAATATTACGCACTTCTCAAAAGTGGTTTCGTTGCAAGAAATGACCGACCATATTTACGGGCGAGCGACGGTTATAGACGAAGTTGAAAGACCGAATATGTTTATCAATGAATTAAACCTCTATATTGATTACCTGAAAGAGCAGGTAGAATCCGCCAGAGAAGGGGATACGAAGCAAAAAAAGTATTGTCGTGATTTTTACGAAAACTTAATGAACGGCATTGCTTATTACCATCAATTAACCCAAACAGCGTTGGGCGATTCACCACAATCGAAAGAGGCTATTCGTCAAGGTCTCGATCAAGCTGAACAACGCTTGCGTTCTATAGTTGAGGATTTGAAGGCGGTCGAATATTTATAAAGGATGATTACACGACTGCCTTGCTAAAAAGTGTAAAATTGGAACAAAAAAAATATAGCAAAATTTCACAAAAAACACCAATTTGCCCACCTCTCGAACTACCATACTATTAATTTTTTTTGAAGGTGTATTATGACTGCTACTAAAAGTATTTTTATTTCCTTCTTGCTAGGAGGAATGGTCGTTTTGGGTTGTGCTTGGCTGACTGCTCCCCATTTTGCAACGGCATTTCTTCCGATAATGGCGGCGTTAGGGGGGTTTATTGCAACGGGTATTATAGAAGGAATGGTATCGAAGGCACGAACGGTCATTGCCCCAGGGATATCTGCATTCATGATTACCGTAGTAATGATGTTTGTATTTCCTGCATTGCAATTTAAAGGTTTCCAAAACATGACCATGTCTGACATGATACTTTTGGCATTTAACGGCATTATTTGCGCCATTATAGGTGGGTGGGTGGGCGAAATGTTTCGGTACGGTCGAATCATTCAAGCTGAGGAGCAAAAAATCGGCGAATACGTGGATAAAAATACTGCCCTTCATCAGCAAAAAGGCTCACTTAAAGAATCTGTGGATGTTACCCCTATTGAATGGAGATGGATATTATGCGGGCTTGTGGTTGGTATTATGCAGAGCATCTTAATTGCAAGTCTTCACTTTGCGACGTTTGCTCGAAGCACCAATCCGGCTGAATCGCTTTTGATTCCGTTCTTATGTGGTCTCGCAATCACTGGTTTTGTGGTAGGATGGCTTTCACCCGGGCACACGTTAAATGAAGCTGCATTGTCTGGTTTTATGACAGTAGTGATTGATATGAATATTATTGTTGTTGGATTAGCTACCGAGGTAGCGGTATCGGTGATGGTTGGTAGCATGATTGTCGGGCTAGTTATTGCACTGCTTGGTGGAATGTTGGGTGATAAGTTCGGAACTATGACGATTGCAAAAAAATCCATAAACGTACCAAGGTAGATTATAGTTGAAATTAAGGTATCTGCTGAGGAAATAGTACCAGATACTATATTACTGTTAGGATTGATGAAAGAATAAGGTCTCGGAGTGCGAAAGGAAGTTCTTAGGATCAATCAGTTCTTGCCTCAGCCGACCAATCCGGCTGGATCAAGGGAGGTGGTTCATGGATGAACTTCCATTCGTACTCCATTTGGGACCTATTTTTTTTGGCAATCCTATATACCAATTCCCTGACCAAATATGGATCATTCGGATTGTCTCATTATAGGCGGCGGATTTGCTGGCGCTTCGGCGGCGATAGCGCTTACCAAAATGGGGCGGCGTGTGACGCTGCTCGAAGCCAAAAACACCCCCGGCGGCAGAGTGTATTCGCTCGAAGACCGCGAAACTGGCGAGGCTATTGATAACGGACAACATTTGTTAATGGGGTGTTACCATCACACCTTAGATTTGTTGGCAACGCTTGGGACAGAAGGTTTGCTGCGAGCGCAAAAGGCATTGCGCGTAGATTTTGCCGATTGCTCTGGCGGCGGCGATGCGGCGATTATACGAACGCTCGACACATCGGCGTTGCCCGGCAAAGCGGGCGTTGCATGGGGGATGTTGCGGCTTGGTGGCTTAACGATGGGCGATAAACTAAGTGCTTTGCGCTTGGCGCTTGCAATTCAGTTCAATCGTCTTCACCTCGAAGATAAAACGGCATTACAATTTCTCAAAGAGCATCGCCAATCCGACAACCTCATCCGTCGTTTTTGGGAGCCGATTATTCTTGCCACGCTGAATGCTCACCCGTCTATTGCTGCGGCATCATTGTTAGTGGCAGTTTTTCGCAAGGCATTTTTTGCCGATACTGCCGCGTCGCGTTTATTGTTGCCCATTGCGGAATTTTCAGACTTGCTTGCTCCTTTGTCTGGCTGGTTAGAGCGGCATGATTCCTCGTTCCGTCAGGGTTTAGCGACGAATTTTATCGTGCAGGGCAATCGGGTAACAGGCGTGAAACTCAACACTGGTGAAACGCTTACTGCCGACTGTATAGTAAGCGCCGTGCCACCGCGCTTTCTGCGCAAGTTAATACCTTGCGAGACGTATCCCGATTTTTTTGCTCCATTGTCAACACTGGATTTTTCGCCGATTATTTCGGTATATATGTGGTTTGACAAGTCGTTTATCGAAACGGATTTTGTCGCAATGCTCGGTACGCAAACGCAATGGATTTTTAATCGTCGTGCTATCTGTAAAGCCAATCCCGAGGTGGTTAAACGTTTTCCGGGTCATATTTCGGTAACAATCAGTGCCGGAGACGACTTCATCACTCAAAGTAATGATTCTCTAACGGCATTGTGTTTGGCGGAAATTCGTCGTGCATTTCCGGCGGCACGCGCCGCGACTATGCTCCACGCACGGGTGGTCAAAGAAAAAATGGCTACCCTTAAAATTACTCCTGCGTTAGAAAAAATGCGGTTCTCGGCAGTAACGCCGCTCGAAAATCTTTTCCTTGCCGGTGATTGGACGAATACGGGATTGCCCGCCACTATTGAAGGTGCAGCGCAAAGCGGGTGGGCGGCAGCACAGGAAATTTTGCATAACCCTCACATTTTTTCTACCAACAACGTAGCCGCTTTTGTTGAAGCAGTTCATTAGGGTATTTTCCGCATTTCTATAGGTCTGTCATTCTCCTCCCGGCGAAGGTTGGGGCGGGAATGACATAAAAAGTATTCGGAATAAACTCCATTAAATTTATTTTCAATCGGATGATACACAAATCTTTCCTTTAGGTCGATAAATTTGAGATAATCAGCTATTTTATTGTACTACCACAACGGTCTTACCACTCCGAAATTCCTCTGAAGCCCGCTTTACGACAATATCTTTTTCTGTAAGATTCCCAAACACCTCTGTCAAACTATCTAATGTCAATCCTTTTTTTACGTTTATCCATTCCGTTTTGCCGTCTCGCACAACGATAACAAAGGTACGTTCTGTAGAGTTCACTACTGAACTTGCTGGCACAAAGAGTGTCGGGGTTTCGCGTTTGATGGGTAGTTTTACATCGGCATACATCCCCGCTTTCAGGATGTTTTTTGGATTTGGTACATCGAATTCGACCATCATCGAACGAATACTTTGCTCTAATGATCCCGAACTCCGCGACAGCATTGCTGTAAAAATCGCCGCTGGAATTGCGCTAACGGTAAATTCCACTTTTGCATTTGTCCGTACCTGACTTGAATACAACTCAGGTACGGCAAGCGTTAAACGTAGTGTGCGATTGTTTTCTACCACGAATATTGGATGTGACTTCGCCACGTCGTCAGGTCCCACTAATGCGCCGGGTGAAATATTGCGTTCGGTTATCATGCCGTCGAAAGGTGCGGTGATAGTCAGATAACCTACCATTTCTCGCTTTGCCTGTAATGCCGCGTGAACGGACGCAACGGCTGCGCTGTCGCCCAGGACTCTCAATTTTGCCGCTTCTAATTCGCCCACAGCCACTGCGCCAGACGTTTGACTTGTTTGCAGAAGCCGCATAAAAGCTGCCTTACTTTCATCAAACTTTGTGCGTGATTCGTCAAGTTTTGCTTGTGCTTCGGTGAGCTGTTCTTGGAGTTCGGGCGCGTCCAAGACAGCCAAAATCTGCCCGCGCCGCACAATTGAACCCCTGTCCACGGCAAGGCGTTTAACAAAACCTTTGACTTTTGGGTAGAGTGCTGTTTGTTCCCATGCTTTCAGGTCTCCCGGCAACACAATTGTGCTCTCTGGTAAGAACACGTTCACTTGTACTACTCGCACAGAATCTCGCACAGAATCGGAGTGTATAGAAGATTGTTCTGCTTCTTGGGCATGTTTTGAGGAGCAAGAAGCAAAAAAACATACGAAAGAAAGAAGAATAGAATGCACAAGAGTTGAATAACGACTGAAGGTTTTCATAATGATGGTGAAAATGTGATTCAAAAGGGTTTGTTCTTAGAAAAATAGATACTGGTAGAGTCTTCAGGGTCGAGCGAAACAGATTCAAGCGAAGTGCGTCGCTGTACGAATGCAAAGACGATTGGCAGCACCAGCAAAGAAGCTATTGTCGAGAATAATAGCCCGCCAATCACTGCTTGCCCAAGTGGTGCAACTTGATCGCCGCCCTCGCCTAAGCCAGAAGCCATCGGGATCATACCAGCCACCATTGCAATACTTGTCATCAAAATAGGGCGCAAGCGGCTTTTTGCCGCAATGAGCGCGGCTTCACGAGCATTGCCGAGTTTCAACCGTAGGCTTTCGGCATTGGTGATCATCAAAATTGCATTCGCCACCGATACGCCAACGGACATGATAATCCCCATATAGGATTGCAAATTTAATGTCGAACCACATGATAGTAGCATCCACACACCGCCCATGACTACAGCAGGAACAGATGACAAAATCACGAACGATACTTTGAATGATTGAAAGTTGGCGGAGAGTAGTAGGAAAATAACAACAATCGCAAGCAGAAGCCCTGTTTGTAGGCTGGCAAGCGTTTCCGAGAGGAGCTTTGTCAGCCCGCGCACACTGACTACCATACCGCGTGGTGGTTCGCCAACGTTGGTGAGGGCGGTTTGCACGGCTTTCGTCGCCGCACCGAGATCACGATTGTAAATATTTGCCGTTACCGTTACAAGGCGGTTTGGACCTTCTCGGTTGATTTGCCCCGGGGCTACATCCGGCGTAATTGTTGCCACGTCTGCCAGCATCGGACGTGCTGCGCCACTTTTGAGCGGAATGCTGGCGATGTCGTTTACGTCTTGCATTGTGGCGGTCGGGATTTGCACTTGTACTTGATACGGCAGCCCTGATTTCGGGTCGAGCCAAAGATTTTTTTCGGTGAAGCGGCTGCTGGAAGTCGCATCCACCATTGAACGAGCTATTTCTTGCGTTGTTATACCCAATTGCCCCGCACGGCGGCGGTCAATTTCAATCTTGGCAATGGGATAGCGAAGAGGTTGCCCGATTTGTACATCACGCAAAAATGGAACGAGTTGAAGTTCCACCATGATTTTTTGTGCATGGCTTCGTGCATCACTGATATTCTTTGCCGCCACCACAACTTCAATTGGTGTGGGCGAACCTTGGCTCATAATTTTTTCCACGAGCTCAATCGGCTCAAAAGAAATCTGGACGGCTGGCATTTCCTCCGATAAGCGTTTGCGGATGTGTTCTTTGAATACAGCCATGTTCAGTGCAGCTTCCTCGTTCATTGCCACTTGCAATACAGCTTCATGTGGTCCGCTCGTAAATACGAAAATCGTGCTAATGGCGTAAGAACTTGGTTGTGTGCCAACGTAAGCAGATGTGATTTTCACATTGCTTTTCCCTTCATTGTTACCTGCTTCTTGCTTGATAATGTCCAGAGCTTTGATGAGGTGCTGTTCCGTGCGTTCAAAGCGTGTCCCATCTGGTGCGCGAAGGCGTAATTGAAACTGTCCAACATTAGATTTTGGCAAAATATCTGTCCCAATAAGCCAGAATCCAAGCCCTATTAAGCTGAATGCACCGAAGAGATACACACTCACCACAAAACGGGGGCTTTCAGAAAGCCGCTCTACAAGCCACCCGTAACGTTCGCGGAATTTGTCGAAACCCGTGAGTTTATGAGCTTCGTTGAGCGTATGTTCTCTGATTTCTTCCACGACCATTTGTTCGCGTTCCGTATTATCCAATGAAAGTGTTGGATGCGAGAGTTCATAATTCTCGTGGTGATGTTCATGCGCCTTCAAGAGCCAATTTGCCAGCACTGGAACAAACGTTTGGGCGAGAATGTAGGAGGCAATCATCGAAAATCCCACGGACAACGAAAGTGGCAAAAACATGGATTTCGGAATGCCGTCCATAATGAATGCTGGCGCAAACACCGCAAGGATACACAGTAAAATGAGTAATTCGGGAAATGCAATTTCACGACAAGCATCCAAAATAGCATTGGCTTTAGGTTTGCCCATTTCAAGATGCTGGTGAATATTTTCAATCGAAACTGTTGCTTGGTCAACAAGAACTCCGATGGCGAGTGCCAAGCCGCTCAGGGTCATAATGTTGATAGTTTGTCCGGCTAATTTGAGCAACATTACGCCTGCGGCAAGCGAAATCGGGATTGTTACGACGACAATAATCACACTGCGCCAATCGCGTAAAAACAGCAGCACCATCAGTCCCGTGAGTGCCGCCCCCAATGCGCCTTCGCTGACAAGATTTTTGAGGGCATTTATCACATAGACCGACTGGTCGAACTCGTATGACAAATGTACGTCTTCTGGCAAGGCAGCTTGCAGCTTCGGTAACGAGGCTTTGATGTTATTTACCACCGTCAACGTCGAAGCATCAGATTTTTTGATAACGGGAATGTAAATCGCCCGTCGTCCGTTCACCAGAGCATAGCCGACCGTAATATCAGCCGCATCTTCCACCGTGCCAATATCGCCCACAAAGACCGTTGGACCGCTTCCCGTGCGAATGGGAATGTTCAAAAACTCCGCAGGAGTGCGAGCGAGCGAGTTTACGGGAGTCATAACGGAATAATCACCAATGCCGACATTTCCTGCTGCTGATGGCTGATTGTTGGCAGAAATTGCTTTTACAACATTTTCCGGCGTAAGACCGTAGCTACGAAGGCGTTCGGGATTAACTTTGATCACGATTGTACGGGCATTGCCACCAAAGGGCGGTGGCGACGACACGCCCGGAATCGTAGCAAATTGTGAACGAATCCGAAACGCTGCTAAATCTTGTATTTCTGCCAGCCCGCGCGTTTCGCTTTCAAATACTAACTGCCCGACTGGAACAGAACTGGCATCAAAACGGACAACTTGTGGTGGCACGGTTCCTTCAGGCATGAGTGCGCGAGCGCGGTTCACTTGGTTGGCGACTTCGGCAGCGGCTTGCGCCATGTCGGTTCCCGGATAAAAACTAAGCTTCAACAACGACAAGCCTTGAATGCTTTTGATTTCAATATTTTTGATGCCCGATACATACAAGCACTGATCTTGATAGCGAGCAGCAATAAAGCCATCCATCTGGTCGGGACCTACACCACCATAGGGCTGGGCAATGTAAATAGTGGGTAAATCAAGTGCGGGGAAAATATCAATTGCGATGGAATTTGCCGCAATAATCGAAAAAACAAGTATGCCGATAATGCCAACGACGACGGTGATTGGCTTGCGTAGCGCAGATTGGATAAGATTCATAGTATTCTCCTTATGATGTTCAATGTTATTTGACCTGCTCGAGAAAAACCTGTACATCGCCTAATGCTGCTGCTTTGAGTAACAAGGCTCTCCATACACCATTGATGGCAACGGCAGCATCTATTTGTGCACGATTCAGGATATAGAAATTTTGAGCAAGCTCTGATATTTGCGCCAAACCCGCTTGGTACCGAGCATTTGCTTGTGCATAGCCTGCTTGAGCTGCTGCAAGTTGTACGGGTGCTTCCGCAGCTTGCGCGGAAGCAAGCTCAAGCTGTCCAAGAGCGTTGTCAAGCTGTTGGCGAGCGATAAGGTTTTGTTCGTTGTAGAGTTGTTGAAATTTTTCAGTTTGCAGGTTTTCCGCTTCATAGTCATATTCGAGCCTCAGAAAACCTAGAATATTAAACCGTGCCGCTAAACCTATATAATAATTTGCCACTTGAAACGGCAGGCCCACAAGAGGGTCGGAACTGAGTTCACCCGTTTGATTCGACACGCCAGAACCTTTGCCATAGACCGCACCCACAAGGTTGATGCTGGGCGCATATACTTTTGCAATGCCATTAGCTTTTGCGCGGCTTACCTCTATTTGCTTCATTGCTACTTGCAACAATGGATTTTGCCCGATGCCCACCGTATCTACGCGAATATTAATCGGAGCTTGTGTAAAAAACTGCATCGTATCGGCTTCGATGCCTGAATGCGTCAATCCTATGAGTTCAGCAAGTCTGAAACGATAGGCACGGGCTGTGCGACGGCTGTCGAGCAAGAGTAGTTGTGCTTTTGAGACTTCAGCAGCAGCAAACGAACTATCAACGCCAGATGTTAATCCAGAATTTGCGCGAGCTTTGATGACACGCTGAAAAACTTGGGCACGGTTTAGATTATCCTGCTGCGCGTCAACAAGTTTTTGCGCTACCAAAAGCAATAAATACGCATCGGCAACTTTAAGCTGTTGTTGAAAAACTTCATTGTCGTACTCAGCGTGAATTTTGTCATATTCTGCCTGCGCCACATTGACGTTTGCCTCAATTTTGCCGAAGGTGAATGCTTGCCAATTCACTTCAAATCCAATAAAACTGCCAAACACACCTTGATAAATATTGTCTTTACGAACACCGCTTGAAACAGGAATGTTGTTCGGATAATATGCACCTGCAATGCCGTTGTTTGTGCCATAGTTCACTTGTCCAAACCCTATAAGAGCGGGTAAATGCTCTGTTTTTGCAGCATCAATATGCTGTTGAGCGCTTTGCGAATTGTATATGCCCGCCTTGATACTTGGGTAATTCGCTTTGGTAAGCTCTAATGCTTGTGGGAGCGTAAGCCGAGACGTGTCCGATTGTGCGGAAAGTGGCGTAATGGTTGCAATAAAAATTAGTAGAGTCGCAAACCTACGCATGAATGAATTGTTCATGGAGCATCACCTTGAAAATCTTTGAAGAATGTAGTTGCGAAAAGAGCGTATTGAAAAAAAACATACCAAAAACACACGAACAAGCATTAAAGCCATTCGTGGAAAATCAGAGTATGGTAGATTTTAAATACGGAAGATCACGTAGAGAACGCACAGATTAGGTGCTGCTGCTGGTATTGGTGCGAGAAATGCGGCGTGTTTACTGAGGAGTAAAGAGGTGTCGGCATCGCTTTCACACATCGAAAAAGAGAACGGGGAAACCGTTACAAGAGGTGATTTTTTCTTGAGGTCATTATTACTTTGCGCCATTGGAATAGTAATATTTGCAAGGGCGCGAGGTTTTTTGGTCTTAATAGACCGGCTTTTGAGGCAGGTATAATGTTTGGAATAATTCGGGGCATTGTTTTTGAGGCTCTGCGAAAAATCGTAGTTATAGGCGATTGTCCGTGCAAAGAGAGACAAGGTTGTTATAAACAACAATCCTGTAACGAAACAACTGCTTCGGAAAACTTGCTGCAATGGTACTATCCTATGGCGATTTGAATACGGCATGAAATAACGATACTGGTCGCCCGAACTGAATCTATTATGTACAAACCTATGAAGTTTCTTTGTTCCGACCAAGAGTAATCGGGTGTGCAATGAATGATTCATCCAATGATATTTTTACGACGTTATTGCAAAATACGATCAAAAAAGTATGACTTTTGGTTATAGAATATTGTGGCTTTTAAGCACATAAATATAGGAAGTGATTATTGCATTTTTGTAGTGGAATGAAAGTAGCACGTTCAATCACGCTATCGCCCAACGACAATGCGTTATCCACAAATCTCCTCGCGCCATTTTTTGGCTTCCATCGTTGCTTTTTTTTGTGCTACTTTGTGCATACAAGGGCAGCCTGTACACGGAGAAAATACGTCAGCAACACGTATGACGACGCTTGTGAGCGGCGTTGAGAATAATCAGCGTTCTCAACAATCCGTTGCGCTGTTCAACAGCCCAACAGGGGTTGCGCTTGATAGTGTGGGTAACATCATCGTTGCCGATGCGGGGCATCATCGAATTTGTCGAGTTTCGCCTAAAGGAGTAATGACGGTGCTTGCGGGTGGAATGTGTGGTTCGGAGGATGGCACAGGCTCGAAGGCGCAATTTTTCAGCCCTCTTGACGTGGCGGTAGATTCAAAGAACAATATTATCGTTCTTGATGGAAACCGTATTCGCAGGATTAGTCCTTTTGGCGTTGTAACGACGGTTGCAGGTTCCGAGCGTGGGTGTACGGATGGTTTTGGAACAATAGCACGATTCAATTTTCCTGTGAGCCTTGCCGTGGATAAACAGGAAAACATCATTGTCGCTGATGCGGGGAATAACCGTATTCGTAGCATCACACATGATGGGGAAGTGACAACACTAAGCGAGATTCATACCAATAACGAACCCTCAAAGCCTCTTGCACTTGCGCGATTGGTGAGTTTAACAGTGGACAGAGAAGGGCATATTATCGTTGTTGACCGCTCAAGCTGTGTTATTCGTCGTATTATTCGCAACAATGGCTCTCAGGCTCGTATTGATAGCATCGCTTATAGATGTGTGGCGGAGGCTCAGTTGCGTTTGTTGACAAATATTGCCGTTGACAACGCTGGGAATTTGATTGCGATTGAACAAGGAGGTGAACGCATTCGTAAAATTTCGCCCACGGGCATTATCACTACGATTGCCAGCAACACCAATCATACTTCACAAGCATTTTTTTCAGCATCGGACTTGGCGTTAGATGCTCAAGGAAATATTATTATCACCGACTCCCGCACGGGAACATTGCGGAAAATTATATTACCATAATCCCATAATCCATGGCTGTTCCACAGCAGAGTAAGTTTTTTGTAGTGGCTTTTCGTCACATAAATATGTGACAGAGGAACATTTGAACTTGGCTATGTAATGTTGTAAGTTAAAAACATCATCTTCGTTCTTTTTCAAAACATTTTCGGAAAAATGCCATGAATGCCGACCACCGCTGTACGGTACGTGTGTATCCGAACAGCGTTTTGCAGCACACAACAGTGGGGTTTTCATTAGAACAAGCCGAAACTATCGCACTCAATATTTGCGATAAAAACGGCAGAGAACTCACGACCTTGGTTCAAGGTTTATTTATGCCCGGCGATTACAGCTTTGATGTCACCACAAGGCTTTTACGCCAGATATCATCCCGTCAAGCACAATCTCAGCCACAAACGCATGACGGCACATATATTGTCCGAATGACCGTTGGAGCGGCATCGCAAGCGATTCCGTTTATTGTTGGGTAGAAAATTTCGTCACACTCCAAGCGTGACAAATGGGTAGATAAGAATATGACTTTTGGACACATGTTTTGCCGAACGAGAATGTGCATTTTTGTAGTAGAAAATAGTTCAAAAGTACGGAAATACATTGTTCTTAAAGAAAAACGACACATAGGGGAGAAAACACTATTTTTTCAGGCGACGATGGGGGAGCGCTTGAAGCACCAAAAGCTTCGTAGCACGTAAAACTGTTATTATGCTATTGGTGTAACGTTGATGGGAAGCCTCGCAAGCATGAGCTTGTGGGGCTTTTTTATGTCCTATTTTTATGGGACACGTGAGTATGTTTTTGGTCGTTTGTACGGAGGTGTGTATGTTATATGATAGGCTTCGCAGTATGGTCATTGTATGGAGGTGTTGAATGATACGTGAAGTATTCAGTAGGATCATAATACCGTTTTTAATACTCGTGTTAGTGCAAACAAGCCTTGTTGCTCAAACATATATTGTTACTGGTAGAATCGTCTATTCAACTACCCCCACTATTGGCGTGGCGAATATCCCCGTCAGGAATACACAAACGGGTCAGGTACTTAACACGGATTCTACAGGGTATTATACCTTTGCAGAAATAAAGAATGGGACGTATTATCTTTACCCCTTACAGCCAGGATTAGAGTTTGAGCCACTTGTACGTACGCTCAAGGTCAATGATGAAGATATTGCCCTGCCAGATTTTAAAGCTGAAGCAGCTACCTACAGCATTCATGGGAAAATCAGTTATGAAAAAAGCCCATCTATTGGCGTACCGGGTGTGACAGTGTGGGCGGGTGAAGGTTTGGAAGCTGTAACGGATGAAACGGGCTTTTTCCGTATCAAAAACCTTCGCCATGCCACTACATATGTCATTGTTCCTACCGTGCCAGATATGGACACAAAAAATATCAAATTTTTTCCTACAAAAGTTTCCATCATTATTACTGGCGCAATCATGCGCCAGAATTTCAGCATTCTTGGCGTTCAACCCGAGGAGAGATAAAAAATGGGAGCGGCTTAATTCGTGACTTCTCGGCATACGAATTCGTGTCTTTGCAGCATACGGGAATCGTTGGAAATTTTGCGAAATTTGTACAATAAGAGCCTTACCATCCCCACAATATAGGATGATTGTTTTGAAATCGTTTTTATAGCCTACAGAAAAAACGATTGCTTTCAGGAAAATCCTCGCACAGTAGCGTTACAGATGGCATATTTGTACGTACACGCACGAAAAATATTTTTTTAGCCAAATTGTAATCTTTGTTTAAACTCGTTACACTAAAGGGAGGGTAACGTTATGTACTCTAATCCAGAAGAATCTACACACAACACCGAACGAGTTCATCAAACGCAACTTCAAGATTCTGCGTTTACGGATACGTTTATCCCCAATAATAAATACGTCAAAAATGTCGCCAAAGGCGTTGCTAATACTGCCAGCACCGTTACGACACTTGCTGCAAAACTCACATTTCTCGACCGACTGCAAAATCTAAGCCTCCGCACTCAAATCCTTTCCGGCGCTGGTATTTCCTTACTTTTGTTGGTTGTGATCACAACGATTACCTTTTTCAGCATTGGAAAGCTCATCCGCACTTTACAGGTGATTAAACAGCAAAGCACCGTCGTGGCTTCATCGCATGAATTGGAACGGTTGCTGTCGGATATGGAAAGCTCTCTGCGCGGGTTTGCACTCTCTGGTGGCAATGAGTTTTTAACATCGTATCGCCGCTCGAATGCTGATTTCGACGAAAAACTTTCCATAATTACAGGTGTGTTGAGCGATAGTCCGCAACAACGCAAACGTTTAGACGAACTCCGAAGCCAGAAGATTACATGGGTGAAAACCATTGCAGAACCAGCGATTGCGCTTCAACAGGAGATTGTTTCTGGTGTGAAAACAACAGCAGATATGGCTGCGCTGGTGCAACAAGGAAGGGAGCAGTCGGATACAATGCGGCGTTTAGGAGCAGAAATTATTGCTTACGAAGAAGCACTCAATTCTGAAGAAGCCTCTGCCGCCAGCATCGTTGCTATTGCTGCACAAAGTTCAACGGTCACGTTTACAATTATTGCGGTTGGCATTGGGCTGTTTGTGCTTTCCATCATTGCAAAAAATATTTCCGTACCTATCCGCGACATTGCTAAGGCAACGATGGATGTTGTGCGTGGGAATCTGAACGCCAGCGTAGATATTCGGTTCAAGAATGAAATCGGTGTATTGGCGCGGAATTTTAACCTGATGGTGGCGCGGATAGGGCAATCGGTGGAGGATTTACAAGCAGAAAAAGTAAGTGTGGAGAGCAAAGTACATGAAGCTGTGCGAGATGCCGAGACGCAGCGTGAGTATTTATCCAAAAGCGTTGATGTAATGCTCATAGCGATAGAAAAATTTGCCGATGGAGATTTGACTGTAAAGTTGGACATTGAAAATAGTGACGCTATCGGAAGACTGTACGAGGGTTTTAATCGTGCTGTGGGAACCATTCGTGAGATGATTCACCATCTGGCTCAAGCTGTGGAAACAGCAGCAGAAGCAGCCACCTATATCAGCACTGCTGCGGAAGAGCTTTCTGCCGGAGCGGTACAGCAGGCATCGCAAGCGCAAGAAGTGGCAATTGATGTAGAACAAATGACCACTTCGATAATTGATAATTCCCGTCAAGCCTCATCTTCCAACGATGTAGCGCAAGCCAGCGGGATAGTTGCACAGGACGGCAGTAACGTTGTGATGCAAACGGTCGAGAAAATTGAGCGTATTGCCACAGTCGTCAAACGTTCAACAGAAACGGTGGAGCAGCTTGGTGTATCGAGTGCGGATATTGGAGTAATTGTCGCAGAAATTAGCAAAATTGCTGACCAAACAAATCTTCTTGCCTTGAATGCCGCCATTGAAGCCGCTCGTGCCGGTGCACAAGGCAGGGGTTTTGCTGTTGTCGCCGATGAAGTCGGGAAACTTGCCGAACGAACAGCTCGTGCGACAAAAGAAATAGAAATCATCGTCAAGAAAATTCAAGGTGAGACCAAAAATGCCGTGAAAGCAATGAATCTTGGCAATAGCGAGGTTGCAAGTGGGATTGCGCTTGCTCACGAAGCAAATAATTCGTTAGAAAAAATTGTACAAAGTTCGTTGGAAGTTACGACGATGATTAATAGTATAGCGCTTGCAAGCGAACGGCAAGCTGCTACAAGCAAGCATATATCGCAAAGTATTGAGATGATGTCCGTCGTGACAACTCAATCGGCACAAGGTGTAACGGAAATCGCACAATCGGCTACAAACCTTAATGACCTCACGCAGCGTTTGAACGAGCTTATTGGGCGCTTTCGCTTGGAATTGAGTACTAATCCCTCAGGAAAATCTCTTACTTCGCACACCACGCGACATCGCGCAAGCCATAGCGCCTTACAAAAGAAGGCTGGGTTTGCTGACAAATTACATGGCAACATTGCCAAAATGTAACATAAGGCATTACATACCCGTAAACTGTGGTTTGTAATTTCGTGCTGAAATTAAGTTTATTTATTGATAAGGATGCTATGAAAAACGAAGAGGTTTTTGAACAGGGGGGTGGAAAACAAGAAGGCACAATGCGTTCATCACCGCAAATTACTACCAATACAGCGAGCGTGGGCGTTCTTGAGCCATCCGTATATGGAGCGGCAGAGCTTAAAGTGTATATTAGTACAGCAACAATGAGAGGGTTCGGTATTACTGTTGCCGGTGCAATGCTTATCTTGTTACTGTACACCGTGTTTATTGCTGCTAACAACGCAACAGCTGCACGAAACCTTGTTATCAACAAGATGAAACTTTCACAATTGCCACCCCCACCAACCACGAACGAAACTCCGCCACCCCCGCCACCTACAATAACGGCAGGACCTGCCGCGCGTGCCGGTACACCTGTTCCGGTGCCTGATGCTCTTGTGACACCCGATATGAAGGATTTTGCAAATATTGATGATGTATCTCGCGCAAGCACTACTGGTGGCGATGGTCAGGATCAAGGTTTTTTAGGGCTGGCAAAGGACGTAGAAGTAGAAGTTCGTGAGGAAGAACCCAACGCATATGATTTTGTTAGTGTTGAGAAAGAACCGTATGTCGATATTTCAGAAATCCAGAAGAAAGTTATCTATCCTGAACTTGCTCGCCGAGCGGGGATTGAAGGGAAAGTAAGCATTCGTGTACTCATTGGTAAAAACGGAAAACCGAAAAAATTTATTGTTGAATCCTCGGACTCCGAACTTCTCAATAATGCTGCGACCACAGCCGTTATGGCTACGGCATTCACACCTGCGATTCTTGCAAATCAGCCAATAGATTGCTGGGTCAGTATTCCCGTTGTCTTTCGTATGAAATAGACAAAGCCATATTACAGTCGTTGAACGATACGAAAAAATACAACCCCTTGCAGGTATTACCGATGGTAACTTGCAGGGGTTTTTCTTGTTCCTTTCGGAGAAAGGCGTGACTTTCGGATATAGTTATTTGTGACCGTAAGAGCTATGGAATTGTGACTCCCAAGACCACGATAAAGTGGCTTTCCGCCACATGTTTGGCGCGTAAGGAATGTGCATTTTACATTACGATTCGTTAAGGATGGTTAATGTTTCATCATTCTCAAAAAGGGAGTACAATATGCGCTACGTATTCATGTTTTTCGCCATGGTTCTCATTTTCTGCGTAGGAGAAATGCTCAATCTCGGCAATAATCTACTTGCACAACAATCGTCACAAACTACCGTTTTTGGGCGTATTGTTTCAGCCGCAGATACAACTATGGGTATGGCAAACGTTGCGGTTACTATAACGCAAGACGCACGTACGGTGAGGACGGATGCACAGGGATATTATTCGTTTGCAAATGTGCCGGAAGGGCGATATTATGTTTTTCCACTCCAATCTGGAACACGCTTTGAGCATATAGTCACAACTATTATTGTCACTAACACCTCAAATACAATTCACGTTTCACCGTTTAAAGGAACAGCCTTGCAACCTTCTATTTACGGCAGCGTCGTCACGGCGACCTATCCGCCCAAAGGCGTAGAAAATGTAGAAATTTCGATTGGGGATAGCTTGATTGCACGAACGGATGTGAATGGACATTTTTGTATTCCCAACCTACGCTACCAACAACGTTACACGCTCGTACCAAGAATAACAGGAGGAGTATTTCTTCCCGCGAAGCGTACGATCACCGTTACGGGGCATGATAAAGTAGTGAAATTTGCTGTGGAAGTTCTGCCGTCAGCGTTACCTATTGTTCAAAAACTTTTTGTCGAGCCACTTGAAGTAAACAAAAGTTTGATGGTGATGCTTGTTCGATGAAATAGGTACGAAAAGTATGCATCATTTTATCTCATCTGCCCAGCAAGTGCAAAAATAGAAAAAAGGTGATGTGCTTCGTGAAGCAGGAAAAATTCTACCCACCGTTCAATAGACATCGCGCCAAATCGTTGATGGGTGCCTGTGAGGGAGAGTTCTTCGTTTTTTAGGCTGGTGATCAATGCTACAAGCTCACGGCGCAATTCTTTAATTGCTTCAAGGTTTTTTGTGATGTCGTAGCTAACCCAGAGGAGAAATTCAGGCTCATCATCAGCACGATACGGAGCAAATGTTGGACTATTTTCGGTAAGTATGTGCTGCAAACGCTCCCAAAAAATTTCTTGATACCGACCTAAATGAGCGACTTGCTCATGAATGCTCCACTTGTCAGGAATGACGCGCCGCTTGATGCTCTCTTCCGGCAGACCCGACAGCAAATATTCTATAGTTTCGTGCTGCGTTTTTAGGCGTTCCATGGTTGAAGGTCGCATTACATTATCCTTCGTTAATAAGTCAATAGTCATTGGTCAGAACCCTTTCGTTTGTTGGATATTGGTTGTTGGTACGTAAAAATAATGAACTATTTCAAACGAACACCCATCACGAGAATGTCGTCAATCTGTCTGTGGCTGCTCCCTTTCCATGCTTCCATTGTATCATCTAAAATCTTCCGTTGCTCACTCATTGGCAATGTATGGATTTGCACAAGCAGCTCTCTGAAACGTCGGGACATAAATTTCCTGCCTTCGTCGCCACCAAATTGATCTTGGTAGCCATCGGAGAAAATATATAACATAGTAGGGGTATTAAAATCAATCTGATGTTTTGTGAAAATGCGTTCTTTACCTTTAGTCTGCCCACCAATAGGCTGTCTGTCGGCTTTGATTTCATTCAGTTCACCATTCTGTATAAAATAAAGCGGGTTCATTGCGCCGGCATACTCAACGATGCGCTGACGAATATCAATCACACAAATAGCAACGTCCATACCATCACGACTATCACCTTCCTCCTGCTTGAGTGCGCGTTGGATACCCAAATGCAGGTTATTCAAAATATGGTCGGGTTCCCAAACATTTTGCTCAATCACAATTTGTGATAAAAGCGAATTGCCAATCATACTCATAAACGCCCCAGGAACACCGTGTCCTGTACAATCTGCCACAGCCATCACGATTTTATCGCCATGTTCTACAAACCAGTAAAAATCACCGCTTACAATATCACGTGGTTTGAACAGCACAAAATATTCGGACAATGCTCGGCTAATGCGTTCGTGGTACGGCAGCATGGCATCTTGAATACGTTTTGCGTATCGAATGCTACTTTCAATATTATCCAGCAATTTCTGTAACTGATCGTTGGAAGCTGTGATGAGAATATTCTTTTGTTGAAGTTCCGTATTGGCAAGTTCAATATCGCGTGCTTGTTCTTCCAAAATTTCTTTTTGATGGCTGATTTCGGCAGTTTGTTCGTCCACCATTTTTTTGAGTAAAATATTCCGTTTGCGGATAGCATTGAGGCGATAGAGAACAAACCCATAACCAGCAGCCAACACAGCAAAACCACAGAGCATTAAAAACCACCACGTTTCCCAGAAAAATTGCTCCAGATAAAAACTATAGGCCGCACCAGATTCGTTCCAAACGCCGTCATTGTTCGAGGCAATCACGCGGAATTTGTATTGTTTGCCGCGCGGTAGGTTCGTGTAATATGCTTGGCGGCGATTGTCCGCATCTGTCCATGTTTTGTCGTATCCTTCAAGCATATATCGGAACTTCACGCGCTCTGGCATTAGGAGGCTCGTAGCGGTATAATGAAAAATAAATTTATCCACGCCCGGGGAGAGATTTATGCTCGATATCGAATCCGCTTTAAGATACGATTCTATCGGTTTTGTGTTTTCTTCGCCCTCCTCTGCCCATGCCGCAATGCCGCCGACACGCTTGCTATCAGCAAAAACTTTTTCCACGAGAACTGTTGGCGGAAGGGGGTTGTACGGTATTGTGACTGGCTCGACCACGCTTGCACCGCGGTTGGTCGGATACCAAAGACTACCTGATTTTGTTCGCCAAACAGATGGCTGTGAGCCGCTTGCACACTCAAGACTTCGCAAGCCATCGGTAACACCATAAGAAAGGCTGACGACGTGTTTCGCTGTTTTATTGAGAACGTCCTCAACCTCAGATTTTTTTACACGAAATACGCCTTTGCTACAACTCATCCATAGCCAACCGGCAGCATCCTCCGTTATCGAAAAAAGAGCATCATCGAATAAACCATCACGTTTGGTGCAAGATGTAAACTTACCGTCTTTCAGTCGGTTCAAGCCACCACTTGTACCAACCCATAAAACGCCATTCATGTCTTCGTACAGCGACCATATATAATTGCCCGCCAAGCCGTCTTTGATGGTATACGTTGTGAATTTCCCATCCTTAAAAGCCGATAAGCCACTGCCGCGTGTACCAAGCCACAGCGTCCCGCCACGGTCAACGAGCAATGCGCGGATATTTTCGTTTGGCAATCCGTCGGCGATATGATATTGCTTGATTTGACCATATTTGATGCGATTTAAGCCACTATTTGTACCCACCCAAATGGAACTATCAGCCGCTTCTGCAATCGCCAGAACCGCATCGTTGCTCAATCCTGTTTCAGTGGAATATGTCGTAAATGCGTTGTTTTGTAGGTTCATTTTTGCTAACCCGCCGCGCGTCCCTACCCAGAGCGCACCAGAGCGGTCTGCTAAAAGAGCATTTACGATATTATTCGGTAAACCATTGTGCAGCGAGAAAGCAGTAAACGCACCATGAACGTCCATGCGATTAAGTCCGGCATTAGTGCCGAACCACATATTTCCAGCATTGTCTTCCGTGACGGATAGAACGCTGTTGTTCGACAAGCCTTGTTTTGTGCCGAAGGTGCTGAACCGCCGATCTTTCAGACGGGTAATGCCGCCACCATCCGTGCCTATCCATAATGCTCCTTCGTAATCTTCCAACAGGCACGATGCTTCATCAGCGGAGAGACCATTTTTTGTTGTAAGCGCCGTGAAAGTTGCAGATATTCCGCCTTGTGGATTTGGCGTATAACGATTCACACCGCCGCCGTTGGTAGCAATCCAAATCGTCCCTTCTCGGTCTTGAATAATATCACGAATATCTTCGCTTGCCAATCCATGTTGTTTTGAGAATTGTCCAACCACACCACCCGACTTGAGAGTATTTAAGCCTTCACTTGTCCCAATCCATACCACGCCATCGCGGGCAACCATCAGCGTACGAATATCTGCGCCAGCGATTGGGTCGCCGTTTGAGTATGAATCAAGGTTGTTATTGTCTAACACGTAGCCTGTAATACGCCCACCTTTGATGTAATTCAGACCGCCGCCACTTGTTCCCACCCACAGCGCTCCCGTTGGTTCTTGGGCAATAGAGAGAACATCGTCTCGCGTTAAGCCTTCTTTTGTTGTAAAGGCAGTGAATTTCCCATCTTTCCTGTATGCCAGACCATTGCTTGTTCCCACCCACAGCACGCCGAATTTATCCACGACAAGCGACGAAATATACTCGCTTGGAAGCCCTTCTTTCATGGTAAGCGTACCAAAAATACCGTTTTTAATAAAACTTAACCCACCCCCGTTCGTACCAATCCAAAGCGTTCCGTCTGTATCTTGCGCCATTGCGGTGATGTGATTGTTTTTGAACGTTGTATTCGAGCGGTCGAATGTCGTAAAGCGTATCCCGTCAAAACGAATCAAACCCTCTTGCGTTCCAAGCCAAAGATAACCGTCGCGTGATTGGAAGAGTGCCGTGATATAACTCTGGTATAATCCCTGTTCATTTTGCCACGATTCGTGGATGTATTGGGTGATTGCTTTATTGGGATTCAAACCCCGTGCTTGTGTGGTGGTGGACGGCTGTGCATAAACAACAATGTGTGAACATGCGACAACAAGAACGCAACAAAGCTGAAGAAATGAATAAACAAAGTGAGTCATAAAACCTTGGGAATTGAGCAATGAAGAAGGTGTGTTTACAAGGGTAGTAGTACTCCAAGAGTCTAAATAGACCGTAATGCTTTTGACGGAACATAATAACAATAAATTGCAACAAAAGTTTTGTTCGGCGAAAGGAAAAGTGCGGTTTGTGTCTCAAATACGACCTATAACCGTCTAAAGAGAAAATGGTAGAAACACTCAATAATGGAACAGATGAGGAAAAAATCCCGTACTTTTGTACAAAAGCCATTCTAAAGCATCAATACTTGAAAACTTTCTTGAGGATTTTATGTTGTGGTTAGAAATCGTGTTGTTTAGCGCGGCGGCGCTTGCTGGTATCATTTATGTGGGTGGTCGTCTGTCAACAAATTCGGGTAAGAGGGCTTCGGAATTTATTCAAACCGCAGAGCAAAAGTATTCATCGGCGATTGAGCAACAACTGTCGCTGTTGGCTATGAACGATGAACAGCCAAACGTGGAGCAGATTATTGCCGACACGTTTGTTATGCTCAAACCCGAAATAGACGGCTTGCTGGCGTATATCAACTCCGTGAACTACAGCGACGTAAAAATTAGCTATCAAGCACATTTTTTCAAAAATGCCGCGATGCTGGCAGAATCCTATTTCACGTGGCGGCACAATAATGGAAAGTTGATGTTGACAAACGGCGACGACGAAAAAATGTACACGTTGTTCAAAGACGCTATGAAAGCGGACATCCAACAACGGCTTTTGAGTTTGAAGCTGGGGCGTTTGTGATTGTTGATATGTCAACTATTGTGCGTTGAGCAATGTATTTTCACAATTTTATCGTTGAACAAACAATGGGAAAAATTGGATATTGGGTGTCGCGCATATTTGCCGCTATAGGAGTGCTGTTGTTGGCTGTAGCATTGTTTCTGGCGATAAAAACTATTCGTTTCGTCAGTTCATCGGAACTGACAACGGGAGTAGTGGTGGATATTGTCAGCATTAGCTCAGGTACAATAGACCGAGACTACACACCTGTTGTTCGCTATGTTCCGAGGCGCGGTGATACACTCACATATCAGCCAACGTGGTCGAGTTCGTTCATGTATCCCATTGGGCAGCGTGTTCCCGTGTATTTTAATCCCAATCGCCCAGAAGAAGCAGAAATCAAGAGTTTCACAGCACAATGGTTTGGGACGATGATAAGTTTTCTGTTGGGAGCCGTTTATGGCGGCATCGGCGGGGGAATGCTGCTGCACGCAGAACGCAAACGCCGTTTGATGAAATGGCTCAAACAGCCCGGAAATGCAGAATGCGTAAAGGCAAGTATTATCTCGGTGCGAAAAAACACAAGCTACAGCGAAAATAATATCCATCCGTTTCATATCAATTGTCAGTGGACGCAGTCCGCAACAAACCGAGTGTTTGTGCTCAAAAGTGAGAATATCTGGTTTGACCCAGCGCCGTATCTTACTTCCGAGATGATAGACGTACTGATAAATCCTCAAAACCCTCGTCAATACTGGGTGGATATATCATTCCTGCTGAACGCCTCCTCATCATAATTTTAACTCCATTTTGTTTATCCATCATGTTTTCGTTTGAACATCATTCCCAACCCATTATCCAACGCAGAGAATTTCTCTTACGGTTTGCTCGAACCGCATTTGCAGGTGCGGTGTTGGTTTTGGTATCGCTCGTAGCGGGTATGGCAGGCTATCACTACTTCGAGAACATGTTGTGGATAGATGCTTTTGCCAATGCTTCGATGATTCTTTCCGGCATGGGTCCTTTAGCGCAGCCGCAAACTACGGAAGGGAAGCTCTTTGCGGGCTTTTATGCGCTGTATAGTGGTTTGGCGGTCGTCATCGTTGCTGGTATTACATTTGCACCCGTGATTCACCGATTTCTTCATAAACTTCACGCTGAGAAGTAAGGTTGAATACCTTAAAAATATACCTGAACAAACCGTGCAACGTGTGATGATTGATAAATAACGCACCACAAAAAATAAATCCCTGTTGGAGCAGAGCGCTTCAGCAGGGATTTTTCATTTCGATAGAAATATTCTACAGCAAAAAGCCTAATTCTTCCAACGCATCATCCGCGTACGCAAGTCCGTAGGGAACATCCGGCATCAACTCCAAAAGCTGCTTGTGGCGCGGCGAAAGGCTGCCGGATTGCAACTGCGAATCCAGAACATACATCACGCCTTGGTCTTCGTCGGTGCGGATGAGTCGCCCAAACATTTGCCGGAACGCTTGAAACATAAGCGGTTTATCCACTTCGTTCCATGCTATTTGCGAAAGGCGTTTCGGGTCAGGCTGTTCGCCGCGTTCAAGTGCTTCGTCGGCGTATTGCGCTACGAGTGCTTCCTGCAAGCCGCGTGTGTAGGGATTCGGAACGGCGTAGGGCATTTTTTCCAACACGATGCATTGCAGGTCGTCGCCCGGGATGTCCACACCCTTCCACAACCCGCGAGCACCCATCAACACTGCCGAATCGGAGAATTTGAATTGTTCCACACACTTGTGCTGCGACGGGCTGGTGATGCCGTGCGAAATAAGTTCAATATTTTGTTTTTGCAGCATCGGGAACAGCGCCGTGTGAACTTGTTGCAACCTAGCTTTGCTGGTGAATAGTACAAGTGTTCGCCCGCCCAGTTTTGCTGCGGCTTTGGCGATAAATTCGGCGGATTGTTTGGCGAATGTTGGTTGATTGTTTGCGGGAAATCCTTTCAGGAAGATAATCCGCGAATTCTTGCGGTAATCGAATGGCGATTTGAAGCGGCTTGTGGAGAGCGGTTTGTGGTTGTCACTTTCTTCGTTTTGAAAAGAATTTAAGCCCAAACCTTTGATGAAATCTTGCATGTCGCGGGTGCTGGAGATTGTTGCCGACGTAAATACTGCTGCGTAAAGATTTGTCAGAATTTTTTCCGCAAACAGCGTACCAATGTTATACGGCGTGGCAACCACTGCCCAATCGTTGCGTTCCACGCGGAGGTACAACGCAAACTTCTTTTCTTCTTGCTCCAAAAACTGCGTTATTGTCATTACTATTTTTTGCAAATCCTCCACGCGATAAAGTAATTCCTTTTGTTGTGCGGTCGGCTCTACGGAATCAATTCCTCCCCACAGTTTTAAGAGTTTATCGGCTGTTTGGAGAATCTCGAATGCCACCACGCGCAAGTTTTCTAAATCGTCGGTAATAAATCGGCGTTGATCGGTGTTGATGCGTTGGTCGTTAAGCGGCGCTTGGAGCGTAAAATTATCTTCGCCACGAAGCTCCTGCATTTGCACCGTGAGCCGTGCCAAAATATCGTTAAACTTTGTTCCCAAGCCCCAGACGTGTGTCAAGTTTGGTAGTGTAGCCGTTGCGTTCTCCGCTTTTTTGCTGTTTTTTACGTCACGCAATAATAGCTGAACGGTCGAATACGAATCGCTCAAAATGCCATCATCTGCCGTAAGCGCGGCTATGGTGTCGCGCATTTGGCTGCGGAGCGCTATATTGCTGAATGCTTCCACGGCTTCATTCGTGAGTTCGTCTGCTTCATCCACGATAAGGCGGTCAAATTCGGGGTACGAACGAGGATAGGTGAGGAGCAGAGAATGATTCACCGCCAAAATATGCGCCGATGCCGCTTCCCACTGTTTTTTGAAGTAAAAACATTGCTGAAAAAACGAACACTCGCTCCGTGTACAATCGCGGAAATCCGCTCGCGCTTCGTTTGCAGCGCGTTGTACGATGGGAAATTCGTGCAATGGTCGTGGCAATTCCTCAACCTCGCCTTCCTCGGAGACATCCATCCATCGCATGAGGAACGCTCCGGCAAAGAGTGCGTCCGTATCGGTCGAAAACAAACGTTCTGGTTCTGGCAGTATTTCGTTGATTTTCCGCAAACAAGCGTAGTTATTCATTCCTTTTAGCACAACCGCGTGCAAATCGGGTAGCTCAAAAAGTTCGCGGAGGCGTGGAAGTTCCTGCTGCAAAAATTGATTCTGGAGAGCTTTGGTGTGTGTTGAAATCACAATAGGGGAATCAGCATCGGTGGAAAGCGCTGCTAATGCCGCCGTCAGATAAGCGAGTGTTTTCCCTGTACCCGTGCCTGCTTCTGCAACGTAAAAGCCGCCGTCGTTTAGCGTTCGTACTGCTTTTTCGGACATTTGTTGTTGGGCGGTGCGGAGTTGATAACGTTCGTACACGCGGCTGAAAAATTCCGCTTGTTTGAGCTTTGTCGGCGCTGCGCTCAAGGATGTATCAAGCGTGGAGCGCTCCATTTCTGCAAACATTTCCTTAAAATTGCGATACTCTGGCAATTGCGCTTCATGCCGTGTCAGCATGAACGGGAGCCATCCCCAAGCGTTTTTACCCGTTTGATTGTCGCCAAACCAATACTCAACAATGGCGCACAATCCAGCAAACTCTGGTTTTGCAAGTTCGCCGTCCAAATGTTGCACCACCGCAATCATATCCAATGCGTCCTGCAAACCGCGATGATGCTCAAAATCACGAATCCCAAACTCGCGGATAAAATGTTGCAAGCTCAGACTTGGCGCAAGCGGATACATAAGCGCCAGCAAGTGGCAGGTATCCATCATCATCGGCGCTTGGAAGTCGCTTCCAAAAACATGTTCAAGGAAACGCCGCTCGAAGTCGGCGTTATGCGCCATGATGGGGATTGTGCTGTTCTCGCCACCCAAAAAAGCGCGAAACTCATCGCGAACAGCATCAAGTGTTGGAGCGGCTTTCAGCTCCTCGTTTGTGATGCCCGTCAGTTGCATGATTTCTGGCGAAAGGGTGCGGCGAGGATTGACAAGCGTGGAAAAGCGCTGTATTTCTTGCCCGTCACGGTAGCGAATAGCTCCAATGTCAATAACCGTATCATTTTCGGGCAGCAAACCCGTTGTTTCAAAATCGAGGGCGATAAACTCGCCGAGTGCAGGAAATTTGGTCATTCGTTGTTCGTTGTTGGTCATTGGGAGATGTTACTATTCGTTGACTTGCCAAAAATACTGTACAATCTTGGTGATATTCTGTATAACGAATAACAGTTGAAACCGCTCAAATTACTGATTTTTTTATTGAGAGGTTGCACAGAATCTTGATAAATTCACGATATTCTTTACTTGAAGTTTAGATAAATTCCTGAAAACCGCATCAAACCTTACGCGCAAGAACCCCACTCAATCTCCCCTTATAAGGGGAGAAGCAAGACGCAACACGTCTTCGTGGCGGCTTGCAGAGGGGTGATACGCTTGAGGGTAGTCAAGGTTCTCTAAACTTAAATAGGGAATCAAGGCGCATTTTTATTGTTTGTAGGAATCGTCGTTGTGGAAATCATGCGGGTGATTATCTCCGCAATGATTCGGAAGCGTACAGCAGGGGAGTACCCTGCTTGCTGGTTGCTGCCTTCTTCGGCGGCTGTCGGCTTTTGCGCGTAAGCGGACAGCCCGATACGAATCGGGCAACCCGCAAGAGATATACGAAAAAAATCTACACCGCTTCCACGCTCACTGGCACATTCAGGCTCACCGAATAACCTTTGCCAATGTCTTCCATATCTTCGTCGCCTTCCTCGTGAAACCACGTGATGCGCACCGCTTTCTCTTCCGAATGGTGTTTGTCCAAAAACTTCATCAAAAGGCGTATTTCCTTGTTGGTGGCGGTGTTGAAGTAGTTCAGATTGAAGGCGACGTGCAAGGTTTTACTCGCATCTTCGGCAAAGTATTGGTCAATCCATTCATGCACACAGGCATATAAGTCGTTGGCGTGTTCGGGGAACGAAACACCGATAATTTCACCGTTTCCCGATTCGGCATCGAAGGCAATACGCGGAGTTTGAGTCGTTTGGTTGATAAGGAGAGATTCCATAGTTGATACAAAAAACAATGAGAAAAATGATTGTTCAAAAGTGTAGAAAGGCACGTGCGCTGATTATTTCTCAACGGTTGCCGTGATGCTGAAAAAGGTAAAATTCTCATCAAAGGAAGCAAAATCGAAGTGTACATTGCCGCCAGTTTTTATAGTAATTTCAATCAACCCCAAACCCGCACCTTTGCTGCCCGGCGGTGGCTCGGATTCGATGCGCTCTTCGTGATATGCCTTTAGGGCGGTTTTATCGAGCGTCATGAGGTGGTCGCATTGTGCCTTGAGGAGTTCTGCGGCGCTGTTCAGCACAAGATTACCGGAATTGACGGAGTAATGCGTACCGCTATCCGCCAAAATCAAAATGCCTATGCCAACGCTGCTGCCATCGCTTGCAATCTCAGTTTCGGCGGAATAGTTCTTGACGTTTTGCGCCAGCTCCACAAAAATACCGAACATACGGCGCACCTTCACATCAAAGCCCAAGCGGTTTTGGAGCAGGCTTCCCAAATCCACGACGATGTTTTGCGACAAACCGCCTTTGAACATCATCAGGATTTGTGCGGTTTTTGCAACGGAGTAGTGCTGCATGATTTCTTGTGCTATCATTGAATCCCTTAATAAAAAATGAAAGAAAAGCGGTGCAATATCTATCGCGGTAAAAATACGACTTAGGAGACGAACTGCAAAGAAAGAGCTGACAGCCGGCGGGGATATTTGCGTTGTATTTGCCGGCTGCCGCCTTCTTCGGCGGCTGTCGGCTTTCGTGGACTTTACAACCGCACGCCCACAACCAACATATCATCCACCTGAAACATCTCTCCGCGGTGTGCGTCTATCGCTGCGCCCAAGAGCGTCGGCTGCTCTTCAAGCGGCTTTCCTGCTATTTCCGCAAGCAACGGACGCAAGCGCTTCGGCATAAACCGCTGATGCACATCGTTGTACTGGTCTTTGTAACCGTCCGTCGTCAAATACAGCATTGTTGCGCCTTTGGGAGTGCCCGACAAATCCAGCACGTGCCGCGTGTACACCGGGCTGCGCTCCTCGCGTCCGCCGAGTTCTTCGGGTGTGCCTTTGAACTCGCGCAATTCTCCTTGAACGACGGCATAGAGCGGGTTCATCGCCCCCGCAAATTCCACGCGTCGCGTCGTGAGGTCAATCATACACAGGCAAATATCCATGC
>JANYIG010000184.1 GCA_025358765.1 Candidatus Kapaibacterium sp.
GATAAATTCCTGGAAACCGCATCAAACCTTACGCTCAAAAACCCCACTCAGTCTCCCCTTATAAGGGGAGAAGCAAGACGTGAAGCGACTTGCAGAGGGGTGATACGCTTGAGGGTGGTCAAGGTTATCTAAACTTAAATCTTGAAATCAACAATGGTTACTCTAATGTTCGCAGTAGTGCAGCAAGATTTTCAAGCGCTTTGCCACGATGACTAATGCGATGTTTTTCCTCTGGCGCAAGCTCTGCAAATGTTTGTTCGTGGTCATTTGGCTGAAAAATAGAATCATAACCAAACCCTGCATCGCCACGTTCCACCAGTGTTATTGTTCCTTCGCAGATGCCTTCGGCAAAAAGTACCCGCAGATTATCATGATAGCAAATCACCGTCCGAAACCGTGCCGTGCGTTGATTGGGTGATACATTCTTGAGCGCATCCAGAAGTTTACCGCGATTATCCGCATAACTGGCATGTTCTCCTGCGTATCGTGCTGAATACACACCCGGAGCGCCGTCCAGAGCATCTACCTCCAAGCCCGTGTCGTCCGATACACAATTCATTCCCGTCGCATGAAATATCGTGCTTGCTTTGATATAGGCATTCTCCTCCAAGGTGGAACCAGTTTCGGGAATATCTGTCGGAAAGTTTGGTACGGTTGAAGGGATGAGTATGTGTGCGATGTTTTGCGCCTCAACGATAAAGCGAAATTCCTCAACTTTATGGGTATTGTTGCTCCCGATAAGCAAAGTTTTCATCTGTTGTGTCGGTTTGTGGCTGAGAGTGGTTGGGAAAAAATAGAGTGTATTCCGGTGAGAACTATGGTTGCCAGCCAGTTTACCCCAGCGAAGGCTGGGGCTGCCATGACAGCCTTGTACAGTGTTTAGAATAAACTTTCATGTTTAAAATACAAAGCGCGTGAATTCTGTGGAACTCACGCGCTTTATTATTTTTTGTCACTCTTTGTGCCGCAAATACCTGATTACATTTTGCCAGCAGGCTTTTCAGCAGGCTTGTCACCTTTTTTGTGACCTTTTTTGTGACCTTTTTTCGCCATTTTTTCGGCTTTTTTGTCTTTTGCAGGTGCATCCTGAGCAAATGACGGTGTAGCGAATGCAAGAGCAGATACTACGGCGAGTGCGATTCCAAGTTTACGCATGGTTTGTTCTCCTAAAAAAACATATTGAGAAAAAATTAAACCGTTTTTGGTGTTTCCTTGTTGGCAAACCGCCTTCGGTAAACCCTCTTCGGTTGTTCTATTATATTGGAGACCGCAATTCCGCAATAGGTTTAATGAGGGTGTTTATTTTGTTGACGTTGCTTTTGGTAGCGACGCTATATGTGCCACAATATCCGATGGTTCGGCGCGTTTACGGTAATCACTTTCCACAAAAGAGTAGGAAATACGCCCGTCGCTGGTTATTACGTACGTAGCAGCAATAGGAAGCTCGTCGTTTGCGGCGGCGGTGTTAAATTGTGTGAGCATTGGGCGCATCCGCTCACGAAGCGACTCCGGCAATTTATACATCACGCCATATTTGCGAGCAACAACGTTGCCAACATCACTTAAAACTTCAAACTGTAGTTTGTTGCGCTCGGCGGTTTTCATCGTGCTGTCCGGCATCTCGGGGCTGATGGCGACAAGTGTTGCGTTGTATTTCCGAAACTCTGGAAGCGCTTTTTGGAGAGCACGAAGTTGAATATTACAAAACGGACACCAGCCGCCGCGATAGAAGGTTAGCACAACGGGACCGTTTGCAAGCAAATATTTGAGCGCTATTTTACTGCCTTTTGCATTCGGAATCTCAAAATCAGGAGCTTGAGCGCCTTTTTGTAACGCACTTTCTAAAACGCCTGTTTTACTCACATCCATGACTGTCTGTTCGTATTTGGCAACACGTTCTGGCGGTACATTTTTCATGGATTGTGAGCCAAACGCATCAAGTTCTTGTTTGAGTGGCTGGCTGAAAGCAGAATGGGAAATGCACACAAGCATTACCAACGTGAGCATCGTAAAGAGCGCTGTAGTGCGGAATTGAGGAAAAAAAAGCATGTAAAATATTCGGAAAGTGTAGAATTAGAAATGGGTTTAGTGAACGGTATTGCAAAGATATGCCGTATTCACCACGCCAAATGTCGGCTGCCTGACACTACGCTTGTTATTTAATGATTTTTTCAAGAAAACGGCTTGTACCGTCTTCGACCTCTAAAAGGTATGTACCACGCGGAGCGCTAGTAAAATCAATCATTCGCCGGAACACTGTGCTTTGTGAATGCTCCTGATACTCGAATAGCACAGCACCCGTGAGCGAAAGAATTTTTGTCCTGACCGTTGAGTTAGCACGAACACTTGTTTCAACCGTCACGAAGTCTTGGACAGGATTTGGGAATGCTCGTCCTTCCATTGTTGTAAATGCAGAACCAGAGGTCGTGTGAACGCTTGTGAGGTCAACAGCGCCCTGAAACACTCCTGAGCCAGATGTTCCTGCCAATAAGGTTCCCAGCACGCTTTTGGAACGGCGGCTAATGGCAAGCGAGAGGACATTTTTATCCGTAAGGTTGACATTCATAGCAGTCCACGTTTTTGCGCTATCAATAGAGAAAAAAATACCATTTCCTTCCGTTGAAGCATACAGCAGGGGACCGGAAACCAAAAATTCCGTAATTGCCTTGAACGGCGTAGTTAAGCCAATATTGGACTCTATCCACGTAAAACCCTTATCGGTCGAACGGAAAACACCTCGTTTGTCTGTGCCTGCATAGAGCGTGGTTCCTTGAGCACTGAGCGCACTTATACTTTTTGTTGGAAGGTTCGAGGTAATATTCTCCCAATTATTTTCTGGCGAGGTCGTGTTCCAGTTAGGAGAATAAACATCAATGGATCGAAATACGTTACGGTCATACACTGCGGCAAAAAGGGTGTTGCCAATATTGGTAATTGCGCTCACGTTGAAATTTGTTGGTCCGGCATATTGCCACGCGCCGTTGTTGATACAGCGATAAACACCGCTACCGCTTGTACCCGCAAAAAGCATGGTTCCAAGAGGAACAATGGATGAAATTCCAGCATTCCGTAAACCACTGGTACCTGTTTGTGTCCATGATGCACCCTTATCTGTCGAGCGAAAGACCCCGCTGCCATTTGTGCCTGCGTACAGTGTTGCCGTCGAAGCAATAGCAAGAAGTGTATTCACATTGAGTTCCGTCAGCCCTGTATTAGCATACTTCCAGTCTCCACCCGCGTTTGTTGTTCGGAATACGCCGCCCCCATTCGTGGCAGCAAACCAAATTCTATCCATATTGGGGTCAGAACCTGTTATGTCGGTGAACGCTGCAATTGAGTTAATGCTATACCCACCAGTAATTCCATTGCTTGCAGCCTCCCATGTAGCACCATCATCTTTAGAGCGATAGATGCCGTTATTTGTTCCAAGAAAATGTATTTTGCCGTTTCCTGAGCCAAGGGTAAGCATAGATTGGATGATTTGACTAAGCAGCTCATTTTTCCAGACTTGTATCCATGTCGTACCATTGTTTGTTGAACGATAGACTGCGTTTTCCGTGCCAGCAAAAATAGTTGTACCATCGGCTGTAAATGCCTTGGCTTCGGTCGCTAAGGTCGTTTGTGTCCAGCTTATGCCAATATCAGTCGAACGAAAGACACCGCCGCTGGGTGTTCCTGCAAAAATAGTTCCTCCCGATGCAAAAAGTCGTCCGGGTACAACGCCATCTAAAGATTTACTGACGGACGTACCGTTGTCGGTAGAACGAACAATACGACCACCTGTACCGGTCGAAATCAGGATTGTCTGGTTAAGGCTGGTGATGCTAACGATGTCGTTTATATTATTGGGTACATACGTCAGACCATCGCCGTTATTGGTGGAGCGGTAAAACCCCGTTTCTGTGCCAATGTACAGGTTGTTATTGTCAATATGAATCGTTCGGAAAGCAGAAATGCCTTTGAAGACAGTAATCCACGTGTTGCCATTATCCTGCGAACGAACAAGCGTCCCTGTTCCATCGTCAACAACGGCAAATACCATAGTCGAATTAGATGCTAATCCTCGCACCCTCAAACTTGGCAAACCCGTGTTCATTGGTTGCCATGCCAATCCTTGATCTTGCGTGCGAAATACGCCGCCAGAAGCCGTACCAGCAAAGACAAATATATCACGGCTTGTAAAACTCGTAATAGAGCCACCAAAAGGACCGTTTGTTGGAGACCAAGCTGGACGATAGATTTCTGTTGATTGTGCCTCAGCATCGTGAGAAATTGCGGCGATGGCGAAGCAGACGAAAAGGATAAATACGTGTAGGTGTTTCATAAAAATGATGCTCGTGAAGCGTTGAATATAGGAACGTTTGTCGTGTAAATTCCGTTGTGAAATACTCTGCTTAGATACAATGGCATTAAGTTAAGGAATCTCCCTCATCCCGACCTTCTCCCAAAGGGAGAAGGAGGGAGATTTGAAGCCCTCTACCTCTGGGAGAGGGTTTGGGTGAGGGGCTTAACTTAATGACATTGCTGCTTAGATAACCTCAAAAATAAAGAATTTTAAGTATCGTGTTTCCGGCATACCCATTAAAATCGGATGGCACGGTGATTGAGTTCCGTGAAAGACTAATCGTAGTTCGCGGCGCTCTATCAGCGCTTGTTCATGAACTATTCGTAAAAACATTTCCTCATTGATATGGTGCGAACAACTTCCGGTGGCAAGTAATCCGCCAGAAGATAGCAATTTTAGTGCCAAGCGGTTGATTTTTGCATAACCGCGTCGGGCTACGGGGATAGTTTTGCGAGATTTTGTGAATGCTGGCGGATCAAGTATGATACAATCCCACGTGGGAGGTGTCTGGTTGTCGGCTAATTGAGCAGCGCGTTTTGCTACCTCGGCTTGCAAAAAATCAAAAACTTCTTCCGTCTCAAAATGAGCCTGCTCCAATGTATTGAGTCGCGCATTGATACGACATCGTTGAATCGCTGCCTCCGATGAATCCAATCCAAGCACGTAAGACGCGCCACCCGCAGCCGCGTTGAGCGCAAAACCACCTTGATTGGTAAAACAATCCATCACGCGCATCCCGCGTGTAAGCTCCTGAATCCGTTTTCTGTTGAGCTTTTGGTCAAGAAAGTAGCCAGTTTTTTGACCTTTCAACAGCGAAACGGAATACTGCAAACCATTTTCCCACATCAGCACCTCTTCGGGTATTTCGGCTCCGGGAGCGCTCCAAAGGATGCCTTCGCGGAGTTCCAAGCCCTCCAATTGCCGTAAGCCAGAGTTGTTTTTTTCGATAATCCCTTGAATATTCGGAAAAAGTTCGCGTAATGCTTGAATGATGAGGTCTTTGCGTGTATCCATACCAGCCGCGAGCGTTTGCACCGAAAAATAATCGCCATAACGGTCAATAATCAACCCCGGCAACATATCGGATTCACCAAACACCAAACGGTAGCTTGTTTCATTCGGAAATAATCGTTCACGGAAATGCAGCGCGTGGGCAATCCGAGTGCGAAAAAGCGCGACATCAAGTTCTTGGTCGTGCATTTTCAGAAGGCGCACCGCAACAAGGCTGTGGGGGTTAAAGATGCCCGTTCCGAAACTCGCGCCGTTGGCGGTTTGCACTTCTACGAGCGAACCAGCTTCGAGCGTTGTTGGGATGTCGGTTAGCTCGTTGCTGAAAACCCAGAAATGACCATGGCGGATGCGTTCATCACCGTGCTTTTTAAGAATGAGTGTGGTCATGGGTAGAGTTGAAGTACGAAGCCAGATAGGTTGATGAACAAAAAAGATTCTCAATATGCCCAAAAAACTGCTTTTTTCAAACAAGAAAATTTCTCGTACCAGTATTTGCCAGTGCTACAAAGTTTTGTACTTTTGCAGATAATCCTGTAATTGTTTATTTCAAACGTACATTAGGAGGCTCTATGATTGAAGGTGGGCTTGTCTATCAAGGCATTCTGTTTGTTATGGTGTTCGTTGCGATAGTCGCCATTATTATTGGTGTTGGTAAAATTCTCGGCAAAGAGGGTGGCCGTGAAGGTGAGCATTAAGTTTTTTTACGGTGGCTAATGTCATACAAAGCCGTTGCAGAGCAGATTGTAACGGCTTTGTTGTGTTGTGTCTATTCGCTCTCATTTGGTACTCATCAACGAGGCAATGACGGCGTTCATCACAATATCGGTGGTGCTGCATCCGCGTGATAAATCCAGATACGGTTTTTGAAGCCCTTGAACAACGGGACCAATAGCCAAAGCACCGCCCAGACGCTGCGTGATTTTGTAGCTGATATTGCCAGCATTCAAATCAGGGAAGACGAACACATTTGCGCCGCCTTGGAGTGGGGAATCAGGCGCTTTGCGTGCTGCAACGGATGGCACAAAGGCAGCATCGAACTGGAGTTCTCCATCCACGAGCACATCCGGCTTGCGTGAACGTACCAGTGCCGTTGCTTCGCGGACGCTGAGGGTAGATGCGGTATCCCCACCACTGCCTTTGGTTGAGAACGATAACATCGCCACGCACGGAACCACGCCCGTAAGGAGCGCAAAATTTTCTGCCGTTGCAATGGCAATATCCGCCAACTGCTCTACGTTTGGCTCAGGAATCACCGCACAATCTGCATATCCTAATACTTTGTCAGGAAACGTCATCAAAAAAAAGCTGCTCACACTTTTAATGCCATGCGCCGTTCCGATTGTCTGCAAACCAGCTCGTATGACATCGCCCGTCGAAGCGATAGAACCCGCCACACATCCATGCACCAAACCTTCGTGCAACATCATGCCAGCAAATGTGAGCGGATTCACGACGGCTTTACGGGCAGCTTCTATCGTCATGCCTTTGTGTTTGCGCCGTTCGTAGAATGCTGTTGCAAATCGTTCGTTATGCTCTGAATGGTGAACATCCGCAATCTCCACGCCGTCAAGCCTTATGCCTCGTTCGGCAGCAAATGCCTGAATAGCAACGGTATCACCGACAAGGACAGGGTGAGCAAATTCCAAGCGTTGCAGCTCCAATGCGGCTTCAAGTGTTCGTTCGTCAAGAGTATCCGGCAGAGCAATCCTCCGTTTGAGCGCCCGCGCTTGCTGTTTCAGGGAGTCGAAAAAATCATCTTGGACGTTGGACATAGGTGACATTTGCAGGGGAAAGGTGATTACAACTGATTAGTTTTTTTCAAAAGTTCATAGACAGTATCGAGAAGCAAGCTAATTTTGGGTTTGGTTAATTGTGCATCGGCACCAACGGCTTCGCCTTTGTGATGAAGGTCGTTCGACACAAGCGACGAAAAGAAAATAACGGGAAGTTTGGACAAGTGCGGATGGGATTTGATGTTTTTCGTCAATGCTAATCCGTCCATCTGCGGCATTTCGATGTCAGTGATAACGAGGTTGACGAGTTTTTTTAAGTCCTCGCCTTTAGCAGCGCGGGCTGCAAATTCTTCTAATGCCGTCCATGCTGAAAGACCATCATTGAACGAAATGACATTGTAGGATGTTACGTGGAGGCGGCTGAGTATCATTTTCCGAATCGTAGGCGAATCTTCCGCCATTAAAATCGTGTAGTTTGCACCGTCAAACTTACGGTCAGCTCTATCTTCCTCCATGCCGAGCTGCGGATTAATTTCTGCTATAATTTTCTCGACATCCACCATCAAAATATTTTTATCTTCCGTCTTAATAATGCCAATAATGGAAGAATTATCTGCTGAATAATCATTAATTGCATCGGGCGATTCCACTTGTTTCCACGAGAAGCGGTGGATGCGGCGCACATCGTTGACAATAAATCCCAGCCGCATGTTGTTGAATTCCGCTACGATGAGCTTTTTATCGTTAAAATCGCTTTGCTCGTGGAAAAGCCATTCGCCGAGGTCAATCACGGGAATAATGAACCCGCGCAGATTAAAAATTCCGATGGTGCTTTTAGGCATGTTCGGAAGCGCCGTCAGTTCGGGCATCCGAATAATTTCACGGACTTTTGCAACGTTGATACCGAACGATTGCACCGTTATTTCTCTGCTATCACGGTCTGGATATTCAATCGTGAACTCAATGACTTCTAACTCGTTTGTGCCTGATTCAAGCAAGATGTTCGTGTGCTGCGCCATAAATGCGATCTCCGTGTGAAATGTACATTAACCATTGATTTACCGTGACATTAGGATGTTTGGCTTGAATGAAAGCGGTATTTTGCTTGTGAGTTCACCTGTTTCAGGATTCAAAATCGTACAGGAAGCGGAATCTGCCAGTAAAAGTTCTGTGCGAATTGGATTGTAATTGATGCTGGAAAATTTTCCGTCCATCACAAGGCTACGACTATAACGACGGGTATCCACGCGAATCAGCGTTTTCGACAGGGGAATGTAGGCAAAATCACTTTCCGTTACCGCCATGCCGCGCGGGAGTTCAGACGTGGAATCGGACGCAATAGAAATCGCTGTTTGCCCTAAAATCACGCGACGACTTATGCTCACAATCGAGACACGACCGGGCGTACGGGGTGAATTGTCAATTTTACCGCCGCCTAAACTCAATACTGCAAGGTTTCCGCCGACCGTGAGTTTCATGTACGTGGGCGCTTGTGGAACGGGGATTTTTGCGGCGACAGTGTTTGTGCGGGAATCAATGAAAGCAACGGAATTGTCACGCTGAAGGGCGCAGAAAACTTGGTTGTCCTGCACGGCAAGCGCTATCGGTCCTTGCCCAACTTCGATGTCGAGTGCCACTTTAAATACCGTTACATCCACAACACTCAGGACAGATGAATTGCTGAACGCGATATAGCCCGTTGTGGCGTTGGCAAAAATAATATCCACCGGCGTTTTGCCAGACGCAGAGAAATCAAGCGTGGTCTTCCGTTGATAGGTAACAGACGACAATACCTCAATTTTGCGCTGTTCTGGAAGAATCACATAGACGTATTCACGGAATGACACAATTTTCGAGACCCTGCCACCAATACCGCTTGCACCAATGACTTTGAAGAGGTTGTCGCTGGACACAATGTTCGAGGGTTGGTCGAGCAGCACCAAACGCGACGGCGATTCATCCGTGAGCGCCAGCAACTGCCAATCGCTCTCTGGCGCATTAAAAACGGTTTCCGTCGGCGAACAGCCCGCCAACACAAACATCAAAAGAAGTGTAGAAGCACAAAGTCGTTTCATAACACACGGAAAAATAGAGTGAAACTTTTTTGGTGATATAAAAATACAAAAGACAGTGGTTGCGCCAACAAACTACGTATTTCATTTTTGAATGAGAGAGTTTTTTTTATGTCATGCCAACGAAGGTTGGCATCCAGGATGTCCTACAAACCAGTAGATTCCAGTATTTGCTCAATGGCGTTTCCTTAAACGTTTTTCCCTATCCCAATCTTCTCCCAGCCACGAAGACGTGGCGGAGAGAGGGATAACGTAATGCTATTGAACCTCACAATTTTTTCACAACGCCTTTCATCACCGTCGTCATCTTGGGTTCAGCTTTGCCCGCGACTTCGATGATTTCTTCAACGCTCACCGGCACGAGCGTTTCAGGGAAACATTCGTCTGTGATAATGGACATTCCAAGCACGTCCAATCCCATATGGCGGGCAACGATGTTTTCCGGCACGGTACTCATGCCCACTACGTCAGCACCAATACCTCGCATAAAGCGGTATTCTGCGCGGGTTTCGAGGTTTGGTCCGGCTACGGCGACGTACACACCTTTTTTAACACCGATTTTATGGTCGAGCGCTACTTCTTCCGCTATGGCAATCAAACGTTTTGAGTACGGCTCGCTCATGTCGGGGAAACGTGGTCCAAGCTCGCTGTCGGTTGCTCCTATCAACGGATTATCACCAATAAGATTGATGTGGTCTTCCATTATCATCACGTCGCCTTTGCGGAATTGTGGATTGACCGTGCCACAAGCGTTCGAGACGAGCAACGTTTGTACGCCCAAAAACTTCATCACGCGCACCGGGTACGTGACCTGTTGCATGGTATAACCTTCGTAATAGTGAAAACGCCCCTGCATCACCACAACACTTTTACCCTCAATCGTTCCAAAAATGAGCTTACCGTGATGCGATTCCACCGTCGAGACGGGGAAGTGTGGGATGTCACCGTATTCAAGTATGGTCTCAATCGTAATGTCGCGTACTAAACCGCCTAACCCCGTCCCGAGAATGATGCCAATGGCAGGCTGCGCCTGTGTTTTCGTGCGGATGAACGCTACTGTTTGGTTGATATTGTCGCGCAAAATGGACATTGTATTGTATGAAGAATGATGGAAGAAGAAAAAATTTCAGACGAAATTGCCTTGTCAAAATAACAGTTTTTTGTTCTTTGTTGTACAACAGAATTGTTGCTCCGTTGCCTCTGTCGTACACCTCGCGGCTTTGCGGTTGCCACGTACCGTTTTTCTTTTGATAATTGAAGGTGACTTTTTTTAGGACGTACCAGTTATCCGAGAGAATAGAGGTTTCTTGAATGTCAATGTGTGGCGACATACCGTAGAATATTGGTTGTTGATTTATTTATGAGCGATAGTGCGGCTTAGAGCCTTGCTGTCACTTAGATAGCGCAAGAAATTTTACGTCCAAACCGACTTGCAATGTACTCACCCGCCACCTCAGTACCGAACGGATTTGTGTGCAGAGGCTGACGGAAACCGTCAAGAGGGCGCAGAGAATCTACACCGTATGAAGAGAGAAGATTGAATTTCATTTCCAAACTCTGCGTACTCTCTACCTCTGCGCTCATTTCATCGAAAAGCGTTAGGTATGAAAGACTCGCCACTACAAAAAAATCAGGCATTAAAATTATAGGTTATACTCCCGCGCACCAAAAATAGCCGTACCCACCCGTACCATCGTTGCGCCTTCTTGGATGGCAACACGGTAATCATTGCTCATGCCCATCGAAAGTTCGTGGAAATCTGGTGCTGCACCAAAATACGAAAATCCGGCAAACCTTGTGCGGAGTTCATCGCGTAGCGAACGGAGTTGTTTGAACATCGGTCGTACGATCTCGGGGTCGTCGGCAAAGGCGGCTATCGTCATCAATCCGCGCACGTGTAAGTTTGGCAGTTTTAGTGCCGCGTCCGCCAGAGCAAAGATTTCGTGCGGTTCGCAACCAGATTTTGATTCTTCGCCGGACGTGTTCACTTGCAGCAGCACGTCAATCGTACGACCTTCCCTTGCTGCAAGTTTAGAAATTTCCGCCGCAAGCCGCTCCGAATCAACTGAATGAATGCACGAAACCGCCGGAAGAATCATTTTGACTTTGTTGGTTTGCAAATGTCCGATAAAATGCCACACGGGGCGAGCCGTACCGTGTTCATCATCGTCAATGGCAGCGGCTTTTTCTTTTAGTTCTTGAGCGTAGTTTTCGCCCAACAGCGTAATGCCCGCATCGAGTGCGGCGTGAATGGTTTCCACGGGTTGCATTTTTGAAACTGCTATCACGTGAATATCGTCGGGATTGCGTCCGCAATCAAGCGCTGCAAGGCGCACGGAATCTTGCACAACACGGAAACGGCTTGCAATGTCGTTGGAAAGGGCGGAGAATTTTTGTTCGGTCATTGAAAGAATATTTTTGAAGGAAAGTTAAGCGATAGTAAACGAAAATGATTGTTCGGATGGTTCAGTATTGACGCTGGTTTTGTGCAAGCGCTCCACAAACGTCACGGTGTTATGTGTGTCCACCAACAAAATGCTGGAGGAGCGCGTTCCGTATTGTGGCGAGGCAATAAACATCGGCGACAGCACCCGCTCTAATTCGATTCCCACTCCCGTATCGGGGAGTTTTTCTTCGGGCGCTGGTATGGTATCGGTGAGCATTGCCAACAACCTATTGGCAAGCTCTGAAGGCGCTGAATCGCTTGCTTTCGGACGATGAATGATAGATTGAAAGAGTTCTTTTCCGTGTTCAACTTTATGCCACGGCGTTTCGAGTAAGTGATTACTCAACCCATATACGCCCGGCGTAAGTTTTTGTGCGGTTGGTAGCTGATTCGAGTGATACCACAACTCCGACGGCGTTCCAAAAAGCAAATTGTAGCCGTTGTAATCCGCCGTATTCTGTTCCAACCATTCCGCATACACGTGGCTTGTCTGCGGATATTTCAAAAACATCGTAAGCAAATGCCCGCGAGAAGGTGCATCGTTCTTGATGGCAGCGAGGTCGCGGTAGTTTGTGACGGCTGCCAGCCGACCGTCTGTTGTGATGCCGCACCACGTGCCGCCCGCCTGCCCGTCCTTGCCAGCAAGGATGTGCGGCGCTTCTGACCAATAATGAAGTGGTTCGGTTTGGCGACCATAAAATTCATCCCGATTTGCCGCGATGATAAGGTTGTACTGCGGATGCGCTTGATAGGCGAATAGGATAAGACACATTGTGATTGTTTATGATTAAACATGCAGTTTTGAATGCGGTTTTGCTCGCAACAAATGTTGTGATAACTTTGCACTACTTGTTGAACGCTTGCATACCAAATTACGACTTTGCACGTGCCTCTCGCAATAAATTTCGCGCAATCAATTCAAACAAATTTTATTTGAGCATTTATGAAGATTCTTTTGGGTATTTGTGGCAGCATTGCCGCATACAAAGCACCACTGCTGGCACGAGAACTCATCAAACGCGGCGCTCAAGTACGAGTGGTGATGACTCCTTCTGCCGCAAAATTCGTACAACCACTTGTGCTGCAAAACTTGACGCGGCACGGCGTAGCGGTGGAAATGTTTGATGAATCCACGCAAAATGACGGTTCGTGGCATATCCACCTTGCGCGGTGGTGCGATGCGATGCTGATTGCGCCGTGTTCTGCCGCCACGCTGGGGAAAATCGCACACGGCATCAGCGACACGGCATTAACGCTTGTAGCGCTGGCATTGTCGCCGAAAACACCGCTTTTGGTAGCGCCGGCGATGGACACGGAAATGTGGATTCATCCTGCTACGCAGCGGAATGTTGAAATCGTGCAAAGGTACAATGTAACAATCATCCCGCCCGCTGAAGGCGAGCTTGCAAGCGGTTTTCAGGGCGTGGGGCGGCTGCCGGAGATTGCCGTTCTTGCAGATGCTGTTCTTGTCTCTTTTTCTCAAACGCCATTTCAACAGGAATCAGAACAATCTTTGCACGGCAAAACCGTTCTGCTTACCGCCGGACCTACTGTTGAGCGCATTGACGACGTGCGTTTTATCAGCAATCATTCTTCAGGAAAAATGGGGTATGCTCTTGCCCGCGAAGCTGCAAGGCGCGGCGCAAAGGTTGTATTGGTCAGCGGTCCCGTTACGTTGGCAGCGCCAGATGGCATAGAGCGGGTGAGTGTGGAATCGGCGCAGCAGATGTACGAGGCGGTAATGGCGCGGCGCGGCGAAGCGGATATTTTGATTTTGGCAGCGGCAGTGGCAGATTTTACGCCCGCCGCGCCACACACGGGGAAAATCAAAAAAGCGACGCTTGGCACAACAATGACGCTTGAACTCACACAAACGCAGGACATTCTTGCGTCGCTCGGAAAGCTCAAGCAACCGCATCAAACCTTGATTGGTTTTGCATTAGAGGCAGCAGAACACGAGGAGAATGCGCGAAAAAAACTCGTAGCAAAAAACTGCGATATGATTGTTTTGAATGCGGCGAATACGGTGGATAGCGGATTTGGAGGCGATAGAAACACGATAACACTTCTGAGCGCTCACGGTGGAACGCAAGTGTTTCCGCCTATGAGCAAAGAGGAATGTGCGCGTAAGATTTTGGATGCGGCGACAGCAGGGCTTTACAACTTGCTCGCGTAATCTTGTAAGAACTTTCGTTCGGAGGCGGTGAGCGATGCCTGACCTTTTTCGCTAATTTTATCGAGAATTGCATTCAAGTGGTCTTCGTCCAATTCTGTGTCGTCCGATGGCTCTGGCAGTGTGATAGCAACAGGTTGGTCGTCTGCCGATTGCGAGTGCATCGTTGGGTAGCCAACAGAGGCGGTGGAGGGCGATGTACGACGTGGGGCGGCTTGTTTTTGTTGTTGACTGCTGAATATTGGGTAAAAGTCTCGCTCTGCGCCGCGTCCAAAGTAGAGATAGGCAAAAATAAAACCCGTGAACACACCAAAAAGTTCATCAGCAAAAACGTGGATGAAGGCGACGGGATGAAGCGGCGGCGACAACAAGGGCGCTAACAACGAGGCACAGATGATAAATGCTAGCATTGTGGTTGCTCGCACGGAAAACAATCCAAAAAGCGAAATTTCACCGGATGGATAAAGAAACGTGTAAAGCGTTAAAATAAATAATGCTGCGGCTTCTGGTCCTGTTAATGGTAAGTTTGATGCCATCATAAGTGGTGTGTAAATCATGCCGTGAACCACCACAAAGAGGGAGAGCGCAATCACAAAACGTCGAGCCGAAAGAATATGTTCCACCTCCGGCGCAAAAAAATACAAAATCATGCTGGCGGAAATAATAGACCAAAAGCCAGTGATAGCAAAGGGATAGGTGAACATGCGCCAGTATTCGCTACGCTGAAGCATCTCCGAGGGCGTGAGTTCCATAAAGCTCGTGAGCGCACCGCGCAGAACGAGGGTGTTCGTAGCATACACAATTGCCAGAAGCAGCAATATGCGATGCGAGGTGGGAAGCAAGCGCCAGAATAGCATAGCGATGTTTGGAATTATTGTGAAATCGTCAGTTTACGTGTTTGAACAAAACCCTCTGATGTACTCATGCGGTACAAATACACACCATTACCAAGCGCGGATGCGTTGCACTGAACCTTGTAGATACCGGGTTCATGGAATTTGTCCACCAGCCGTATAATTTCTTTGCCCAAAAATGAATAGACGATGATGGAAACCTTTGTCGGTTCTGCAACGCTGTATTCAATAGTCGTCATTCCCACTGCCGGATTGGGGAAGTTCTGTTCTACTGCTGTTGTTATTTGTGCATCATTTTTAGCGCTGGTAGCCACAAATCCTGGGACATTCACAAACACCGTATCTGCGCCGCTTGTGTAGGTCGTCGAAAATTGTTGTAAATTTTTAGTTGCCGGGCTGCCCGCCTGAACAATACCTTTTACATCATACCGCGAACCATGGCAATCACAGATGATACGCATCGAAGAGGCATCGAAGGCTTCCACTTGACATTGCTCGTGCGTACATTCGCCAGAGACCGCCACAAATTCTGATTGTGACGTTCGGGTTACAATCATTTTTCGAGAAAGGTTTGGTACTGGTACTTGTGCAGAGCCGTTTACAGTCTTCAGAGCGGGGAAATCATTGATTTTAACGGGGAATAACCCCTGCACATTCCCTCGTTTGCCTTTATCCTTATCATTGCTGCTGCTTCCATTATCATCTTCAGCCAAAAGCCTTTGTGTGCTTGTTGCAGCGACTACCGAAACCGTCAGCGCGGTTTTCAGAAAGTTGCGTCGAGAATTGTTGTTGTTCTGCATAGCCAATGGTGGTTTGGTGATATATGCTGTGTGGTGTTTATTCGGTATCTACGCAAGTGAAGCGAGAAGTGTTTCTACCTGCTCGAATGTGACATTTTCATGAAAATCTTCGTTGATGGCAATCATTGGCGCACCACCACACGCCCCCATACACTCAACCTCTTCAATCGAAATTTTGCCATCGGCGGTGGTTTCGTTGTGACCGATGCCATATTTTTTCTTCATGTTTTCAAAAATATCATCCCCGCCTTTGAGCATACACGATACGTTCGTACACACTTGCAGGTGATGACTACCCATTGGTTTTTTGAAATACATCGTATAAAACGTTGCCACGCCCATCACGTGAGCAGTCGGCAAATCCAACACCTCGCCCACATAGCGCATTACATCGTCCGACAGCCAGCCCCACTTTGTCTGCGCCATCCACAGAACTGGCATGATTGCTGCTTTGGGCTGCGGGTATTTTGATTTATATTCTTCAATCTTCCCAAGTTCTTCCGTCGAAAACAAGAGTTCCATAGCAAAAGTAATTCAATGAAACATAGATATAAACTGCATCCGTAACTTACAGAATTCCATAACAAAAATGCAATGTCAAACGTTCGTCATAGTAGGATTTTTTCATGGGGTTTGTTACGAGTATTTGTTTACGAATGAGATTTTTTTCTCAGCAAAAGGTGTGATTTTGTCCATAACCGCAGCGCAATCAAAACTTTGTGCATCGTCGAAACAGAAATCTTGCGCTCGAACACGTTGTATTCCGCCATTTCGATTTTTTCGAGCAAACGGTAATAAATTGCATCCATAATTTCCGCAGCAAACATCGTCATGCTTTCGTCGGGGCGCAAAGCAGCGCGGGCTTTGTGGTAATATTCACGAGAGCGGCGCGTTTGGAAGCGCATCAATTCCACAAAATTATCGTTGTAAACATTGCGAAGAAGTTCATCTTCGGAATAATTAAACCGCTCAAAATCCTCCAACGGCAGGTAAATTCTGCCTTTTTCGTCTTTGTCAATCCTGATGTCGCGGAGAATGTTGGTCAATTGGAGCGCATAGCCAAGATTGATAGCGTATTCTTTGGTTTCATCGTATTTGTAGCCGAAAATCTCGATGCAAATCAAACCAACCACGCTCGCCACGCTGTAGCAATATTCTTTAAGTTCTTGAAAGGTTTGGTAGCGGTTTTGCACCAAATCTCGTTCGCAGCCATCAATCAATAGTTGAAGATACTGTTGGGGAATCGAAAACCGATTCACAACAGCCGTAAGCGGTTTCATGATTGGGTGAGTGGATGTCCCATTGTAGCATTTTTCTACTTCCATCCGCCAGCGATTCAGGCGTTCACGCTTGCGTTGAAGGGCGTTATATGCTGTCATTTCGGACGTGTCCGCCAGAATTGGCTCTTCATCTACAATGTCGTCGGTGTAGCGGCAAAACGCATAGACGGTATGAATTGCCTCGCGCTCGTCCTTGGGCAAAAACGAGAAGGAATAGAAAAAATTCGTCGTACTCTGCTGCGGAAGCGGAAGAATATCCAAATCGCCTAATAAGGCGCTGCTCAATTGAGCAGGGTCGGGAAGAAGAATGTTACTCATGGCGTTACTGAGAAACCTTCACCAGCGTGTTTTTTTAAGATGAACACATCAAGTGGAGAAGAAGAGAATGGTGGCGCGGGTACCAATATGAATGTACGCGCCTTTGGATACCACAGGTCGTTGCGTGAGTATGCTGCACCCAAGCTGTCGTGTTTTCTCCAGAATGCTCATTCCACCCGAAATCGTAAGCGCAAGTTCTGCGCGGAGTCGTTTGTGAGGAATAAGCGGCAATAAACGTTTTCCGGTCAAAAAATATTCGTCTGTTCGTGCGTACAATTCGTTCATGCAGACTACAAAGTGCTTGCAAAAATTAGCGTTTTGTGTGTCGGGCGTGAACACCGCTTCCGTGCTGATGCCGTAACGTTCCATTACTGTGAGCGGAATCGTTATCCTTCCGTCTCGCGCATCACGGGAAATATCCTGCCAAAAATTTACCAACTGAAGCCCTGTGCAAATCGCATCAGAGTACCGACCACGTTCGGCGCTATGCTCGTCGTTGTCGTGATATAATCCAAAAATCCGTAACACAAGTTCACCGACGGGGTTTGCGGAATGAACGCAGTACCATTCCAAGTCTTCAAGGGTGCGTGGTTGCTGAAAGACGCTATCCATCCGAAATGCCTTCAACAAACGTACAAGCGGTTCCGGCGGAATATCACATTCACGCATCGTTGCATGAAGCGCCGTAAACACAGGATTGCCCTCATTGTGTTCGTCACCAAGCAAAAGCCGTTCAAAACGTTCTAACGCCTGCAAGCGTTTATCGGTCGTCCAAGCCGCGTCGTTGTTATGTTCATCCGCAATATCGTCTGCAATTCGTGCGAAGGTATAAACGCTATAAAAATGCCGTTGCAAACGTTTGGGGACAAGCAGGGAACCGACCGGAAAATTTTCGTAGTGCGACCGTGCAATTTTTGAACAGAACTGGTCTGCTTCTGCGCGGGTTTGTCCAAAAAACTTGCCACCGGTGGGCGTTGTCAGCTCCAATAGTTCCGCCGAAGAAAACTTCACGTAAAAAATCCTCTATTTTCCCCGATATTTTTCCGAAACTTACGAAACTTTCGCGTCAAGTACAAAATATGAACTACAACGACATCATCGGAACCCGTATTCCGTGTGTTCGTGCGTTGTCTTGCGCTCGTTCGTAACCTGCATCGGAGTGCCGCAAAATACCCATCATTGGGTCGTAGGTCAACACACGCTGCAATCGGCGTTCCGCCTCTGGTGTGCCGTCTGCCACAATCACCATTCCCGCATGAAGCGAATACCCCATTCCCACACCGCCGCCGTGATGCAACGACACCCACGTTGCGCCGCCAATAGCATTCAGTGCAAAATTTAGATAGACCCAATCCGCAACAGCATCCGAACTATCTTTCATACCTTCGGTTTCGCGGTTGGGCGAAGCAACGGAGCCGCAATCAAGGTGGTCGCGCCCAATCACAATTGGTGCTGCGATTTTACCTGAAGCCACGAGGTCATTAAAAAGTTTTCCTGCTTTGGCGCGGTCGCCGTATTTGAGCCAACAAATTCGCGCCGGAAGTCCTTGATACCGCAAACTGTTGGATGCCTTGTTTATCCAGCGATGCAGCGATTCATTCTCGGGGAAAAGCTCGCAGATGGCGCGGTCGGTGACGGCAATATCGTTCGGGTCGCCAGAAAGCGCCACCCACCGGAACGGACCACTACCGTCACAAAAAAGTGGGCGAATAAAGGCAGGCACAAAACCCGGATAGTCAAACGCATTCGCCACACCGTGTTCTTTAGCCACGCCACGAAGATTGTTGCCGTAGTCAAACACAATAGCGCCACGTTTTTGAAATTCAATCATTGCTTCCACATGTGTACAGATAGATTTGTGCGCTGCTTGCAAGTATTCATCGGGGTTTGCAACGCGAAGTGCGTCAGCAGCTTCTTTCGTCAAACCCGCCGGATAATAGCCGTTAAGCGGGTCGTGCGCGGATGTTTGGTCGGTGATAACGTCCGGTAGGATGCCGCGTTTGAGCAGTTCCGGCAGCACTTCCGCCGCATTGCCCAACAGTCCGATGGAAATTGGTGTTTTGTCGGCAACATGGTTGCTAATGAGCGCCAGAGCCTCGTTCAAGTCGGTACATTTCACATCGCAATAGCGGTCATGGATGCGTTTATCTATGCGCCATTCGTCCACCTCAATACAAAGCGTCGCAGCGCCGTTGAACGTGGCGGCAAGCGGCTGTGCGCCACCCATACCACCCAAACCCGCCGTTAGCACAAAACGTCCTGCGAGCGTGCCGCCAGTGGAGCCAAAATGCTGACGGGCGCATTCCGCAAAGGTTTCGTAGGTTCCCTGCAAAATACCTTGTGTACCAATGTAAATCCAACTTCCGGCGGTCATCTGCCCGTACATCATCAATCCCAATGCGTCGAGGCGACGAAATTCATCCCACGTAGCCCATTTCGGAACGAGGTTTGAGTTTGCTATAATCACACGCGGTGCGTCTAAGTGCGTGAGTGCGATACCAACGGGTTTGCCGGATTGCACGAGCAAAGTTTCATCGGGATTCATGCTTTTGAGCGCTTCCAAAATTGCATCAAAACAATCCCAATTTCGCGCTGCTTTGCCCAGACCGCCGTAAACGATGAGGTCTTCGGGGCGTTCGGCAACTTCGGGGTCGAGGTTGTTTTGAATCATACGGTAGGCAGCTTCGATTTGCCAGCTTTTGCAGGTTAATTCCGTGCCGCGCGGTGCGTGGACTGTGCGTTTTGAAGTGGAAGGAGTCATGGAAATTATGGTAAGAATGAGGTTGAGAAAAAGTTATTTGCTAAGGATACTCAAACTTCGTCCACGTTGTCAATACGCGGTATGACAAT
>JANYIG010000214.1 GCA_025358765.1 Candidatus Kapaibacterium sp.
ATTGAATATTTGTGACAAAGTTGTTCATCATTCCAACAAACTGAGAAAAAACCTCAGTATTGAGGCAGTAGCAGACTTTCGCGCCATCTATATCGCCTTTTATCAGCCCGACGCTTTTTAATTCCTTCAAATGCTGCGAGACGGTGGATTGTGCAAGCGGCAACGCCTCGACAATATCCCCGCAAATACAGGCATTACGTTCGACCAATACCTTCAAAATGGCAATACGAGCCGGATGAGACAACGCTTTTGCAAATTCAGCCAGACGCACAATGTCGTCCTGAAATAATTCGCTTTTGTTTTGTGCCATGATAAAATCCTATCCGTAAAAATCTTTCAAAATCGTTTATCGTAATTTTACGATAAAAATATCATAAAGTTTCACCACAAGCAAATATTTTCTGCACATATTCAAAATTCAAGCGCTTGGATGAGGATCTACCGTACCGTTTGCAATCTCTCTCGCACGACCTAATGCTTCATCAATACCCAAAAATACATTCTCTTCACCCAGAATATTGATAATGCCTGCTTGCTCTAATGCCAAAAGCGGCTCTGTATGAACGCCAGATAATCGCTGTAAACAACCCTTTTCCGGCGACACGCCCGAAGCAATGGCAAAAGCAATCGCAAGCGGTAGCGCCACGATACCCACAATCACACCAGCCGCCGCATCGTCCCCAAATTGTTTGAGCGAATACGTCCGAAGCATTGTCAGGAGCTTGGGCGTGAGATTTAAATCACGGAAAAACATAAACTCGTTTTTGAGGGTGAATAATTTGATGCTAAAATTCTTAGGAAGAATGCACGAGACATTTGTGCGATGCCAGATTTTTTACTAACTTATCATGTGTCCTTCTGGAAGCTGGTTTGTAAGTTATTCTGCCTAACTCACAGAATGCAGCATCAAAAATTCTGCCAATTTATCGGTGAAAATGTGCAATTTCTCGACAAACTCCATCGTATTCAATCGCACACCAATTCAATGCTCTGCATTGGCTTGGACACCGATGTTGAGCGTCTTCCGTCGTCAGTAGGCGGCTCTTTATCGGGACTTGTGGAATTTAATCGGCGTATCGTTGAGGCTACAAGCGACATCTGTTGCGGATACAAGCTCAATTGGGCATTCTACGAACAATACGGTTCGGCGGGGATAGCGGCGATTGAACAGACATTAACATTCATTCCTGACAGCATAATCACGATTGCAGATGCCAAACGCGGCGATATTGGTAACACATCTGCCGCCTACGCTAAAACGTTCTTTCAAGAATTTCGCTGCGATGCCGTCACAGTCGCGCCGTATATGGGCTACGATTCTGTGCAACCATTTTTGGAGTATGCCGACGCAATGACGTTCGTGCTGGCACTCACGTCGAACAAAGGCTCTGAGGATTTTCAACGCTTGCCCGTTGGCGGAAAACCTCTGTACCAACATGTTATGGAAACGGCGCTTGGTTGGACACGAGACTCGAACATCGGTTTTGTGGTTGGGGCAACACATCCGCAGGAACTGGCAGCATTACGAACGATTGCGCCTACAAGCCCATTTTTGATACCCGGCATCGGCGCTCAAGGCGGCGATATTGAAGCTATCGTTCATGCAAATAACGGCGCTCCAGCGCTCATCAATGCTTCGCGGGCAGTCATTTATGCCTCGCAGGACAATAATTTTGCAGAAAAGGCACGGGAAGCCGCATCGGAACTCAATAGAGAGCTTAACAGCAACAATGCCCATAAACACGCGCATATTCTCACTCACACTTAAAACACGCTATACACAATGGATCATCTCGCACAGTTTATCAATACTGCTCGACAAGACGCTCGCATTGCCGCGTACAACAACCATCAACTCAAGCAGTCGGTCGTCCTGAAAGTCCTGTATCTATTGGGTTGGGATGCCTTTAATGTTTCGGAAGTTGTCGCAGATTATCAAGCAGGTGGTATGACCATTGACTTTGCGTTGCAAACGCCAGAACACGGACCAATCTTTTTGCACATCGTCAAACCGTTGAACGAAAAGTCGGTAGAATTGCAGGAGAAAGTCATCAAAACTGCTGCTGGTAACGAGGTCAAGTTGGCGGTGTTGACGGACGGATTACGATGGCATCTTTTCGTTGCCACACCTCATGCGCCGCTTCATGACAAAGAATTTGCGAAAATTGATTTTGCCGAGGGCGATCCCGAAGAACTCTCTTCGACGCTCAAACGCTTTTTGAGTCACCGTTTAGCACTTTCCGGCACGGCGTTCACACGAGCTGAGAAGACCTTCAGTGAGCGCGTCAAACGCAAACAAAAACTCTTTTCGACTGCTCTTACAGACGCATGGACACGGCTTGTTACGGAGGCAAAGGTCGTGTTTGTTGAGCTTTTGGTGATAGAAGTGAAGCGTGTGGCGGGCAAACAGATTGACGTAGCTGTTGCAGAGCGCTTCTATAGTGCTTTTGCCTCGATAGCGGCTCAATCGGATGCAAATAAAAAAGCGCGGTACGATGCTGTCGATGCCGATATTGATGTCATGCGGGCTTGGGGTGGTTTGCTCAAACAATTACAGGAACTTCTTTCGGAATTAGTCACTAATGACATTGAGCGAGAACACAATTTTCGTGCGGATAAGGAATCGGTGGAGGCATTTTTGGTAACGGTGCAGAATCTTCACGACAATGCTTCTGGCGAAAAAGCTCGCGCTCGTAAACAAGCAGTGTAATTGCAATAGTGTTTCTCAGTTTACGTTTGACGTGATGCGTCAAAGGGCATTTTTTTCTTGAACTTCTATCACCTTGCGCTCAATATACCCCGCAAATTCAGGGTGTCGCGCCAACACGCTGTGGAATGCTTCTTTTTCGAGAATGTACAAATCGCAATAATCAATTGCCCGAACAGTGGCTGAACGCGGCTTGTGAAGCAGTAGAGCCACTTCGCCAAAAAAATCGCCGTCGCTCAACACCGCTAAAATACGACCGTCGTCAGCCATTATTTCTACGGTTCCTCGACTGACAAAATACATATCTCGTGCCACCTCGCCCGCCCGCATCACAATATCGCCCGGAAGAAAGAGAATGGGACGTATTTGCTGGGCAATATCTTTGATAAATTCTTCGCTTGTGTCTTGAAAGAGCGGCACTTTTGCGATAATATCACGTCGTAGAAAAACCATAACCTCTGATTTAAGGCTCGGTGGCAAATCCGCCAACACTGCCGTAACGTCGTATCCAAGTTGTTTTGCCCAGTAATACGAATAATATTCACTAATGCGTCGTTGCAACGGGCGTGGAATCTTGTGGTACTGCATAAATGCTCGCATCTGATCCGAGCGCTCAAAATAATGTTTGCGCGGCAAATCAAGATTATTGAGCAAATTCGCAATATTGCCCACCACATAGCCATACACAACGACCCCCATGACCATCACTGCCATTGAATACAGCCGCTCAATACTGGTTTGTGGTGTTACATCGCCGTAGCCAACCGTTGAAAGCGTGGTGATTGCCCAATATAACGCACGAATGTAATAATCATTAAAAGTTTCATGAGCTGCCGCATGAGTCGCCATTGGGCGTAATGCAATCCATCCGCAAGCTATCCAATGCGCCGCCAATCCTAAGGCGTAGATTAACACTACCAACCGCAATATCGTTGCAAATTGCATGGTTACATGCCGCCAGCGATTCATCATATCGCGGATGCGGACAAGTTTGAAAAGGCGTACCAAAATAAGCGGGTGAGAGACTCCCAAAAAGAATTGTATCGGCAGAGCAGCGAGAACATCAACCCATAAACGCCGCCGCAGATAAAGCTGCAAACGCTCGTGCACAGTGCGCTGTCTGGTATGTTCACGGTAAACAGTGTGGAGATTGTAGAAAATATCGAGCGTAAACAACACACTAATCATCCAACTGACATTCATCGAAAGCCACGTCCGCTCAAATGACGTAATCAAGCGCAACGGAAGGTAGATTACCGCTAACGTCAACCCGACAAAAATAAGCGCACTCCATAGAACGTCGAAGATTTTCCAGACCGTTGATTTCATAATGGGGTCGTGGTATAAAAGTTCATGATGTTGTTCTTTGAACTTTAGATAAACTCCTGGAAACCGCATCAAACCTTACGCGCAAGAACCCCACTCAATCTCCCCTTATAAGGGGAGAAGCAAGACGCAACAC
>JANYIG010000272.1 GCA_025358765.1 Candidatus Kapaibacterium sp.
GACTACCCTCAAGCGCATCACCCCTCTGCAAGCCGCCACGAAGACGTGTTACGTCTTGCTTCTCCCCTTATAAGGGGAGATTGAGTGGGGTTCTTGCGCGTAAGGTTTGATGCGGTTTTCAGGAATTTATCTAAACTTCAATATTTGGCGCTTCGACAGGCTCAACATAAGTTCTAAAGCGGTCTTCACCCTGAGCTTGTCGAAGGGCAAATGTAATGTATTTGTGTTCGCTTACTTAGATTGAGAAGAGTGGTGGTTTGGAATATCATTTACGATATTACCTTCCGCAACATAACTTTATTCTGGACGATTTTTATTGATAAACGTTTCAAGCACATTTTTTGCTTTACCGGCAACGTCTTTGGCGGTTTCGGCGGCATTATTGATTTTGCCGATGAGCGGGTCTTCGGACGTAACAAAATCTTCTTTGTATTTGTGCGCGGCAGATTTGATGTTGTCTATCACACTTTCCTTCCGCTCCTCGCCGCGTTGTGTGTAGCCATGCTCATCAGCATTGGCGGCACGTACTGACGAGCCTTCGGTCGCATAACCACCACCCAGAATGCGAGCATATTCACCGCTATCCACCCATTTTTTGAGTTCCACCATTCGCAACACGGGAAACGGATGCGTTTCACTAAGTAGATTGATGATTTTATGGACACTATCGGTCATTGTGCCGCCGGATTCGTACTCATACGCCTGCTTAAAAAACTCATTCACGTCCATTTGGTCAACGTGACGACCACCAGCCAGTTTCATCTCAAGGCGGTACGCCACTTCTGGGTCTTGCACTACCAATAAGCCCGCACGGTCGCAAGAAAGTTCGCTTTTGCGATACCATTCCTGAAGCGCCATACGAATGCCCGTCAGCGCCGCGCCGCCAAGCGGAACGTTTGCCAAAAGCGGGCTGGCAAAACGCGTAATCATCACCATCAACGTTGAGTACAGCAGATGCCCGCTCAAGCAATGACCAAGCTCGTGGGCGATGACACACAACAGTTCATCGTCGGTAAGCGAATCAAGCAACGAAGAATTGAGCAGGATAAATGGTCTCTCCACGCCGACTGCACTGGCATTGATAAAAGGATTGAACGACACAAAAAGCTCTGGTGCTTCCTTCACATCCAGCACCGAACACGCCTCGCGGTAGAGCGTATGCACTTTCGCAAACTGCCTGTCCGTGACGCGCACCGACGATGCTAACGCAATCAAGCGCAGCGATCGCTCGGACGTAACGCCGATGAGCTTTTGCAACGCCACGTCTAAGCCCGGAACAGATTGCAACGCAGACAGCGCCGCACGGTCAGCGGGATGCTCCCATGACCGTGAGCTAATATTCGGAAATTGAACACGAGTACGAGGCATATATTAAGAATAAAAATGAACGATGAAAATGGTGGTTGAGACGAGATAAATAGCCACCGCCGAATGATAATTAGCTGAAAAGCTGTGTAAGCCCCCATGGAATTAATCCTAAGACTAAACAACGAAAGGTCAATGCTGCTGTAGCAAAGGCAAGTCCTTGATTCCGCGACATACCAACGTGCCGTGCGACCACGATGCCCACAACGGCATATTCCCACAATGTGAAGATTGAAATACCAACCAAAAACTGATATAAAAGCGGATGCTCTGCAATTGGTTGCGCCAAAAACGCCAAGGTGGGCGACATATATAATGAATTGCCCGCATATTGCATCAGTCCCGTCAGGAGTATTCCAAGCGCCGTGATAGATGTCCCGTAACTTACAAGAGCTATAATAGCAAATGCGGGTGGTGGCTCTGAGTTAAAGAGTCGTTGCAGAATCCAAAACATTGTCCCAAAAATGAAAACGCTAATGAGACCAAATGGAATGCCAATGCCTAATGCTCGTACAAATGAGAAATTTAGCCCCTCACGAACTTTATCCATCTGCTCCTCAATTTGGTTTTCTGTCAGTCCAGCTTTCACCATACGTTTTTCGATAAACTGTGATTGCAACGTAAAATTTTGCTGACGAATGCCATCGTTCGCGGCTTGCAGATATTGAATAATCACCATGCTGAAAGCAAACAGCAATATTGCACAAACAATCGTTCGTGCTGGCGATTGCACAACGCGCAATGCCAGGTCTTCGGGATTAGTGATAATATCGACAAAACCTTGCAGCCACGGCGTGTTCGAGGGTGTTTCTTGCAATTCTGCGGAATCAGCATTGCTAGATTCGGGAGTGAGTTCTTGTTCGTTCATAATGAGTTGGGAAAATAAGAAGTGAGTGAATGAAATTTAAGCAGGTTTTCAGTTACCGAACCATAAAATACGAAAAAGCTATGGATTGCCAATTCAAGTGTACAAGCCTAAATTTGCCCTTGCCGAATGAGGTAAAATAATGAAAATAATAACGTGTTGGAGGGCAAATCGGAGTTTGTTATGTTTATCTTGTCTTCAGAATTCATCTGTGGCATAAGCGTTTTTTTTACTCTCTATTTTTGAGTAGGTGTTGTATGAATATCCGCACTTTTTTTGAAGCCCGTCGTTTTGCGGTACTGCTCGTATGTAGCTTTATTGTGTACAGTTTGATTGCCATTCCTACGCTGCGAGCGCAGGTAAGCTCCTATACGTTCCGCACGGGAAATCTTTCGGCGTTGGCATATAGTTCCGTTGCGAACGGAACGGTAGTTTCATCGGGAACAGCGATAGACGGACAGTTTTTTCCGAATATTGCTATCGGTTTTCCACTCACGTTTAATGGCGCGAATTATTCAACGCTTACCATTTCCGCCAATGGCTACGTGCTGTTTGGCGGCACCGCGCCCACTGCTCCCGGATATTACTCTGTGTTGGGACAAAATCTGGGCGAAGCCGCAATTGCCGCTTTGGGTGTAGGTTTGCGTGGCGTAGCAAACTCGCAAATTGTAACACAGCTCACGGGAACAGCGCCTAATCGTAGTTTTATCGTGCAATGGCAAAATGTCGGTATTTCGCGCTTCTCGAATGCCGCGCCGACGGATATTGTGAGCTTCCAGATTCGGCTTGATGAAACATCGAATGCCGTTTCTATCGGTTATGGCACATTCACGCTCACCGATGGGGCTGGTTATGATTGCGAAGTAGGTTTGCGCGGCAGCTCGGACGTTATTGCTCTCGCGGTACAGCCCGCCACCGATGCGCTTCCTGACCCTTGGGCAAGCTCGCAAGCAAGTCCTTCCGGCGATACCCGTTGCCGACTCACGCTCACACAAGGCGCTTCGGGGCAAACGCTGCAAGGTACTCCAAAAAACAATCTTGTGTTTGCGTGGAATGCCGCGCCATCACTCGCTACGCCCGCACTGCAAAGCCCGACAGATAAGGCTTCGGTTATTATTCCCGGAACATTCACGTGGGCGGCAGTGCCGGGTGCTACAAGCTACGAGTTCACGCTGCTTGCGCCCAATGGCGGTTCGTACAACCCGATCACCGTACAAACAAACAGCGTGGATTTTAACCTAACAACGTCCAATGCTGGATATAGCGCCGCAATGTTTAATCCGAATAATCAAGGAGCATTTGGCTGGCGTGTGCAGGCTATTGGTACGGCTGGTGGAGCTCCCGCCCGCAGCCCTGCTTCCGAAACACGCACGTTTACGCCCCGCGCACAACCTATTGTCAAAACCATTTCGGAACGGACGTGGGTGCAAGGACAATCGGTGAATTTTACCATTACAGGAGAAAACACTAGTTTTTCCGCTGCTGCCACGCCAACCATCCAATTTACGCCGAATGCAGGTGGCACAGCAATTGCCGCTATAAACATCAGCGTTCAAAACGCAACCACCATTGCCGCCACCGTAAGCGTACCTGCTTCTGCTGTTACCAGCCCCTACAAACTCACTTTGACAGCCGGAACGGACGTACTCACTGCAAACGATGCCGTGACGGTGGTTTCGTCGGCAAATCCACCCGTACAAGCGGAATTCAGTCCGGTTGTGCATGGATTTAATTTCAGTAATAGCGGAAGTGAAATGTGGAATGAAGCGGTGTTTGGCAAAATCAACTACAACAGTGCCGCTTATCCCGCCGAAGTGCGGGCATTAAATCCTCAATCGTCGGATTTCCCAAGCTGGGATGATTTTGTGGCGGTGTTTGAACGCGGCAGAGGCGAAAGCGCTTTTACGGCGAATGGCACAAATCGTACGCCTCGACAAGAAGTGCTGACGGCATGGCGCTCGGAAAAAAAAGCGTGGGGCGGTTCGTGCGGCGGTTTTGCCACAGCTGCGCTGATGGCGTACAGCGGGCGCTACACATTCTCTGCGCCGGCGTATAGACTACCAAATGGCGATAATCTTCGTGCGATGATTAACCGCAATCAAGTCGCGCAAAGTTATGGTACGATCCTCGGCTCTATGGATAATACGCCGAACGACGTTGTGCAACAAATTCGCACGAATTTCACACAACCCAAAGAAGACCTATTTATGGTGGCGGTGTACAACATTGTCAATGGCGAGAACAAAGGTGGACACGCGCTTGTGCCGTACAAAATCGTCACCACAAACGCCACCAATGGCGATGTGATTGATAACGTGTATGTGTATGACATGAACTATCCGGGCGACAACAACCGTGCGGTGATTGTAAATCGCACAAAAAATACGTGGCAATATTTTGGCTTTTTGAATGTCGATCAAATCGCGCAAGGTGCTGCTCCATGGCAAGGTCCGAACGGCTTTTTTCCATATTTGAGTGCCAAAAGCTCCGCCGCCGTGCAGCAATTACCTGCACTGTTTGCAAAAGGAGTCTCCGTACCATCGGTGCTTGCTACCGCTCCGAAAACTGAGCTGCCCGTGGAAATTTATTTTGCTGACGACAATGACAGCCCCAAAGCACCCACGCCGCGCGTAACCGTGTCGAACCGTTTTAGCCAATCCATTGCCAACACCGGAGCGCTGCTTATCAAACCGCAGATACCGGGCGCACGGGTGGTAGTGCCGATTTCAACGGGTGCAAATGTGGAATCACCCGGCATGACTATTCCTAAACAAGCCTTGAACGCCTTCTCGATACGCTACACGCCAACAACACCGAACAGCTATAACTTCACCGCCGCCGTTTGGAAGCGCCTTACAGGATATGGTGAGTGGACGGCAAGCGTAACCACTGCTTCGCAAACGGTGGATGTTGATTTCGACAAAGATGCTATCCGCATGGCGGCTGGAGCACAAAGCAGCAATGTTAGCCTGACGCTTTCCAAAACCGACCCAACGGATTCACTTTGGCTCGACACCGTAACGCTTTCCGAAATAAACCTTGCTGCAAACGACTCACTCTCCTTACAATTTGTGAATGACGGCAACTCGTTTGTGGTAACGAATTACGGCGCGGCGCGGACGTACAAACTTTTTATGGAGCGGTACGACACAACGTCGTTCCGCAATCTTCGCATTGGCATAAAAGAATCCCAAACGCTGCTTATTGAGGATTGGGACAATATCGGTACGTGCGACGTGCAAGTAAAAGTGAACCGCAATCTTGCGCTGCCAAACCGCGTGGATACGTCCTATTTCCTGCGAAAAAACGGGCATCTGACAACAGATGTACGCAGCACGACACTTGTGGATGCGGAACTCTTGCGCTTTGAAGTCTATCCCAACCCTGCAAGCGAGCAGTTGAGCGTATCGTACGTGCTGCCATCGGACGGACACGTGAGTGTTGATATTGTGAATATGCTTGGACAGCGCGTTGTCACGCTTGTGGATGCTGTACAAAAATTAGGTCGGCACACCGTGCCTCTTGATGTGCGCTCGTTAGAAAACGGAGCGTATTTGTGTAGGATTCAGGCGGGCGGCATGATAGCAACAAAACTTATGCGTGTGCTGCGATAACGTGAGTTTTTTGAGTTTGGGTAGTCGCATGAAAATTTATCCGTGCCACGTAGTTCATGCGATTACCCCGACCTTCATGATTCCAACCTTTGCCATGACGCGAGAATTGGCTATTTTTGGTTGGAAATACCATTTTATTGTCGCACTTTCAAACACATCATGAACACTTCCTTCCTTCGTACAACGTTTATCCTTACGTACCTTTTGCTTCTTTCGGGTTCTCTGCAACTTTCCGCTCAATATTCTTCCATCGCTCAGGTGGACTCCGCTTTCATCCACAAAACCTACGGCGCAAAAGCTGATGCCATTATCAAACAAGCGTTGAAAGACAGCTCCGCCCACAAACGCCTTCAGTACATTTGCGACACGTTTGGCTCGCGACTGAGTGGCAGCGAAAGCCTTGAAAAAACAATTGATTGGATTTTGAACGAATTAAAAAATGATGGCTTCGATAATGTCCATGGCGAAAACGTGAACGTGCCTCGTTGGGTACGTGGTAAAGAGTCCTGCGACCTTGTGGAGCCGCGCCGCACACCGCTTGCGATGCTTGGTTTGGGCGGCAGCATCGCCACGCCGCCAGACGGTATCACCGCTGAGGTGTTGGTGGTTCACAGTTTCGACGAACTAAAAAAACGTGCATCCGAAGCAAGAGGGAAAATTGTGTTGTATAACGTGCCATTTACGAGCTATCGTGCAACCGTTGTTTACCGTGCAGATGGCGCATCAAAGGCTGCGGAGGTGGGTGCTGTGGCAAACCTGTTGCGTTCCGTCGGTCCGTATTCTATGCGAACACCACATACAGGTGGGATGCGCTATGCGGACAGTATCACCAAAATCCCCTCGGCTGCTATTTCCAGCGAAGACGCAGATATGCTCGACCGAATGCAGCAGCGCGGGCAAAAAATCGTTGTGAAACTTGCGATGGAAGCCAAGACGATGCCAGACGCTGTTTCACGGAATGTGATTGCAGAAATAAAAGGCAGCGAAAAACCGGAAGAAATTGTGGTTTTGGGTGGTCATATTGACTCGTGGGACGTGGGCGTGGGCGCTATGGACGACGGCGGCGGCTGCGTGGCTACGTGGCGAGCGCTGAAAGCCTTGAAGGATGCGGGTTTTCGCCCACGTCGCACAGTGCGGCTGGTGATGTGGACAAACGAAGAAAATGGTCTTCGCGGTGGCGAGGGATACGCAGAGCAACACGGAAAAGAAAAACACATTCTTGCCTTAGAATCCGACGGTGGCGTGTTTAAGCCTGAAGGGTTTGGTTTTGAAGGTACACCGGAAGTTTTCAAGGCGTATAAGGCTGTGTTGACGCTGCTTCACCCGATTGCAGCCACGAAACTCAGTGTGGGTGGCGGTGGCGCAGATATTGGTCCGCTTCGCAAATACAGCGTTCCGCAGATGAATATTAGTGTGGAAGACGCTAAATATTTCTGGTTTCATCACACCAACGCCGATACGCCCGACAAACTCAATCCGCTCGAAATCAATCAATGTGCTGCTGCCATGGCTGTGATGGTCTTTGTTGCAGCCGATTTACCGTAATCTCAAGCACTACGTAATTGCAATATCATTCTTCATCCTTACATCTCTTTGGAGTACGTCTTAATGCTTGATGCAAAATTTATTCGTGAACATCCTGATACCGTTCGTGCAAATGCAGCCGCAAAACACACACAGCCAGACATTGACGGTCAAGTAAAACTTGACGAAGAACGCCGCCAAAATATTCAACAGGCGCAAGAACTAAAAGCAAAGCGTAATGCGGTTTCGGAGGAAATTGCGGCCCTCAAAAAGGCAAAACAAAATGCCGATGAAAAAATCGTCGAAATGCGTGTCGTGGGCGACACCATCAAAGCGCTTGACGACAGGTTGCGCGAGGTTGAAACCGCGATGGATGAAATTGCCTACGACATCCCGAACATGCTCCACGTCAGTGTTCCTGCGGGCAATGACGCTTCGGGCAACGTGGAAGTACGTCGCAAAGGCGAAACCATCGAACGCGGCAAAAAACTCGACCACGCAGCACTTGCCAAAAATCTCGGCATTGTTGATTTCGAGCGCGGCGCAAAAATTTCTGGCAGTGGATTCCCGCTCTACACAGGCAAAGGAGCCACGCTCGAACGGGCGTTGCTGAATTTTATGCTTAATCGCCACATCGCCAATGGCTACACTGAGGTCTTTGTCCCATTGCTGGTGAACGAAGCATCTATGCGCGGTACGGGGCAGTTGCCGAAGTTTGCCGAAGACATGTATCACGTCCCAAACGACGCGCTGTACCTGATTCCCACCGCCGAAGTGCCGATAACAAACATCTACCGTGACGACATTTTGAGCGCTGCGGAGCTAACAAAAAAACATTGTGGCTATTCGGCGTGTTTCCGCCGCGAAGGAGGCAGCTATGGCAAAGACACGCGCGGTCTGCTGCGGCTGCATCAATTTAACAAAGTCGAGCTTGTGAAATTCACGAAGCCAGAAGATTCCTACAACGAGCTTGAGAGCCTTACGCAGGACGCTGAAGGGATTTTGGAGGCGCTTGGTCTGCCATATCGCGTGATTTCCCTTTGCGCGGGCGATACAGGTTTTTCCAGCGCAAAAACCTACGACATCGAGGTTTGGTCGCCCTGCGAACAAAAATGGTTGGAAGTGTCGAGTTGCTCGAACTTTGAGGATTTTCAAGCACGGCGGGCAAATATTCGTTATCGCCGCGACCCAAGTGCAAAGCCGGATTTTGTCCACACGTTGAACGGAAGTGCACTTGCCACGCCGCGTGTGATGGTCGCGCTTCTGGAGCATTATCAAACGGAGGATGGTCGCCTACGTGTTCCCGATGCACTCAAGGCTTTATGCGGCTTTGATATGATTTGAGCTGCGCTATGTTCATCGTTCATCGTGTACCTTCTCAACATCAGAGGAATTCAACACTCATAGGACTTACGAAAAAACGTAAACGTGTGTCATTCCTGCGAAGGCAGGAATCCATGACCAGCCTACAATCTCGTGGATGCCAGCCTTCGCTGGCATGACAATGTCCTTTTTCGTAAATCCTAACTCCATTATTTTTTAGCATTCCTGTATTATGGGCTTTAACTGCGGCATCGTCGGACTTCCGAACGTCGGAAAATCCACTCTTTTCAACGCCCTCACGTCAAGCGGCGTGGAGGCATCAAACTACCCTTTTTGTACGATTGACCCCAATGTGGGCATTGTGAACGTGCCGGACAAACGGCTCGACGTTTTGAGCGCAATGTACAACACCCACAGCACTGTGCCGACCACGATTGAATTTGTGGATATTGCTGGTTTAGTAAAAGGTGCGGCAAGCGGCGAAGGTTTAGGAAACCAGTTTTTATCGCACATCCGCCAAACGGATGCTATCGCCCACGTGGTGCGCTGCTTCGAAAACGACAATGTGATTCACGTGCAAGGCGATGTTGACCCCGCACGCGACATTGAAATCATTGAAACCGAGCTTATCTTGAAGGATATGGACACCGTTGAAAAACGGATGCAGACCATCGAAAAGAAAGTCCGCGCTCAAGACAAAGATGCGAAGGACGAAATGGAATTTTTGCACACGCTCAAGGAGCATTTGAACGGCGGGCGGTTGGCGAAGTATGCCGAACACAGCGATAAGACGCTGCCGTACTTGCAGCCGATGTACCTTATTACTGATAAACCCGTGATGTACATTGCCAACACGGACGAAAACGGTTTGAAAAACGGGAACAAATACATCGAAAAAGTTCGTGAAATTGCCAAACGCGATAACGCACTTGTGGTGCCAATTTGCGCGAACATCGAAGCTGAAATTGCCGAATTGGAGCCGGATGACCGCGCCACATTTTTGGCAGATATGGGCATGACCGAACCGGGTTTGCACCGCGTGATTCACGAAGGCTACGCGCTGTTGGGCTTGATAACGTACTTCACCGCAGGTGTGAAGGAAGTTCGTGCGTGGACGGTTCCTAAAAACAGCAAAGCGCCGCAAGCCGCCGGAGCGATTCACAGCGATTTCGAGAAAGGTTTTATCCGCGCCGAAGTGATGAAATATGACGACATCGTGCGGTTGGGCAGCGAAGCGGCAGTAAAAGAGGCGGGGTTGTTCCGCGTGGAAGGCAAAGAGTATGTGACGCAGGATGGGGATGTGATGCACTTCCGGTTTAATGTCTAGCATTTCTTGAAAACAATTTCTCTTGAAAACAATTTCGCAAGCGACAGAGCGCATAGTTACTGCTTTGTCGCTTGTTTTGTCGTGCGGGCGTTCGACTGGTCGGCTCAGTACCATCACAAGCCAGAATTCGTCTGGCAAGCCGTCCAGAGGTTGACCAGTGACCGTATAGGTGTGATGTATGCCTGCCATGCCGATTCAAAGCAGGTATCAAGTGCGTTAAAGTCAGCGACGGTCAAGCCGGTGAGGCTACGGAATTGTTTCGGCTTTCGTTTGAGTGTTTGATAGTACATGGACGTAATTTCACCCTTTGACGACATTTTTGCAACCTATTCCCTTTTGGGTGATAGAACCGTCTTTTATTCGGCTGTCCGATTCCCTGTTCTTACGGGGTCGGGCTGTCGAATACAACGCCGCGTCAATCCGACAGCCCGCTAAGAAGCGGACAGCCGGAAATAAAAAATAGCATTCTATCACCCAAAAGGGA
>JANYIG010000279.1 GCA_025358765.1 Candidatus Kapaibacterium sp.
AGATAAATTCCTGAAAACCGCATCAAACCTTACGCACAAGAACCCCACTCAATCTCCCCTTATAAGGGGAGAAGCAAGACGTGAAGCGGCTTGCAGAGGGGTGATGCGCTTGAGGGTAGTCAAGGTTATCTAAACTTAAACCTACACTGTTATGAAAATATTTATTGTTCTGCTCGCCCTTTGTTGTCTTGTGTGTGGCGCATGTACTATTGTGTTTGCTCAACAGCAGACTGTTGGTCTTATTAAGAACACGGCGGATTCCTACAATGGTTATACGCTCTTTGCCCCAACGGATTATACGCTGACGTATCTGATAGACAACTGCGGACGCACGGTAAAAACATGGACAAGCAAATACAAACCCGGTCAGGCGGTTTATTTGTTGGAAGATGGTTCGCTGCTACACACGGCTCGACCAGAAACGAACAAAACGTTCGGCTCGACTGGTGGCTCCGGTGGGCGCGTAGAACGCTATGATTGGGATGGGAACTTGCTTTGGGGGTTTGATTATTCCGGCGCAACGTACCACCAACATCACGATGCCATTATGCTGCCAAACGGGAACATTCTTTTTCCTTCGTGGGACAGCAAAACCCAAGCGGAAGCTACCGCCGCGGGGCGCAAAACCTCGCTCTATCCGGTGGGTGGTTTGTGGTCGGACAAGATTGTGGAAGTCAAACCTATTGGCAAGGATTCCGGCGTGGTCGTGTGGGAATGGCGCGTGTGGGATCACCTTGTGCAAGATAACGATGCCGCGAAAGCCAATTATGGTGCGGTCGTGGAGCATCCTGAATTGTTAGATGTGAACTTCCTCAACAAAGAAAAAGCCTCGACGGACTGGATTCACTTCAACGGGCTTTCGTACAATGCCGAGCTTGACCAAATCATCGTCAGTTCGCGCGAACTCAGCGAGGTCTTCATTATTGACCACAGCACGACTGCCGCCGAAGCCACCACACACAAGGGCGGCAAGCAGGGCAAAGGTGGTGATTTCTTGTACCGTTGGGGAAACCCTGAATCTTACAGGCGCGGCACAAGCGCTGATCGCAAGCTCTTTGGACAGCACAATCCGCAGTGGATAGCCAAAGGGCTGTCGGGTGCGGGAAATTTGATGGTGTTTAACAATGGCGATGAACGTCCCGACGGCATGTATTCGACGATTGAAGAATTTCAATCACCTGTTACTGCTACGGGCGGCTATACGCTCGGAACAAGCACGAGCGCTACATACTTGCCATCTACAAGTGTCTGGACGTACAAAGCAGCCAACCCGACGAGCTTTTTTGCGAACAGAATTTCCAGCACGCAACGTCTTGCAAACGGCAATACGCTTATCTGCGAAGGAACGAAAGGGAATTTTTTTGAAATAACACCAACCGGGACGACAGTATGGCAATATAAAAATCCCGTTGGCAGCGCCGGTCCCGTCGAGCAGGGAAAAAGCCCAATGCCTAGCAATTCATTCCGTGCAAACCGCTATGCGCCGTCGTACGCGGGATTAAAAGGGCGAACACTCACGCCCGGCACACCTGTGGAACTCAATCCGCTTTCCTCCAACTGCACTATCACAACCGATGTTCGTACGCCAGCCCCAGCACAAAACAACGAAACACTCTTGACAGTCCTGCCCAATCCCGCCTCCGACCAAATAGTGGTGAATTTTACCGTAATAAAAAATGAACGTGTCAAGCTCGCACTCTACAACGTTCTTGGTCAAGAAACGTTATTATTGTTTGATGCCGACCTGAATGTCGGCAATTATACTCTTCCGTTTTCCATTGCTCAAGCGCCGTACTCAGTCGCTTTTTGTCGTTTGCAGGTAGGAAATGTAATACAAACAGTGGTGCTACATTGTATTCGGTGAACCAATGGCTACTACGCTCAATATTGGGGCATCAATCGCTCTATGTCTCTTGATGCTGGGTATTCATCCCAAAACCGTTGTGGCTCAACGTAGCAACAAAACGGTATTGCTCTTTGTGCGCCATGCAGAACCGGATACATCAGCGACTGGGAATAATTTGCCGTTGAGTCCGGAGGGAAGACAACGCGCTCAAGCGCTTATCAAAGCCGCGCAACAGGCTACGGGCGGCATGAAGATTAATGCTCTATTTGTTACCCAGTTTTTACGTACCCAACAGACAGCACAACCGCTTGCTGATGCACTTTCGCTGAAACCCAAAATTTTTCTGGCGGAAGACACCTATAACGCTACCGCTCGCTTGCGACAATATAAACGCCGTGCCGTACTCGTGGTGGGGCTGAGAAATACGATCAGCGAAATAATTCAGTTCTTGACGGGCAAAGAGATTGCGCCGATTGCAGCGCAAGAATACGACAATATTTTTGTGGTTACCATCGAAACCGATGAAAACGACGAAGGTGAAGAAGAAGAGACAGTCCGGCTGGAGGTTAAAAAATATGGTGAACCGTATATTCCTCAGAAATGAGGTTGATTACGCCTTCTTGAATTTAATGTTTCCTCACACATCAAACACCCTTGATTATGCGAATTTTTATACCGTCGTGGAAAATAGTTGCTCTCTGCGGTACAAGCCTTCTTGCGGGAGTTGCGCTTCATAGCATTGCAAGTACCACGCAAATTCCTATCACACGTGACATGATTGCTGGTACAGAAAAACTTTTCGGGCTGAGTTTCACTGAGGACAAACGTGATTCGATGGTCAATGAGCTTCAGGACGCACGGAAGGCGTTCGAGGACATCCGCTCGGTGCCGCTTCCGAACAGCATTGCACCAGCGTTTGTGTTCAATCCGCTTCCCGCCGGAATGACGCTCCCCACTGTTCGCAAGCCCTTCAAATCCAGCACGTACAAAGCGGCATTGCCCGCAAACCGCGATGAATTGGCGTTTTATACCGTTGGAGAACTTGCAGCACTCATCAAAGCTCGTAAAATCACATCCGTTGAACTTACAGCATTCTTTTTGAATCGCTTGAAAAAACACGGTTCGCAACTTGCCTGCACAATAACACTTACGGAAGAATTAGCGATGAAGCAAGCAAAACACGCCGATGAAGAAATCGCTAAAGGCAAGTACAGAGGCTTATTGCATGGCATTCCATATGGCGCAAAAGACCTATTTGCGGTCAAAGGCTACAATACGACGTGGGGAAGCGCTCCGTACAAAGACCAGCGTATTGACGAAGATGCAACGGTCATCAAAAAGCTGAATGAAGCAGGTGCGGTGCTGGTTGCAAAGCTTACACTTGGTGAGTTAGCAATGGGTGACACGTGGTTTGGCGGCATGACCAAAAATCCGTGGAAACTCGACCAAGGTTCAAGCGGCTCTTCGGCAGGCTCGGCGGCGGCTACTGCTGCGGGTTTGATTCCATTTGCGCTTGGCACAGAAACATATGGCTCCATCGTCTCGCCTTCCACGCGCTGCGGTACGACGGGCTTGCGTCCCACATTCGGGCGCGTGAGCCGCACAGGTGCTATGGCGCTCTCGTGGACGATGGACAAAATTGGTCCCATCTGCCGTTCGGTGGAAGATTGTGCCATTGTCTTCAATGCTATCTACGGTTCGGATGGTGTTCAAGAGAGCGATGCGAGTGTTCACGACGCACCGTTCAACTACACGCCACAGATGGACATATCGAAACTCCGCATTGGCTATATCAAATCGCTGTTTGAGAATACAGAGGGCAATAGCGCAAGTGATAGTGCGGCATTGGAGGTATTAAAAAATCTTGGCGCAAAACTTATTCCTATTGAACTACCCAAATATGGAAGTTTCGATATTAACAGCCTTGATTTTATCATCGGCGCAGAGGCTTCCGCCGCCTTCGACGAGCTAACGCGGAGTGGGCGCGACAGTTTGATGGCGCGGCAAACGAAAAATGCGTGGCCCAATATCTTCCGTGCAGCCCGCTTTATTCCTGCAACCGAATACATCCAGGCAAACCGCGTTCGTGCAAAACTTATCGCGGATATGGGAAAGCTGATGAAGGACATTGATGTCTATATTGTTCCGAGTTTTGAAGGTGGGAATTTACTTCTCACAAATCTGACGGGGCATCCGTGTGTGGTGTTACCACACGGCTTTCGCACAGACGGCAGACCAATCAGCATCACGTTTTGCGGGCGATTATTCGACGAGGCTACGTTGCTTGCAGTGGCGAAAAAATATCAAGATGCGACAGATTTTCACAAAAAACATCCGGCACTCGTGCCGTAGCAATGGAGACGTGAATAGTGCAACAAAAGAGTTTTCATCCAAGCCGCCCATGCTGTTCGCCACGATATCCTCGTAAAAACTCCTTCGTGGTCATTGCCCGTTTTCCCTCAGGCTGAATCTCTTGCACTGACAACATACCCTCGCCACAGCTAATAAACAACGCATCGGGTGTAACAATAAATTCCCCTGCCTCTGGCTTTGTGAGCGGCTTTGCAGCATTTTCCATCCAATCTACAGCACTAACGCGCAATATTTTCGCTGTTTTGCCATCGGCAAACGCCGTCCACGCACCCGGATACGGCGACAGACCATGAATGAAACTCCGCACTTCGTGTGCAGGTTTCGTCCAGTCAATTTTGCAGGTTTCACGGAAAATTTTTGGTGCTTTTGTAGCAGCAATGTCATCTTGTGGTTTGGGCTTTGCCGTGCCAGAAGCAAGCCTTTGGCAGGTCTCGACGGCAAGCTCCGCCGCAAGTGGCATCAGCGCATCGTGCAATTCGCCCGCCGTTGTGCCGTCGGGAATAGGAATCACACGCCGACCAAGCATTGACCCCGTATCTACACTCTCTGCCAACAGAAACGAAGTCACGCCAGTTTCTCGTTCGCCGTTGATAATCGCCCAATTGATAGGAGCAGCGCCGCGATATTTTGGCAGTAAGCTCCCATGAATGTTAAATGCCCCGAGTCGAGGCAGGGAAAAAATATTCGGTGGTAATATCCGAAACGCTACCACTGCGATAATATCAGGCTTCAATGCTCGAAGTTCGGCTTCAAATGCCTCGTCTTTGAGCGTTGCGGGCTGCAATATTGTGGTGATGCCGAGTTCCAGCGCTGCTTGTTTGACGGCGGACGGCTGCACCTGTAAACCGCGTCCCTTGGGTTTGTCCGGCACGGTCACAACGGCAGCAATGGGAAACACCGCATGGATAGCTCTGAGTGTGGCAACGGCGAACTCCGGCGTTCCCATGAAGATGATTGTTGGATTTGTAGTCATTGGCTCCCTTCGTCGTGGGTGTTTTTTCTTTAATTCGTACACTATTCACGACGAAAGCCGAACCACATTTCGTGCATCCGGCTTCCGTTATTGATTGCATCAAAATTTTCTTCTACGCCAACTCTTGCAGCGCTTGTTCTGCCTGCTCTTTCGAGGGCGGTTTGCCATGCCATTCGTATTTATCTTGCATAAACGACACGCCTTGCCCCATGAAGGTTTTTGCTACAATACAGGTGGGTTTGCCCGTGCCACGATTCGCTGCAAAAAAATCGAACGCTTTATAAATCTCTTCAAAGCTGTGACCATCAATTTCTATCGTCGCAAAACCAAACGCTTTGCATTTATCCACAATCGGATACACGCTCATAATGTCCTTTACGCGCCCGTCAATCTGACAATCATTATTGTCAATAATCCAGCAGAAGTTATCGAGTTTCTGATGCGCGGCACACATGGCGGCTTCCCACACCGAGCCTTCCTGCAATTCGCCGTCGCCAGTAAGCGTGACGACAATGCGGTCGCTTTTGTCCACAAGTAAATCGCTGATAGCCATACCAACCGCAATCGAAATGCCATGCCCAAGCGAACCCGTTGATGTTTCAATGCCCGGCAGGTGCATATCCAAACCCGGGTGTCCTTGCAGACGCGAGCCAAATTTTCTGAGCGTAAGCAATTCTTCTTTGGGGAAAAATCCTGCATTCGCAAGCGTGGCGTAGAGTCCGGGACACAAATGTCCTGCACTCAACAC
>JANYIG010000308.1 GCA_025358765.1 Candidatus Kapaibacterium sp.
TTCACGCCGAACTAACAGAAGCCCACGGCTCTTTTATGAGCGCAAGCACCATCACGGAGATAACCGCCGACACGTTCAATGTCCATCTGGCGCATGTTCGGCGCTGTGTTCAACGCTACTATCACGAAATGAAAGTGGTGAACCATGCAGCATGATTTGACCCCGTTAAATGCCGAAAGCCGCATTGAGGTTGTTCCCGTGAGTGGCAAAATCGGCAACCATTATCGCATGATGTGGGTGAAGAAAGCAGAAATGGGCAACATGGGAACGCCCGTGTTGGTGCTGGCAGACGGCAAGATTATCGGTTTGCTGCTGTTGGAGGGTGGTTTGAAGTTCGGTACGGATTTCGTTATCATCGTTTCCGACCCCGCAGCGCCCACGAGCCGCTACAAACGCCTTTCCAAGCTCATCCTGCACCTGTGCTGTACCGAAACCGTACTGGCAATGATGAACGAGCGGACGATGTGGGAACACACGGGATTCACCACAAGGGTGCTGACAAACAATCCCGTCAGCATGAAGTATCGCGGCTTGTTCGACCTCGTGAAACGCGAAGATTTCGAGCAAGGCAATTACAAATACAAATTGATATACCAAAGCAAAGCGCTGTTCCCTGACGTGGAAACAGCGCTTGCGGCATGGCTGAAAAAGGACGGGAAGATTGTTGAATGAAGAGCCTAATAAAGGACAACTCCTTTTCCCTGTACATATTTTTTGACAACGGATAAATTTTCCAGCGCTCTTTGATAATCAACAGTACGCAATTTCATGTATAATGGAACATCACTCCATATACCAGAGTATCGCACAGTTCTTGAGGTCTGATACAAATCAATGTAGGCATTGTAAACCTTTTGCGGGACTGGCATCGTTGAAGTTGTATTTTTAGGATTGAGGTTGTTGTTCACTGTACTGTGCTGATGACCAATGGCTTTCCGCTGATGTGCAGCTAACGCATGAACCAGATGAACGGCAATGTAAAAGACAACGGTGATTTTCCAATCAACAAAATCGTCGGTGGCTCTTGCTTCAATAAATGATAAAAAATCCTCATTGTGCTTAATCTGTCTAACGTATGCGTCAAGCTCCTCTTTTCTACTCATACATTCACTTCGTTGAAATCGGGCAACGCAAGAACAACGTCTTTGGGTATAAACTGAAAATGGATAGGAAATTTACCAGCAAGAGCGGTTTGTTCATATCGTGTCAAAAACTCATAAAAGCGCCTTCTGGTTCCAAGTGTATCTTTTTTGAGAGCAAGGCAGTAATACAAGTCAGGCTGCTGGGTTTTATATGCGTGGGCAATATATTTCTTGTTCTTTTGAAAAAGAGACATGATGTCTTCTTCAATTTGCTCACGAATACTTTGTTCAAGCATTTCAAGAGATTTAAAGCTGGTTTGAAGCGGATTGCTGAGGAATTCAGCAGCATATGTAGCCAGAGAATCGTGAATTCCGCTATCCAGCAAAAAGGTAGTCATACCCACTTCTTGTTTGACCATTGTATGGATAGACTCAAGAAAATCCTTTATCTCGGCGGAATCTGGGGTAAGAGTTTTATGACGGGTTTCGGTAAGCATAGTTTAGTGAAGAGAAATAGATACGGAAATATACGGAAGAAAGAATATCTACAAATGTATGTATTAGACGCGGCTTGTCCAAACAAAGTTTGTTTACCCAAACAGCGGTGAAACGTGTGTGCTTCCCGTGAGAATCGTAGTATCGAAACGGTTTTTACGCTAATGTTCGCCGTTTTTGCGAAAAAAAAACAGCGGCATACAAATACATGGCACAAATACGATTTGAACGTACCAATGGCAAAAAAAACCTCCAACGCAAGCAGTAGTAAGCCTTCGCCTACATCAAAGGCGAATGCGTATACTCTTTGTACAGATACGACGAATACAAAGAGCGCGGCGAGTGAAACAAGCGCTGCACACTCAAAGCGCAGCCCTCGCTACAAACGTACTCCCGCACAGCGATTGCGGGATTTGGAAACTATTGCGGAACTGACGCTACAAAGCACGAAACAGTCTGTAATCGCCGAACGGCTTGGACTCACGCAACAGCAAATCAGCTACGACCTGCGTGATGTCCGCAAGCGCTGGCAGCACGG
>JANYIG010000335.1 GCA_025358765.1 Candidatus Kapaibacterium sp.
GTGCCGCACCACAAAAAACCATAGCGGTCTTGACACATACACTGTATGGAGCCTTGCAAAAGCCCTTCGGCAGCGCCAAAGCGCGTAAAGCGGGATTCAGGCTGAACAGCATTCTGTTGAACGGACTTCTGCCGTGCATCAATCTGCTGTGCATCAACCGGCGGCACTGCACAAAACAACGCCAGCGCACAAGCACCACAGACGACCAAGGCGTGTTGCAGCATTGTTTTCATGATATTGGTGCAAACCAAGCAATTAAAAAAGGATTGGCAGAAGAATGATACAACTTTTTTGGGTGTTTTTCAAGTATTTATAGTTCAAAAAAAAGCGCGTGGTTTGCGGCTCGCGTGGTATGTTTGTCTTCAATGACCGGAGTACACGACAAAATTCCACGTATTGCGCTGCAACAAGGGATTGTAACCCCTTGCCCGCAAAAGCCCGCTTTTGCGAAAGTCCTAAAAGTTATAAAAAACGGCTTAGAAATCAAGATTCTAAGCCGTTTACAAAAACAACGTGGAGATGGCGAGAATCGAACTCGCGTCCAAAGTGTGTACCCTGTTGATACTACGTGTGTAGTCACTCTACGAAATTCGCACGAGCTTTGTCCGAATGACAGGAACTTCCCATACTATCGCCGGTAAAATCTCACGCAAAAGCCCGTCGAACGCAGTTGCGCCAGCCTAAATTAGCGTCACCCGCTTACAGCACTCAGGCGATGCTGTAAGAAGATGTGCATGGGTACTTTAATTAAGCAGCCATTGCATAGGAGTAAGTGTTGCCACTTATAAGTTTGCCGGTTGAATTAACGTGCGTCACCGAGCCGAGCACGACACGCATCGAACAAAATAGCATCACCCTGTCGAAACCATTGCATCCCCAGAGTATGAATGCGGGGTGACAAATTACGCATTAGCATCCGAACTACCGCATGGAATTATCCTTGGCTAATCACCAAAGCTGATACTTAAATCCCGTGCCGTCAGAACCGTGTCGGAATCAAGTGGCACAAGCCGCACCCTGTCAGCAACTTCTTCGAGTGGGATGTATTTGACCGTTGGCGGGTCGAGTACAACCACCACGCCCGATTTTCCTTGCTCCAATGCCCGCACCGCCGCCGCACCGAATCGAAGCGACAGCAAACGGTCGAACGTCGTGGGTGTGCCACCACGCAGCAAATGTCCCAACACAACAAGGCGGGTTTCTTTCTTCGTAATTTGCTGAATCTGCGCCGCTACCTGTTCGCCAATACCGCCCAAACGCTCGGCTTTGCCAATTTCTTTTTCTATCACCGATACGGTACCACCTTTCGGTATAGCACCTTCGGCAACCACAATAATAGAAAACGTACGCCCCGAAGCCTCGCGGGAGCGGATTTTTTCGGCAACTTTTTCAATATCGTATGGAATCTCAGGAATTAAAATCACATCTGCCGTTCCTGCAACACCTGTATTGAGGGCAATCCAGCCCGCGTGCCGCCCCATTACCTCCACCACCATCACGCGATGATGTGATTCCGCCGTCGAGTGCAGTCGGTCTATACATTCGGTTGCAAATGCCACTGCCGTGTCGAAGCCGAATGTAGCAACCGTGCCTTCAAGGTCGTTGTCAATCGTCTTTGGAACACCTACGACTTTCAAGCCCTTCTGGGCAAATGCGTTTGCCATCGTCAACGAGCCGTCGCCGCCAATGGCAATCAGTGCGTCAATCTCCCATTTACGAAAACCCTCCATAATTTCATCCGAACGGTCACGTTCGTACATAGAACCATCTTCGCGCTTTGTTGGGTATCGAAGCGGGTTCCCACGATTCGTTGTTCCCAAAATCGTTCCCCCCAAATGCGTGATCCCACGCACACGGTCGCGCGTAAGTGGAAATACGCCATCACCGTTGGGATAAAGTTCCGGCAAAAATAAGCCGTTGTAGCCATCGCGAATGCCGAAACATTCCCAGCCGCGCTTTGTGGCTGCGTGAACGACCGCCCTAATGACCGCATTGAGACCGGGAGCATCGCCGCCACCTGTGTTGATTGCAATACGCTTAATCATGGACATAGCACGTAGGTTTTGAGGTTTTGAGGGTTATGTGAATGTTAAATTTGAATTTGTATTGGGTTTCTTCGTTTGATAGTTTTCTACTTGCATTCCTAAATTCTTACTCCACTCCACCCATTAAATTCCGAATCGGCTTTACAACAAACATGACCGCAAGTCCTGTTCCGGAGGCAATGCAGAAGACAAGGAAAAACACTTGTGCCATCGGAAATTGCTGAGTAAATCCGGCTGCCTGACCAGCAAGGTAGTTTCCCAAGGAAGTACCCAAAAACCAGATACCCATTGCCTGCCCGACGTAGCGTTGCGGCGCAAGTTTCGTCACATTGCTTAATCCCACAGGGCTAAGGCAGAGTTCGCCAAGCGTATGTAGCAGATACACCACGACAAGCCAGAGCGGTGTTACTTTGTTTTGTAGTGTTGCACCCGAACTCGCAGTTGCCAAAACTAAAAAGCCTGCACCAACAAGAATCAATCCCAACGAGAGTTTTGCAGGACTTGATGGTTGCTTTTTCCCTAATTTCATCCACAATACTGCAAATACGGGCGCTAACGTAATGATGAACATTGCATTCACCGATTGAAAAAACGACACAGGAATTTCCGTTGAACCAATCATTCGGTCAGTAAAATCCCGCGCAAACAGCGTGAGCGTTGTTGCTGCTTGTTCAAAAGAACCCCAAAAAATCGTTGCCATCAGAAAAAAAATACCAATAACGACAAAACGCTTTTTTTCGACGAGCGTAAGTTTATTGCCCAGAAAGATATTGGCAAAAAACACCACAGGAATAAGAAGATAAGCAAAATTGAGCGCTGTCCGAACACTATCTATCGTGAACACAAAAATACCGCTCGTGTGAATGATTGCCAGCGCAAGTATAGCCCCAAAAAAACCTGCTATGGCAATCAAAAATTGACGACGATTTTGTGGCATGGTTTCTTTGCTTGCTGTACTAACTTCGCCGACATGAGCGACGTACTTGCTTTGGAGTAGGTACCACACCACACCTAATGCCATTCCTATCGAAGATGCCAGAAAGCCCCAATGCCAGTTAATTTTTTCACCAAAAAAACCGACGATAAGTGGAGCTGTAAACGCACCGCCATTGATGCCCACGTAAAAAATCGAAAACCCGGCATCACGACGCGCCGACTCATCTGGCGAGTACAAACTGCCAACCATGGCACTCACATTTGGCTTCAGTAAGCCTGTTCCAAAAATTACCAGCAATAACCCGCCGAACAAAAAGGGTAATCCATGGAATGCTAATAAAAGATTGCCCAACGAGATCAGAATACCACCGTAGAGAACGGCACGGCTCTGTCCAATGAGTTTATCAGCAATCCAACCCCCCGGAAGATTTGCCAAATATGCTAACGACGTATAGGTTCCAAAGATAAAACCTGCGGTAGTTGTGTCGAACTCCAGACCGCTTTGTGTGGCGGACGAGGTCATGAATAGCAGCAGAATCGCCCTTAGCCCGTAATAACTAAAGCGCTCCCAAAATTCTGTAAAAAAAAGCGTGGAAAGCCCACGTGGATGACCAAAAAATCCGCCCTGAACGGCATTAGTAGTTGATTGTTGCATCAGTAATTGATATGAAGAGGAGAGGAGAATGAATTTCGTTATGAGCGAAATATATGAAAAAAACAGCGCTCAACAAGAAGATATTTCGGTGCTACCTCCTTATTGAGCGCGTTGTTTTTTGTAGTTAAAACCTTGCGTTCTGACCATGACTACTGCGGCATTTCAAAATATTGTTGCGAGGAACCAATAGGCAGCGACACACGCACTGCGGTTCCGCGCTGCAACTGGCTCGTAATACCAAACGTACCGCCGTGAACTTCCGCCAAACGTTTTACGAGAATCAAGCCCAATCCCGGACCTTGCTGCTCATAAACATTACGCTCAAACTGCATGTACGCGCCAATGCCAGCAATCTGCTCTGGCGACATTCCGCGCCCCGTATCGCTTACCATCAAGTCATAAAAATTGCCCCGTATTTTCCCTTCAATCTGAATAGTCGTACCGATTTCGGAAAATTTACAAGCGTTATCTACTAATTCTTCGATGATTTTACTCACGTGATGTCGCGCCATGGCTATGGTTGCTTGTTTTGTATGAACCGTAATATCGGCGGTTCGCTTGAATGTACCCGCACGTTCATTGGCATCGCTGGTAAGGCTTTCTGTGTTTACATCGCAAATGCCGCGACGAAATTCCATAGCCATACCCTCTTGTGATGCCGCCATTTCGATTTGTGTGTAAAGAAGAAAATTCTCTACGAGCCGTTGCAACCGTATTGCGTTGTTACAAATTTGATCCACAGCAGACATCACATCGTCATGACTCATCATTTGATAATGCTTCAGAAGCTCACCAAAACCGATAATGCTACTAAGGGGTGTACGAAATTCGTGCGGCAGCGAAACGGTGATTTTGGCACGCAATTCTTCTAATTTTTTGTCCGATTGTTGACGTTGGAGTTCTGCCTTAGAAAGTTGTGCTTGAACAGTTTTGAGCAGGTCATCAATACTAAAAGGTTTTGCGAGATAATCATCTGCACCAGAGAGCATTCCTTCCCGCACGTGGTCACGGTCTGCCTTTGCCGATAAAAAGATAAATGGGATAAGAGCCGTTGCCGGTGTGTTCCGCAATTCCTCCAAAACGCCATAGCCATCAAGTTCTGGCATCATTACATCGGAGATAATCAAATCAGGAATACGTTGATTGGCAAGCGTAATACCCTCCCGACCATTAGCAGCGGCGAATACCTCGAATCGCTCATCCCCTAATTCCAATGTGTCCAGAATGCGATTACGAATAGAAACATCGTCCTCAATTACGAGAATTTTTTTCATACTTCAGATGCTATGCTGTGGAAAGAAAACGGGAACCATACACACACGCCGTGACAACACGATTTATGAAACGAATGTACAAGGAATCGTGACCGTAACAGTCGTGCCAACATCAAGTGTGCTTAAAACTTCGATATTACCCCCATGCAAATCTACAGATTGTTTAACAATTGCCAAGCCTAAACCAGTTCCCGGTGCACTACCAACATTTGCGCCGCGATGAAAAGGGTCGAGGGAAAATTTTAAATCTTCCTCAGACATGCCAATGCCCTTGTCGCTCACACGAAGTATGAGTGCTACGGGCAAGCCCTCCACATTGTTTTCGGCGCGGTACTGGATGTCGCATTCGACAAATGATGATACAGCGGAATATTTGAGCGCATTAGAGAGGAGATTCGTGAGCATCTGGCGAACAAGTTTTGCATCCACAACCGGCATACGCGCTATGTTGCCCGCATTCGACACTATATCCATAATATTGACAATCACTCTGTCTGCCGTAATACTATCGGTGGCGAGTTCAATGCTATTGATAATATCAGCACAAAGTTCGTGCATGTCGGTAGCCCAAGGAGCAAGGGTAATTTTGTTCGACCCCGCTTTGCCGAGATAAATTACTTCTTCTAACATTTGTGTCATATGCGTAACGGCAATGCCAATATCGCGCAAATACTGGTCTTGCTTCTCCATTGTCCATTTTTGATGGTTCCGTGCAAGCAATTCTGCGGACGAGCGAATTGTTGTAAGCGGTGTTCGGAATTCATGCGAAACCATTGCGATGAAGCGGGATTTGAGCGTATGAAGTTCTTTTTCACGTTCCAATGCTTTGCGGAGGTCTTCCTCGCGCTGTTTGCGCTGGGTAATGTCGCGTACGACGATAAGCGAATGACCAGCAGGCATCGGTACGATGCGTGCTTCGTAAAAGCGTTTTCGGCGGTGTGAGGCCAACGAATATTCTAATGAAACGAGACCTTGTGTTGCTCGTGCGTTACTCATACCCTCCATAATGCTGTCAGCAAGCTCTCCCGGAAGCACTTTATCAACATGCCGTCCTAAAAACTGCTCCGGCGGTGCTGGCAAATCGTCCAACGACAGCGCATGATAATCTAAATAATAGCCTTCCGAATCTAAGCGGAAATACAAGTCGGGAAGAGCTTGATAGACAGCTTTTAGCTCCAAAAGCGCCATTTCAAGCCGTCGTTCCGCTTGCATACGCTCGCTAATGTCTGCCAACGCACTAATAACGAACACTTGACCATTTTCACGTACAAGCCGTGCAGCAGAAGTCAACACGTCAAGTTTTATGCCATCGCTCCGTACAACAGTTCGCTCGCGGAGTGTGGCAGTATCATCGCCAGTAATAAAACGTCCGTACAGCGCACGGGCTTCAGCTTCTTCGTTCAGCGGAAGTAAAGAAAAATACGGTTTGCCAAGAAGTTGTTCTGCACTTTCGTACCCCACAATCGTGCAATACATCGGGTTGATGTGGACAAAACGTCCTTCTTCGTCCGAAACCGCAAGCCCAATATTTGCCGTAGTAAAAATAAGGTCGAGCAAGCGCCCATTTTCACGCAATGCTGCTTCGATAGTATTGCGATCCTGAATCTGAAGCTCTAATTCTTCGTTAGCGGTGGCTAATTCCCGTGTGCGATCCACCACGCGTTGTTCCAATGTGTGATTCAGCAAGTGAATTTGCTCTTCCATGCGCTTTCGTTCGCCAATATCACGCAAATACGCCACAACACCGCCAAGAGCTTCATTTGTTAGTTGATTACCCCCAACAGTTTCTAACCAAATATACTTGCCCGATTTGGCACAAAAACGAAACTGTATGGGTTTGGAGGCTTCTGCCTGCACAAGACCGCCGAACCGTTGCCGGATAAGACGTTGCTCATAGGGATGCACAAACGAGAGCATTTCTTGTGCGACAAGTTCTTCGGGCGCAAAGCCAGTTACGGCTTCGATGGCAGGTGATATATAGAGAATAACCCCGTTGCGGTCAAATACAGTGATGATGTCCGGCGATCCGAGCAATAATGCTTGAAGCTGATCTTTGCTGAGAACATCTATTCCCACATCAACGGTATAGCTAAAAGATTCCATAATGCTCAAAGAGAACATAAAAAACATACCTGCGAAATACGATGACCACCCATGACTACCGTGATGCTCGTATTTTCTCGATGATATTTGTCGTTGATTTCCCCTGCACGAACGGAATCACCACAACCTTTCCACCATGGTGTTGCACCACGTCCGTGCCAATAATTGTTTCCGGAGTGTAATCACCACCTTTAACCAGAACATCCGGTTTAAGCACCGTAATGAGGTCTAAAGGCGTGTCTTCGCCGAAGATACAAACGTAATCCACACTACGCAACGCTGAAAGTACCGCAGCACGGTCTTTTTCATCGTTTAAGGGACGCGCAATACCGTTGGGTGAGCCTTTCAAACGTCGCACGGATTCATCACTATTCAAGCCAATGATCAGCACATCGCCTAACTTTTTTGCCTCCGCAAGATACGTCACGTGACCAATATGAAGAATATCAAAACATCCGTTTGTGAAAACAATTGTTTTGTCATTGGCGCGAATTTCGTCGCAAAGCGAGGTAAGAAGAGGTATTGGGAAGAGCATAGCGTGATGAATAATTGAGAATTGGCAATGTAGAATGGATGATGTGCTGTTGCAATAACATCAGCGTTTTTCACATTCTCCCATTCGTTTTTAACGCTGTTCTTACAATCAATGGCATTAAGTTAAGGAATCTCCCTCATCCCGACCTTCTCCCAAAGGGAGAAGGAGGGAGATTTGAAGCCCTCTACCTCTGGGAGAGGGTTTGGGTGAGGGGCTTAACTTAATGACATTGGTTCTTACAATGTTTT
>JANYIG010000049.1 GCA_025358765.1 Candidatus Kapaibacterium sp.
CCCTTATAAGGGGAGATTGAGTGGGGTTCTTGCGCGTAAGGTTTGATGCGGTTTTCAGGAATTTATCTAAACTTCAATATTATTATAGTTATTATTTATTTCCCCTCTTTTTCCTTCGCCACCAGTACCAAACGCTTTGTAAACGACGGATGTGGTTCGCGGCTCACAGGAATAGGCAACAAGCCGCCGCCGAGCCAGAGTTGAATCTGGTCGGTGTAATTGCGTGTGAGAGGTTGCCCGCCATTGCCACCCGGCAAAATCAAATACGCTATAGAGTCCTGCATGTCACACACAAAGCGCATGGAAGCTCCAATAACGGGTTTGAACGGCTCGGTGAATTTCCATTCAGCACTGTTGATTGTCGTTGCGTTGCCGCCCACTGGAAACGGTCCCAGATTCACAATTGTCTCTAAAGGTTTTTGTCCGTCAAACACGTGTGGAATCGTGAGTTGATGGATTTGCCCGTATTGCCACTGTGCCGCATAGCCAGATTGTAAGCGGTTGCGGAGCAGTTTTACTGCTTGGCGAAAACTTTTGAGAAGGATGTCGTCGCGTGTTTCTATTGCAGACGTGGTTTTGTCATCAAACCAGTAGGTGTTTAACGGGACTACCGTACTCGCTTGATTTGAAGACACCTGAGAAGCACTGTCCTTGAAAATAGGCAGCATCAGCAGTTCATAAATTTTGCGCGTCGGAATGTTCGTAATAAAGCAATATTGACGATATAATGTTTCGCCAAGTTCGTCGGCAAATGTATTGAAGACGATGCGTTCCAGAGCGGCATTGAATATTGCTGCTTCGGGGGAAGTTTTTTCCATACGTCCATTCCATGCCGCCAGCAGGTTGTATGCAGAGCGCTCCGTTGTGTCAAGTTTGGTAAACACGGGTTTTACGGCATTGACGATAAGCGGTGTCAGGTCTTGCGCGTAAGGCGATGCAACATCGGTTTGCATCAATTGCGCCTCGAACGTTGAATAATACTCGTATTCCGCCAGCATATCGGTTATCCGCGCAGCGCGGGACGGCGCTTCCCACAACGACGATACATGGAACGGTAGTTTCCGCGCGGTTTGGTTGTTCGCACTAACGGCATAGCCGCGTGGTGGATTCACGAGGCGTGGGAGTTCTTCAGGCGCGTGAACACCCTGCCAGAGTTCACGGGCTTCCCATGCGTTACGCGGGAAATTTGCGGCATTATCGCCTGTCGCTAAGCGAGTATTTAAGCGATTTGGAGTGCTGCCTGCGGGTGCGATTCCAATATTATTCTGACGGTCGGCGTAGGTGAAATTTAACCCAGGAACCGCAAAACCATTCACTGCACGGAGAAAACGTTCCCAGTTTTTCGCCTTGTTCAGGCGGTAGAACGCAAGAATTTCGTCGCTCATCTGCTGCCCCGTCCACGAATACGTGAGGCAATATTTTCCGAAAAAGGCTTTGGAGGTGGTTTCTGCGCTTTTGCTGCTGTCGTTCAAGATTTGGCGTGGTTTTTCAAACGGATGTACATCTGAAATCACGGCTGAACGGTCTGTGGAGCGGATATCAAGCAACGAATCCCGTACACCCGTGATGGATTGCGAAAGCGGAACTTTGACGTGAATCGTGTCCGTGACGACGCGAAACGCCTTCGTAGAGCCGTTTGGAAGTACAAACCGCTTGGTATCAGTGGAATCAATTTTTTCGATAAAAAAATCGCAATCATCCATCATCATATTCGTCACACCCCACGCAATATCGTCGTTGCGCCCAATCACAACGAACGGTAATCCGGGAATGGTGAATCCAAGCACGTTCAAACCGGGCGAGCTTAGGTGCGCCTCGTACCAACGCGGCGGCATGAGTAACGTTAGATGCGTGTCGTTGGCGAGGATTGCTCCGCGTGGTTTTTTGCCGGTGTGATGTTGACTGTGGCGTGGAAGTGAATCCACGGCATTTGCTCGCACCGCCCATGAATTACTACCGAGAGCCGACCCCGTTTGATGGAAAAACTCACGCATCTGAATTCCGGCATGCAAAACGTCACTCAACATCTGACCAATAGCGGGGTTGAAGGATGGATGCGGCCGTTGCGATGTTGTCGAAGTCGCCGAAGCGACTGAAAGTGTCGAAGAAGTTGCTGTTGCTGATGTGGAAGGCTCTATAGGGGCGGTTTGCAGAGCCGCTTTCTTTTTGGGAGCGTTTACAGAATCCATCACGTAGGGCGCGTTGTCAAGTGCTCCCGGAATGAGGTCTAAAGCGTGTTCGGAGCCAAGTTTATCGGCAATGGCTCCAAATGCCGCATCTGACCAAAACGACATATTGAGTTCCCACGCCATAAGCCGTGCCACGAGCAGGCAGTCCGTCGGTGTCCAATCGTCCGGTGTGTAGCTAAGGGCATCGAACTCGAACGGAAGAGCACTTTTGTGGCTACGAATGAAGGCGTTTACACCGTTTGCGTAGTTTTCAAGAGCTGCACGGGCATCGGGATTGAGCGTTTTGAGGAGTTGAGCCGCCGTATGATGCAGCCCTATATGCCGCATGAATACATCAAATTCAAGCGTTTGCCTGCCGAAGATTTCCGACATCCGTCCTGCGCCAAAGCGCCGCGTTACGTCCATCTGCCAAAGCCTGTCTTGAGCGTGTGCGTAGCCGATTCCGAAAAACACGTCCATGTCACTGCTGCCCACGATGTGCGGGATGCCGTACTCATTGCGGTAGATACTCACATCGTCTGTGATGCCCACCATAGAGAGCGTTCCTTCGATTTCCGACGCTGAACGGCGGGCAAGGCTGAATGAAAAAATCGCAAAGGCAGACACAAGGACAATCGTGACAAAACCAAGACCAATCAATGTACGGGTAAACGTTCTCATGCGGGATAATCGTATGTTCAAGAGTGTTACCTGTCAAATTTGCCTATCAAATTTGAGGCTGCAAAAATCAAGGCTACAAATGTAGCCAAACAATCTCTGACAACCAAAGAGCAACAAAAGAACAATGTCCATATTCATGTTTTAGGCAGACGTTTTGTGGTTTCGTAAAGCAGGATTGCCGTGCTTGCGGCAACGTTTAACGAATATTCAATGTCACGAATGCCCTGTTGCTGCGACGATAGTTGCACTGGCAAGGCAAACATCGAGACTACGTCTAAATCGCTTTGCAGGAGTTTTTTTGTACTGGTCAACCCTTCCGTTACAAAAATACGCTGTTCGCTATGCTGTGGTGGCGTGGAACGCAGATAGCGGTAAGCAACGATGCGCGGGTCGTCGAGCGAGAAAATATGCACCATGAATATGGCAAAGAGAAGTTGAAGGTTGATTGTACCTTTCGAGGCTGATTTTGCGTATATTTGAAGCAAACATAGACAAAAGCACCAAAAACAAAGGATGCACCTTTTACTTTATACTTTTTCAAGCAACAACTTACCATTATGAACCGTATTTTTTTGTGCTTTTTCTGCGTTCTTTTTCTCTCAGGCGTTGCCAGTAGTGTTGCACAAACGGCACTCCCCGATACTGATATTTTTCTTGTTACACTCATTTCTGCTACAAACAAGTTGCAATGCGGTCCGCCCGTGAACCTCACGAAACGTGCTGGCTACGACAATCAACCATCGTTTACGCCAGACGGACAGTTTTTGTTGTACACATCCATCCGCGAGGATAATCAAGCGGATATTTATCGCTATTCATTCCGCGAAAAACTGAGCGCCCGCGTGACGGCAACACCCGAAAGCGAGTATTCACCGACGGTAGAGCCGGATGGGAAGTCATTTTCGGTGATTCGTGTGGAACGTGATTCTACGCAGCGGTTGTGGGAATTTGATTTGCGTGGCGCAAACCCATCCATCGTCTTACCAGCAGTGAAGCCCGTGGGGTATCATGCGTGGATTGACGACCACACACTGGCGCTGTTCCTGCTTGGCAAAACGGCAAATAGCCTTCATATTGCGGATATACGCACAGGCAAGGCGGAGCAGGTTGCGGACAGCATCGGACGGTCGTTGCACAAAGTTCCGAAGGAACGCGCTGTCAGTTTCGTACAGCAAGTGGCGACAGGCGATGCGCTCATCAAGCAGATGGATGTTGGTACGAAGCAGATGATAACGCTTGCAGAGACACTTACTGGAAGTGCAGATTACGTATGGATGCCTGCAAAAATTGGCAAAATTTTGCTCATGGCGCAAGGCAGTAAACTTTTTATGCGTGATGTCAATAAACGTGAGAACAAATGGCAGGAAATTGCAGATTTTGGTGCTTCCGGTATTCGCACCATTACGAGGCTCGCAGTCAATCCTGACGGCTCAAAGTTGGCGTTTGTGGCAGAATCGCCGAAGGAGTTGTCGAAGTAAGCCGTAGATTCTAAAACAGTACACCTAGCCACGCAACCGTGGGGCATCGGTTCAACTCATTATCACCCAAAAACACCCTTAACATTTTTCATGAACTACCGCACTATCGCCTTATTATTCGTTTCCGTGTTTTGCTTATCCTCAACGATAGATGCACAGCAGGTTACAAGCTCTTTCAAACTCCCACGGTTGAAATATAGTGGCGGCGGCGACTGGTACAACGACCCGTCGGCGGAAGTGAATCTTCTGCGTTTTCTGCGCGACCAAACAGGTATCAATACTGACCCCGTGTTTGAATTTGTGGATTTGTCGTCTGATAATATTTTCCTGTATCCGATGCTCTTTTTGACGGGACACGGCACGGTGAGTTTGTCCGACGCAGAAGTAAAGCGGCTCAGGGCGTATTTGCAGAATGGTGGTTTTCTGTATATTGACGATGATTACGGTTTAGATGCGTCAATTCGCAAAGAAATGAAAAAGGTATTCCCCGAACAGAATTTTGCGGAGTTACCCTTTACGCACGGCATCTATTCGTCGTTTTTCAAGTTTGCAAACGGCGTTCCCAAAACGCACGACCACGACGGGAAGTTCCCGCAAGGCTTTGGGTTGTTTCATAACGGTCGTTTGTGCGTGTATTACACCTACGAGAGCAATCCGAGCGACGGCTGGGCAGACAAAGAAGTCCACAACGACCCGCCTGCCAAGCGTGAGGAAGCGCTTAAATTCGGTGTGAATATTGTCGTTTGGGCGTTGACACATTGACATTCTTTTTGAAGATGTTTTCGTTGTTTGCAGGAGATTTATGCAATCTTCGTCGGTCAAACCGAAGTATTGCTGGATAATAACATCGTTGTTCTTACAAATATGATTCGACTTATTCTTCCCCTTGCAATGATTATCATTGGTCTTACAGGTGTTTTATCTGTGACTCACAATGTGGCTCATGCTCAAGATTCCATTCGCGCTGCTACGAAGTATGGCGGGTCGTCGGCTGCCGTGCCAGACAAAAAACAGGCAACGGAGGGCGAGGGTTGGGACAATGTGTGGAAGAATATGAAGACCTCGTTTTCTTTGCCCTTGAGCGATTTTGCAAAGAAAAAAAGCGTTTTTGATGGCTTTTCGGGTAATATTACGTTTTGGTATCCGCTTGCACGGCTTGCTAATCCTGACCAAACCTCAGCCGGTGGTGTTACAGGTGCGTCGCAAGGTCCACCGCCGAACGATATGCTCTTTTATGCTTCGTTGTATTATTTTCCGGTGGGATATTGGTTTGTTAATTTTTCGTTGTTTCAGTATGTGAGCCGTGCCGAAGCACTTTCGTGGCAACCTGATTTTACGTACAGTTTTGGCTACAGCGACTGGCATCCCTACACATTCAGCCTGATTTATGGTAATTATGGCGGCAACAAATTTGTGCCTAATGTGTCGAAAGGAGAAAGTGTGACCCGTTTTGGCGAGGGAACATTGTCGTTGGGATGGAAGTTTCCGGCTCCGCAGTTTTTAGAGAATGTTCTGGCGTGGAACCCCAGCAGTGGCGTGAGTCATCAAGTGAATTTGAATCTGACACCAAACTATTACGATGTTGGTACACAAAGTTTGCAAAGCTGGAAAACCTCGCTGAGTTTGCAAACTCGATACACAGTGTATCAATATTTTTATCTGCTTTGTACGCTATATTATTATCCTAATGCTACACAACAGCAATGGTGGGATCCCGACTTCACCTATGGTGTGGGGTATTACGACTGGCATTCTGGCACGATTTCTGTACAGTACAATAATTATTCCGGCAATCGGTTCCCGTGGCGCACAACGCACGAAAACACAGGGCGTTTGATAGACGGTATTCTGACGATTTCGTGGAATTTTACGTTATGAGTTCTATGCAATAAAATTTTACGCTGCGAGATAGTGATGAATTCTATACTACCAACGAACATACCCCGCTTATCTGTGCTGCTTTGTACACAAGGCACGTACCCGTTTTCGAGCGGTGGCGTGAGTACGTGGTGCGATATCCTCTGCAAACTTTTGCCGCAGGTAGATTTTACGATTTACGCGCTTACGGGCATCCCGCAAACTGAGTCGCTGTACACCTTTCCCGAAAACGTCCGCGATGTTGTGGCTATCCCGATGTGGGGGATGCAAGAACCAGCTGAGTTCATTCGCACAGATATGACATTTTTCGACCTCCGCAAACGAAAACGCTCCACCACGAGCGATGCCATCGAACACGTGTTTGTGCCTAATCTACGGCGATTGTTGCGAGGGTTATACGCTGCCGAACCCGCTTTGAACGATTGCGGCGAATCGCTGTACAATATTTGGCGCTATTTCCAGCGTTACGATTGGAACACAACGTGGAAATCAAAACTGACGTGGGATGCGTTTACGGAGGAAACATTACTGCCTTACACCAACGGTACAGAGCTGTTCGAGAGTGTTCCGACGCTTTTTGATTTAACGAATGGTCTGCGTTCTCTACATCATCATCTGATGATTTTGAATGCTCCCGTGCCAGAGTGCGACATCGTCCATAGCACGTTGTCAGGTTTTGCGGGTATTCCGGGCATTATTGCCAAACATAAATATGGTACACCGCTCATTATCACGGAACACGGCATTTTCGTCCGTGAACAGTATATGTCCATTGCCTCGGATACGAATCTTAGCCCGTTTACGAAGCGATTTATGATTGGGTTGTCTAATCTGGTTTGCAAAATGCTCTATCATTACGCGGACGTGATTTCACCAGTATGCGAGTACAACAGCCGATGGGAGCTACAATACGGCGTAGAAAGCAGTAAAATTCATTGTATCCACAACAGCGTGGATGCACATTTTTTTGTGCCAGCACCCAAGCCGGAAGAAACCGCTCATCGCCCGACAGTAGTGGCATCGGCGCGGGTGTTTCCGCTCAAGGATTTGGAAACGATGATTCGTTCGGCAGCCGTGGCACGGAAGCGCATTCCGGATGTTCAGTATATTGTGTTTGGCTCTACATCGGATGAACCAGAATACTTCCTGCGCTGCTGCACATTGGTGGAAGAGCTTGGGCTGCAAGCGACGTTTCGGTTTGCGGGGTTGCATCCGCGTTCGGCGCTAATGTACACCAAAGGTGACGTAAGCGTATTGTCGAGCGTGTCGGAAGCCTTTCCTTACGCGGTGCTGGAGTCCATGTCCTGCGAGCGCCCGGTGGTAGCAACGGATGTGGGAAGCATTCGTGATGTGCTGGAAGGATTTGGCATTGTTGTGCCACCGCGCGACCCCGTGGCGCTTGGCAACGCCGTTGCCGACCTACTTTTGGACGAGCCGCGCAGAGTGGAGCTTGGCAAAAAAGCACGACAAGAAGTTTTGGATAAATACCAGTCGCACACGACCATTGATGCCTACTGGCGGTTATATCAACGCCTACATTATGGTCCACGAACGCTCAAGGAAGCCGAGTCGTTGCAACTTACAGCGAAGGCAGTCGCATGACGGCTTAATAGCTGTGCTTTAAATTACTTACCACCTAATCAGTCCAATGGCTATGGAAACAGCCACAATAGTATCAATTTTACCCGCGCAAAAGCGAGAGCGCCTTGAACTCGACTTCAAGAACGCGACAAAAGCCGATATGCTGGAGTTTGTCCAAACGATTGCACCCGATCCGCTTGATTATTACACAATTGCTGCGGTGTTGGAAACGCACGGTGTACGCGACGTGGATGTACGCGATCGTTTTGGCAATCCAACGGTTTTTGAGCTTGCCCGAGAACTTTATCGCGATTACCGCATTGAACTCACCCGCGACCGTTTAGCAAAAGATATTGTGAGCCGCATCGAGGATTATCAGCCTCGTATAACGCTTTTGCAAAAAATGCACACGGCAAGTTTATTTTATTTGCGCGGCGTATTTTTTAATGCTCCATGGGTGATTCAAGTACTTTGTTTAGTTTTTTTCGGTTATGCCTTCGGCGTTTCATCGGCATTCCCCCCAGCGCAAGCAATGGGTGCGGCATTGGGAATGGTCTTAAGTTTTGTTGTCACTGGCGGCGTGGTGCAAACTATTGGGCGGATGGCATCGTTTTATTTGGGGCAACAAAACTATGTTCTTACCCATCAACTTTACGTACGAGCTATAACCATTGGCGTGGTGTTGACGACGGTGGTTGGACTTGTTGGATACGTTGTTGTTGCTGCGTTTGTCAACGTCACCCAAGAATTTGTAGCGGCAACGGCTGCGTACTTTATCCTGTTTTCGATTTTGTCGCTGTATCTGTCGTTGTTCTACATTCTACATCGCTATAAAGGACTCACTGCCGTAATGCTGACAGGAACGGTCGTAATGGTGGGTATTATGGAAGCCACATCCTACGGCATTTATGCGGCTCACGCTGCGGGAGTATGCGCCGCGAGCGTCTTGGCGGTGTGGATTATACGTGGTTATCTGTCCGAAGCACATCGCAGCCGCACGATTTTGCAGCAAATTCCGGCGCTTCCGCGTTTTCCGGTTTTGCTCTACAATGTGCTGCCGTATTGCCTGAGTGGAACGCTGTATTTTGTCTTCTTGTTCACCGACCGTCTTGTGTATTGGACTGCCCCGTCTGGCGGCAAAGCAATGGCAACGATTGCGGGTGTTCATTTGTCTATTTATCCCGTCTATGAGTATGGAATTATGTGGGGATTTGTTGCGTTTGCCTTGATAACGCCTATCTTTGAGTACATCGGAGCACGCTTTAACTTACTCATTAAACCCCTTCAGGTGCATTATTCCGGTATGGAAAAAGTGCTACATAATCGGTTTTTTTTACGTGAGTATTTTCGATATTGTGGCATTCTCCTCGGATGTGCGGCGCTTGCTATTTGGGTTGTATTCGACGGAGCGATGTTTGCCCAGCGCTACGATGCCACCGGTACTATCCAACGTGTGCTTACTATTCGTCTTGAACAAGCGGAACCTGTTTTTTGGTGGGCAGCGATTGGGTATGGGCTGTTGGCGTGGGCGTTGATGAATAATCTATTGCTTTTTTCGCTCGGAAAACCTTGGTTTGCCGTGCGTGGGCTTGCGTGGGGGGTACTTGCCAATGCAGTGGTGGGAGTGTTTGCCAGCCATAGTTATGCTGCCACGGAGAGCGTTATGGGGTTGGCAGCAGGCGCTGCTGTGATGGCTCTCATCACGATGTGGTATGCAGTGCAAACATTGCGTCAAATGGATTATCATTATTACGCTGCCTATTAAAATTACGCCCCTGTGCCAAAATGAGCCATAGCAATACAAGGTTTGTTTTTTTGAGACGAAGCACTCACCACCATATACTTCCCCGTTACCACGACAACCTCTCTCTATGACTTTTCGTCATGTCGCACTATGACCGATTCTCACAATCTCCTACTATGAATGCTCTTGCTAAAAAAACGCAAGAGTGCTAAGTAAATAATTCCCAGAGCATTAGAAGATGTTTCGATATTTCTTTCCCCTTTTTTTACTTATACATTATTTTTTGCCGCCACATACGGCATAGTTTTTGCATTATTTTTGCTCTGAAATAATCACACATAAATAAAAGCGGTAAAAGCACAAAAGCGGTAAAGAGTATAACCTGTATTATGTAAAAAATATTTTACTCTTTACTTGCATAGAACGGCGCAAAAATATATTTTGCAATGCCTTACGTAGTCTGTTGTAAGATATTGCTTCAAGAGCGCCGCTTTCTGCTTATACGCAACACCAAATACTTTACCGTGATGCGTTCACCACAACAAGCAGTAATGACCTATAGGCGTTCCGTACGGTATGACAAAGCAGCATTTGTCGTTACTGCTTCTGCTTTTGATGAGCAGAGTAGCAAGCCAACAAATTATTATCATAGAAGTTTCAGCACCGTTGTCAAACGCGGTGCTTTTGGCATAGTTATACGCATGGAAACGTTGTATTGTGTGGCTCTATGCCAGATTGTACATTGAGCGTGAATGATCAATAGAACGTATTCCGAATAGTTTATAGAATTGTCATGCCAGCCCCAGCCTTCACTGGGATAAACTCCGGCTGGCACCCACAGTCCGCACTATATCTGGATTCCAGCCTTCGCTGGAATGATATACAAAAGTAATCGGAATAAACTCTAATAAAGCAATCGGAATAAACTTGATTCCACTTATAAAAATCGACACGAAAAACACGTGTGTTATACTCACAATTCGGTTTTCTTTATCTTTTTTGGAGACTCCTGTATGATGTCTTTACCTTTTGTCTCTCGCAAGCGCAACTATGCGAGAGGCATCTCCTTCAAGCAACTGCTTGAGCGAAGTGATGGCGCACTACCCTTGTGCCACCCGCATAATTCTTCGACTGTCGAACAACAATCCTCCCGCAATAAGCCGACTGCATGGTCAATGGCGGTTGCGGTGTGTTTGCTTGTTCTCGGTACATTCATGGGAACATTTACCGCCTCGGCGCAAACCACCTATTTTTGGGTAGGTGGCGGCAGCACAAACTGGGGCAGCGCAGCAAACTGGAGCTTGTCGTCCAGCGGTTCGGGTGGCGCGGGTGTACCGGGTGTGCCTTACGGCAATGGGCAAGACGTGGCTATCTTTGATAACGTTGGTGTTGCGGTGAATATCGCCTTTAACCTTCCGACGATGCTTGGGCGCTTGAGCGTTCAAAATAGTGGATTGGGTGGTGCAAACGTGACGTTTAGCGTAGTCACTATGGCTACCGTGATGACGATACAAGGGAATGGGACAACCTCGGCACCACTTTTTGTGAGTGCGAGTTCGTCGCTTTCATTAGTTGGCGCGGGGGCTGCTTTATTTACCTTCACCCTGAGTCCGCCCGCTGCTGGTCCAACGGTGTGTGCAAACATCTTCGGCTCCATTTCTACACGCCAGTTTACAACAATTAACAATAACTCAGCGCTTCCTTTTCAAGTGGAAGACGGTGGTGCATTGCGCCTTACTGGCGGGACATATACAAATATGGCTGGCACGATTAACTACGTGCTGACCGGCGGTCGTGGTTCGCTTATCTATGATGATCCGGCTATTATAACGGTTATGATTCCGATGCCAGCGGCGACTAATGAGATCCCCGCTTCATTTTTGGGCAACCTGATCATTCGTAGAGCTATTAACGCCCCAACGACTTTTGTAGGCGCAACCTATTTTGTGCGTGGTACGCTTACCGTAGATGGATGTACGCTTACTCTGCCCAATCCTATCTATATGGAAGTTGCTGCCAGCAAAATGCTCAACGGCGGGCTTATCCAAGGCAATACGCTTGGTGCAGCACTGTTTTTTACCGACCCTAACGCACTCAATGCGACAGCATCCGATCTGACATTCACTGGCGACAAAGCGTTGACGCGCTTGGTGAACAATATTCCTATACAGAACATTACCATCAACTCCGACCTGGGTATCTATGGCGCTGGTGCTGGTACTGGTTTAGAGCTTGGCAATGCTGCTGGTGGACAGCTGACTGTTCCTGCTACCCGCACACTGACGCTGCGGACAGGTACGGGCAATCAAATTCAAGGTACTGCTGGCAGATTGATTGTGAATGGAACGTTTGTGATGGCTTCCAATGCGACGCTTAATAACATGAATCCGAACGTTGACAGTCCGATTGCGGGCATTTACGTCAATACTGGCGGTCGCATGACGCTTTGGGGCAATGCCCTTATTAGCGGCACGGTGAATGGTGCGTTCTACAACGACCCGACATCGGTGTTGGAATACCGCGACCAAGATGCGACGATCGCTCCGTTTAACGCGGCTCCGTTTTTATACACGGGCGCTCCGTTTAACTATACGGCTCCTGCCGTTCGGAACGCAAACGCCCAAGAATTACCGTCCGGAATGCGCGGTTCAGTGGAAGTCAACCGCCTAATGTCTTCTGCGACGAATGTGACAACCCAAGGTGTGAACGTCACGGTACAGTTGACTGGTAATACGGTGATTAACGGTACACTTTCATTGTTCAATGGAGGATTGGGCTTGTTTAACGTTGGTATGGCAACGGGGTATCAACTCCAAGCTGTCGGCGCTATTGTCACACCTGCTGCTACCGCAGGCTTTATTTCGGGTGCTGCATTTTCCAGTGCTGCCGCTCTTGTGTATCGTTCTTCGGCAAACGCGGCGGTAACTGTAACAAGCAACACCATGAACATCAATATATTTAACTACGTTGAGGTTGCTGGCTCTGGTTCAGTGGCTATGAATGGTACGATGGTGCTCAACGGCGATGTTGGTATTCCCGGATACCTGAATACAGGTGTTGCGAATTACAATGGGCAACTACGCTTTACTGGTTCAGGCAATTTTACCATTAGTCCAGGTGGAACGTTAAAGTTTGAAGGTATGAATCCCGCAAATCTTGCTGCTGCACCACAAGGGGGCAGTATTCCTATAACGACTGCCAGTGTTGGTGCTCTTATTGGGAATTCCGGCGCAAGTATGGAATTTAATTCCACGAGTATTCGCTCCTTCCCACGATTTGCTGGTGGTGGGCAAGTGCTGAATAATTTAACTCTTGGTAATACTGCTGCGGTGACTGCCACAGTGCAAGATTATCTTGTATCGTTGCGTACGCCATTGCAAGCTGCTATTGTCACATTGAAGAATAATGCGATTCTCCAGCTTGCTGCAGGTGCGAATCTTACGATCTTGAATAATTCAGTTGGGGTACCTGGTCCGATGGGCAATTTCATTGATGCGTCGCAAGGCGGATCACTGAAATACCAGATTGTTCCTCTTACTGGAAATGTGACTTTACCAGTTGGTGTGAGTTTTGTTGGCGCTGCTGGTGCGGTGATTCAGTCTGCCTACCGCCCAATTACGTTAAATAATCCTACTCTCAATGAATCTTACACCGTAAGTGTAACGTCTGCCATCCAAAACCTTATTCCTGCCATTCCGACGTTGATGAGTAATAGCGCCAGTTCGCAATGGACAGTAAGCAAAGGCAATCCCGTCTTTAACAGCACGGTTAATGTGAACTGGGGTAACAATGTATTTGCTCCAACGACGGGTGGCGACGAGCCAGCTCCGTTTGCAGCAACGCAGGCAGCATATCCAAACCTTACGTCGCTGCGTTCATGGAACGGTTCGACCTACGTGAATGTGCCGTACACCGCACCAGTCACGCTCGGTCCGCCGCGTAGTTTGACCTCCACATTTACCGGGAGCTTGAGCAACACCATCTTTATTGTGACCAACGAACTCTTCCCAATTTTTTGGGTGGGCGGTGGTAGTAATAACTGGAACGTGAACAACAACTGGGCTTCGACATCGGGTGGAACGCCCGGAAGCGCAAATGTGCCGAATATCAATGATTGGGCGGTATTCGATCGAGGCGTGACCACGACGATTAACACATTCCCGCCAGATAACATCGCTCTTCCTGCCTTTCAAATTCAGCAATTAAGTGTTATTGAAAACGCTAACGTTACTTTTGCGCCATTGATTCCAAGAACAATGCTGTTGGGCAGAGACCAAGCAGGCGACAATCTTACCGTTGGTGCGGGTTCTCGCTTTACTTTGGGTAGTGTGACCAGCTTCCCGATGAAATTACAAGTAGTCAATACTGCTGCTGCTGGTCCGAATATAAGCGTTTTTGGTACGTTTGCCCTGTCGCCAAACGGCACGTTTACGAACCCAGACATGACCAGCACGGTGCTGATTGCCAACGGCGGTACGTTGCAAATGTCCGGTGGCACGTTTACGAAGGTTGCTGGAACAACATTACAATACGGTCGCAATCAAAATTCATTCCCGCCTTATACCCTTGGTGTGCCGGCAGAGCCAAACGCAACGCTACGCTACGAGGACAATAACGGTGGTGTTATACCCGCAACTCCTTCAGCGACGGGCGAATTGCCGATGTCGCCGTTGGATGGTAATCTTTTGATCAACAAAACCGTTGCGGGCGGTGGGACGCAAATTGCCGTTGCCGCCTACACGGTGTCGAGTACAGTCACGGTACAAGCAGGTATTCTTGACTTATCGTTTGGTGGTGGTATGGCACTTACTGTGGGAACAGAATTATCTCCCGCAGGCACTACACGGACGATTAACGTGTTGCCAGCCGGTTCCATTCGTGGTACGGCAACCGCTGACCTGACTGTTAATGGTCCGGGTAGTGGTTCTCTTCGTTTTGAAGTGGGCAATCAACTTATCCGCAATATGACCCTCAGCGATTTGTCGAACGCTGCTCCGGGCGGTCTGACCAGCATCACATTAAACACCAACCTGACGCAATCAGGCATGTTCAATATGGTTAATGCCGGAACGGTTGTGGGTACGAACACGAAATACGGATTTATCATTGCTCCAAGCAATACGCTAACGATGACTGCTGGAGCGAACGTAATAACAAGCGGACGAATGCTTGTTTCCGGAACGCTTGCTTTCACGAATACTGGCGCTATCGCTTTGCCGGCTACGCTCGCTGCGGGCGGTATGGACGTTAGTACGGGCGCTACGTTGAACTTGATTGATGGCGGATTGGTTACTGGTACGATAACCAATCCAGTGCGCTATTTGAACATCAATTCTTTGTTGAAATACAGCGCTGGTGTTGGTCTTGCCATGAAAACAACAACCGATATGGAATTCCCGCAGTTGTTTCCTGCAACGCTTGTTGTGGATAAAACGGGTTTCCAAAACGCCAATTCAGTTGCGTTGAACAACTGTAAAGCGGTCACCCAAGGCACGGTTCAGCTTGTTCTTGGCGATTTGGATTTGAATAGTCAAGAGTTGAAAATTGGTGGCGGTCTGACGATGTTTACCGACAATAATCTTTCCAACACCGCTCGAATTCTGCCCGGCGGCGGTCTGATTCGTGGTTTGAATGCACCAGGTACATCGAGCATTGTTTACAATAGTAATCTTAGCTCGAATTTACCACTCGGAGTGTCGGGAAGTGCGATATTTACCGACGGTCGTTTCTTGAATAAATTAGAGATTAACGGTTTAGGCGGTCTAACGCTTTCCACTGCCAGCACGTTGATAATAGACGGCACAGGCGGAGCGCCTGCTTGTGATGCGACCAATCCGGGTTTGCTCAAACTCGATAATCTTACAGGTTCGCTGGCGCTGAACGGTAGCCTTTTATTGTTCGATGGCGCAAACATTGCTACGGGTGGTTCGCTGCTCACGCTCTCTACGGCTGGTACTGTTGTTGGTGACGCGGGAGCAGGCACGAGCATTCGCTTCCAGTCACAACGTACTTCCGTTTTGAAGATGGGTACTGGCACCGGCGCTCAAATGCAACAGTTGAGCCTTGGCAATTTGGCAGGAGCCGTGCCTGCATTTACACCAGTAGGTGCAACATACGTGCGGTTGCTAAATTCTGCACAAACGGCGGCGATTGGCGTGACGCTCGGCATTTTGTCAGTGAATAGCGGCGCTATTTTGACCCTGACGAGTACAGGTCCGAACTCAACAACGGGTAATTTGACAGCAGGTCAAGCAACGTTTGGCTTGCCAAATAATAACTTTGTTGACCTCTCGAATGGTGGCAAACTACGTATGACGATTCCGCCGGGTGGACTCCGCATGTTCCCTGTTGGTGCGACGAATAATGCGGTCACAACGCTTCGTCCGGCTCCGGTGATGATTCGTAACAACTCCGCCGCTGCTGATACGTACACCGTTGGTGTCATACCAACATTGACTAATCAACCAGCGGTCTATGTTAATAGAGTAAACTTGGAATGGGCTATTGATAAAGGGACTGGTTCAAGCACGAATGACATTGTGCAGCTTGGTTGGCATTCAGAACACGAAACTGGTGTTGGTTTTGTGCGTGGCAATAGCTTTATGGCACAATGGAGCGGCACGACCTACAATAATCTTGGCAATGGCATCAATGATTTGGCTACGCCGACAGCGGCTCCACGTCAGGGTCCGGATTTTACGCAGACGCTTTCTCTTCTTGCGCCATTGTACAACGCAACGCGTCCGTATGCCGTGATTGCACCGCCAGTGGCGACAACATTGGTACCGGACTCACTTTTATTAGCAGGTACAAGTGGATTTAACAATGCCTTCCCAACACCAGAATTGGGTGGTGGTTTTGGTACTGTAGCGGGGAATTTGACCGTTTCGAGTGGAAAGTCATTTGTTCTGCACTTGAGTGCGTTCAACGGATTGGGTCAGCGTGCCCCTGTTGTACCTCCTAATCTTGGTGTGACGCTGAGTGCAGCTCCAACAGTGGGCGGAGTGGGTACATTCACGGTCGTATCAACGACGGCTATCATCAATGATCCGCTGCTCGGAGCTAATCCCAATCCTATTAGTACGACATTTAACTCTGTTGTTATTAATTGGACGAATCCGGGTAATCTGACCAGTACACAAGCGGTATTAACCTTTACTGCTGTTGGCTTGACAGGATCCATAACCATTACGGTTCTTGCTCCACCGCCAACACCGATTCGTTTAGCATATGCTGACCAGGATAATCTTTTTAACAGCGCGATTGGCTTCAACGGTGGTAATGCTCCGTCGCAGTTCAACATTATTGGTGGTATAGCGTTCCCTGTGAAGTTTGGTCTCTTTGGCGCTGATAATTTGCTAAAGCCAACCAACGCAACGTTAGCGGTTGACAGAACGTATATTATCAGCATCTCTAATCCGCCGGGTGGTACTGCTATTTTCTCGACCAGCGGAACAAGCACAACAGCGACGTTTACGCAGGGTAATCAGAAGGTCAGTATCATCTTCCCGATTTTCAACTGGACGGGCTACGACTTGAATGCACCGGCTATTTATGGAGCATTGTTCCCGCCGGGAACGCCACCGGTCTATGGGTTGTCGCCGTTCGGTGGTATTAAGCAGCCAAACGGTACAACAACGGCTGTTGTAACACTGACTACGCTCAAGAATTTCCAAAACGGTGCGTATCTGGACATCCTTTCCACGAGTGTGACGGTGCAGATTAGCTCTGGCGCAACGGTTCCGATTGCATTGGGATACAGTGCGGTGTCGGGGGCATTCAACCCTCTGGCTCCTAATACATCTGTTCCGAGGGAGTTATCCGGTATTCAGGGCTTCAACGTGCCTGCGGGCGCGAGCTTAGTTCCGAATAATCTAACGAATCCTGTTGCGTTGCTTGCTCCAGTGTTGAGCGGGACGCAGACTCGCGTGGATGTGGGTGCGTTTGGAAGCAACGGCGCTATCGTGCCTCCGGCTGCTCCTATTACTGTTCAGATGAGCATAGCGGCAGACCCTCTCAATCCGACCGAACAATTCACGCTCGATCAAGGTGTGTTTGGTATCAATAATACAGCAACGATTCCTTCCACGAACGGCGTTGTTACGCTTACTCCTCGCTTTTTCTGGACGAGTGCTCCGGCAGCAGGTGGTACTGCCCGCGCCATTGTTACGGTGACGCGCACAAGCGGTCTTGTGGTGGCTTCCACCCAGATTTCGATTGTACTCAGTAGTTCTTCGACTCTTCCATTCCGTTTGGCGTACAACGTCCAGAATGCACCTAGAAATCCGCAAGAAGGTGTAGCAGGTTTCACAGGCTTAGGCGTGGTGGCGACAACGGCAACGGCGCAAGCGATTATTCGTAGCGGCAGATCCTTCGATGTGAATTATGCCAGCTACAGCGTTGATGGTATTTATGCCGCAGCGTTTAATCATGCAGTGACGATGACTATTGCACCTGACCCAAGCGATCTGCCAAGTGCTGGCGCAATATTCTCGTTCAGCGGACCGGCAACGATCGGTGGCGGAACAGGGGTGTTAGCTGGTACTATTCAAAACGTTTCTCGTGGTGTTATCAACAACGTTACTATTAACTGGCAGAATGCTCCGGCAGGTGTCGGTCCGTTCTCAGTCAAGGCATTAGTGACATTGACTGGCGCAGGTGGCTTTGGCAGTACGCTGCCGGGGGTTCCACTTGATCCAGCAAATCCGGGATTTTCGTTGCCTGTGTATATCACAACGGCTATCGTAACGATTACGTCAACACAAACCGTTGCTGTTACGATTGCGTACAGCGCGATTTCTTCGACGGGAACAGAGCTGTTGCCTGTGGGAACGCTCGTTGCATCGCAACCGTTCGATGTGAGCGCTGGTTTGTACAACGTAGATGGTATCCCTACGCCATCATTGGTGAACATCAACGCAACAGTGACGGCAGAAGCCGTCGTGGGAGGTCAGCTCTTTAGCGTGTCAGGTTCGGGCGCAAGTGGTGTGTTTGTGAACCAATCGTTGATTAAGTTCAACGGCATTGCTATTAACTGGCTTAACGCACCGGCGGTGAACGGTGTTCTGACAACGCAAGTACGATTGCGGATATCCGCGCCCGGGCTTGGCTCTACAACGGCGATCGTGACTATCTCGACGAGCGGTACTATACCGCTTATCACAGGATTTAATCCAACGTCTGGCTCCAACAGCGCATCAACACAAGTTCTTATTACGGGTGTAAATTTCACAGGTGTTAATTCCGTTACTATTGGCGGCACGAATGTACAAGTCGTGAATGTCCAAAACGGTCTTGTCACCGTGAATGTGCCACCGGGAGTGTGCGGACCTGTTACGGTCAGCCGACCAGCAGGTACG
>JANYIG010000050.1 GCA_025358765.1 Candidatus Kapaibacterium sp.
ACCTACACTTGGCAAACCCTGAAAGTTGCTAAAAGTCATATTCTTTCGTGACCAAAAGTCATTTATTACATGACCAAAAGTCATAGTTGACAGCATTTTTTGAGAGTGTACGACATTTTGTGTAAACGTTCCCTCACCCAAGCCCTCTCCCGCCACGTCTCCGTGGGGCGAGGGCTTTAAGTCTTGCTCCTTCTCCTCTTGGGAGAAGGTTGGGATGAGGGTTTACACAAAACAATTTACACACTCCATTTTTTCTATTTCTCGAACGAGAAGCCCAGCATTGAAGACACGTTGGGGGGAAGCGCCGGCAACGAACGACGCGGAATCAAGAAGGCACTGAGCGCCGACATGTCCGCAAAAACGCGGTATTTCATTGCACCTTGTAACAAATAATCGTACCCGCTCGACCCGCCCGTGCCTATCCGCGCACCAATCATCCTCAACACCATCTGCGCGTGACGATACCGCCAGAGCGAAAACACTTCGTCTAAGGCAATCACGGATTCTAACAATCGGAAGGGTAATTGCAACAACGGATATTCCCGATACAAAAAGATAAAGAGTGCCGCCTGCGTGGCTTTGAACGAGAGACGCTTTACGCCTTGTTCACGTAAACTGTTGTACGTGGTTTCATCAAAAAGTGCCGAAAAACTTTGTTCGCTGGCGGCTATCTGCGCCAGCACTTGTGCGGTGGTACGTTCGTCCGGCATGGTTTCACGCATAATCTGCCGTTCATGGTCGAACATTGCCGTGACTGCCAACCGATATTCCTGCCAAAACGCATATCGAGGTTGATTGTTACCATCATCATTACCATTGTCATCATGCTGCCATTCCAAAAACGGCATCCGCTCCAACCAACCTTCCAACAACACAAACAGCGACGGCTGTTGCCGAACCGCATCCAATCGTGCATTGTCGCGGTCGTCCAATCGCAAATGCGTCGTCAGTCGTTGACTATCCTGTAACCCAAGTTTCATCTCTAACAATCGGAACTGCACAGACTGGAAACCGCTTGCAGGGTAAAGCACACCACGAAAATCCAGAAAATCCATCGGAGTCATAGTTTCTAAAATTTCTACTTGATGCAACATAACAGGACCAATCTTATTCATACGCTGCAATCGGTGCAACACCAGTGCTACATCCGGCTCTGGAAGCGGTTGCTGGGACATAAGCGCAAGAATAGAGTCCAATTCGGTGAGCATCTGCTTAAACCACAGTTCATATGCCTGATGCGTGATGATGAAGAGCATCTCGTCGTGCGCCGATTCTTGGTCGTTGTTATATTCAGCGCTTCGCAACGATTGAGCGTTCAAAATGGCATCTAACGAGAGGTAATCGCGGTAATACGCGGGTTTGTAGGGTTTCATGGAGCAAAAACAGGGGTAAAAACTATAACCATTCAAAAACTGTATTTAGGAAGACAAAGAATCACAAAAAGTATAGGGACGAATGATGAGAGTTTATTCCGATTATTGTACAGGAACCGTCATCCCAGCGAAGGCTGGGGTAAACTCCGGCTGGAATCCATATAAACCGCGTAGAATTTTGCTTGATTGTTATGGATGCCAACCTCCGTTGGCATGACAGCTATAGTTCATAGCCGCAACTTTTCTTCCTAAAAACTGGTTTTTCCAACTGAGACCAATGAGAACCATAAATTCTATTATTCGCCTTACTTCGGCGCAAGGATTTGTTGGAAAATTTCCGATTTCCGCGTTTCTGTGATACGTAATTCTTTTTTCATTCTTTAGATAGTCGCACAATTCATTGCACTCATTTCATCACGACTACTTCCACCATGCCCGTTCCTTCACGAATAAGCCCTAATTCCTCTGCCGCAGCTTTGGAAAGGTCAATAATACGGCTGTCTTTGAACGGACCTCGGTCGTTGACACGCACAATCACACTGCGATCGGTGTTCACGTGCTTCACTTTTACCATTGTTCCAAACGGCAAGGTTCTGTGCGCGGCGCTGAAATCAGCCCCATCGTAGCGCTCGCCATTGGCGGTACGCCTACCCTGAAATTCATCGCCGTAATACGACGCATTGCCAAAAAATACAACATCTGTTGGTTCTAATACAGCATTTTCTTCCGTGCGTCGGCGCTCTGCACCACCCGTCTGCGTGCCCGATGCGCCAAAAACTGCCGCTGGAGAAGATGAACCCGACACCATACCTTCTCGCGGTGTGGACGTTGTGCGCGCAGTGGAAATCGGCTTCGTCGTTGCCAACAAACGATAATCTATCCCGCCCGCCGACGAAAAGCGCACAGACGAGGCGCACGATGAACACAGAACTGCAAAGACGAATATCATGCCCACAACAATGGAAGCATGACGAAGATTCAAACGATATACTATAGACATAGAACGTCAAGCGAACAGTGATAGAATAGAATACACCTCTCTTCTACACCGAAGCAAAATCTATGCCAACATATTAGAATACAAATTAAATGTCATCGGAATACACCCTCATAAAAGTTTCTGTACACAATAGAGTCCTACTTCGACCGCCCATACTGTTGCTCGTAGTATGCCAAATAAGCACCGGAACGCACATGCTCAAGCCATTCTTTGTTTGCCACATACCATTCCACCGTTTTTTGCAAACCTTCAGCAAAGCTGTAGCGAGGCTTCCAGCCGAGTTCGTCGCTAATTTTCGTAAAATCAATGGCGTAACGACGGTCATGTCCCGGACGGTCAGTCACGTATTTAATAAGTGATTCTGGCTTGTTCAACGTTTGTAACAACGTTTTTACGACTTCGATATTCGGTTTTTCCGAGGCTCCGCCGGCGTTGTAGATTTCGCCATCGCGCCCGCGTTCAAATACCGCCCATACAGCCGCGCAGTGGTCTTCCACGTAAATCCAATCGCGGACGTTCATGCCGTCGCCATAGACGGGAAGCGGCTTGTCATCTATCGCATTGGCAATCATAAGCGGAATGAGCTTCTCAGGAAATTGATATGGTCCGTAGTTATTCGAGCACCGTGTGGTGAGCGCCGGAAGGTCGTGCGTGTGTACAAATGCCCGCACGAGCATGTCTGCGCTGGCTTTAGATGCTGAATACGGCGAGTTCGGCGCAAGCGGTGTTTCTTCGGTAAACGCCCCTTCCGCACCCAACGAACCATACACTTCATCGGTCGAAACCTGTACGTAGCGCGTAAGTTGCCCTTTCTCGTGCAGCTTTTTTGCTACTTCCAACAGCACAAGTGTTCCCTGCACGTTCGTGTCAATAAACGCTCCCGCACTAAGAATCGAGCGGTCAACATGTGATTCTGCGGCAAAATTGATGATGCCCGTCACGCCATGCACAAGGCAGATATGCTCGATAAATTCTTTGTTCTGGATGGAGCCGTGAACAAAAGTATAACGTGGATTTTGCTCCACATCACTCAAATTTTCAAGGTTTCCGGCATAGGTAAGCGAATCAAGATTGACAATGTGGCTTGCGCTGTTCGCAAGCACGTAGCGAATAAAATTGCTACCGATAAAGCCTGCACCGCCTGTTACGAGAATGGTCATTGGTCATTGGTCATTGGTCATTGGTGGCGGACGGTCATGAATTAAGAAACTGAACGCCAAAAACGAGTACAAATGTAGCAAACGCAACGGTTTTATGGAACGGATTTTTCACGTTCAATGGCATTAAGTTAAGGAGTTTCCCTCATCCCGACCTTCTCCCAGAGGGAGAAGGAGGAAGATTTGAAGCCCTCTCCCTCTGGGAGAGGGTTTGGGTGAGGGGCTTAACTTAACGACATTGTTTTTCACGCTATGTTTTTGCTCTGCTGATGCCCTATTTCCAGACAGCCCTGCTACTGCTTTGGTGTACGGATTTCCACGTAAATAAGCCTGTTGTAAAACCGTCCTTCTGGTAGCACGGCATCAAAAAGTTGTGTAGCAGTATTTGGCACGACACTCACTTGCGAAGCCGACAGATTCAAAATTTTTACAATAGTCTGCGCCGATTCGTTATTGACGTTACCCGTGATCAGAATACGGCTTGTAGGCTTTAATAGTTGTTTGATGGCGACTGTAGTTTGTTGGACGCGAACGTCCTTTGCCACCAAAGCCGCTTCATTACTGGTTAGCAGGAAGCTAAATGCGTCCGATTGCTCCTTCGATGTCTTTTGTTCGACGGGAATCGAAATGGGTTGGGCATCCGTATTGCGGTTGTTCACATCCGTGATGCTCAGTTTTATGTCCATCGTACCAATCGCTGGTGGAATCGAGGTTTGGCGTTCATCCACTTTCCAAAGGTAGTGTTCCGGCGCGATATTGCCGCCTTCGTAGGAAAATAGAAGTTTTTCTTCACGATTGTCGAACTGCGTACATTCAAGATTCCATTGCTTCAAACCCGCACCAGCATTGACTTCCAACCCTACATCTACCACCGATGGCGTAACCGTGCGGCGCACACCACGATATAGTACATCACTCAACACAACGGGATAGTTTGAGCGGATTTCCACGCGACGGCATTCTTCCAAACGACGCTCCTCCGATGCCTTCTCATCACGTGCATTCGTACCTTGTTCGGGCAAATTGCGGTCTTGCAATTCCATCCGCTCCGGCGTTATCCGCCACACATCCTGCAAATAGCCCGCTACCGCCTCGGCGCGTAACCGCGAAAGTTTGCGATTGTCTTTTTCCATACCTGCATCCGCGTTACAGCCTACAAGCGTGATGGTTGCTTGCGGGTTTTCTGCCAAACGTTTTCCGACAACGTTGAGTACGTGGTAATACAATCCAAGGTTGGCAAGCCGTGCGGTGTTTTCCACACTAAAATCACCACGTCCGGCAGGTAATATACGTTTGTAGCGCGATGGCAGCACCGCCGAACCTTCCGTAAAAAAGACCGCACTCAAGACATATTTTGCCTCGTTCAGGTCGGTTGTTTCGACGGTTAAGGTTGGTTTTTCAAGGCGTTTGCCATCAGGCGCTATGCCGCTTACGTTCGTTATTCGGGCGGAAAGCGTCTGTTTACGCGCTTCACGGATAAGGCTATCAGAGCGGTTGCTGTTGGCAATGGCGCTATCAACCAGCAATTGCGAGCGGCGCAGACTGTCTTGAAAAAGATTTTGGATTTCATTGGCGCTGAGTTCCGTTGTGCGATAAGGCGCAAAGCGAAGGCTGATGCCGCCACGAATGGAACTCATCTTCCAACGCTCACCCTGAACGGGGCTGTTCAAGCCGTAAGTGTAAAATGCCTCGACCGAGAGCAGCGTAGTCCCAGTACGGTTCAGGGGTACTTCGTAACTAAGTCCGCCCGTTGCCGCGAGAAGTATCGGCGCGGCTTGCGGCAACGCTTCGTTTGAACGTAACGTTAGCTGATTTGTTTGCGTGGCATCGTAGGTAATGCCATCTGGCAATTGGGAAACTAAGCTGTAGTTTTTTTGGAGAAAAATGCTTGCCTGAACACCCACGTAGAGCGAAAGCGACCTCGATGGGCGCATACCAAGCATTGGTGTAACCGTGAGCAACGACAAACGTGGGGTGAAGCGGTACTCCTCAAATACTTTTCCGGCGGCATTTGCTGTTTGGGAACCGCTTGTATTCACCGACGGCATCGCAATTCCCACAAATGCTGAATCTGAGCCAATATTTGCGTAGCCCACGCGCAGAGCCGCCATCAAAGCACGGGTAAGCGGATATTCACCCAAAACACCAGCCGCAAAACCCGTTGTGACGGTGTTATCGTACGGTTGGTCTGGACAGCACGTTTTTTCAGGAAAACCGGGCAATTTGGTAAACCCAATGCTCTGCGCCGTGCGCCCAAATTGACCAAACACACCGTAGCGCGTGAATGTGGAATCAAGCGCAGGAAAAAACGTGCTTTGCGCGTGTGCGCGTTGCGAGAACGCACAACTACAGAGTATCAATGCGCTTATTGCAGAACAAGAAAATAACCGTTGCTTCATCGTGCTATCTGTAAAGGTTGAGAAACAAGGTTTGACGGGCTTTGTAGCACCAATCGGTACGAACCAATCGCCAGATCGCTAATGTCCGCCGTCATTGTATATTCGCCGAAATTAAAGATACGGCTTGCAATCGTTTTGACGCGCCGACCGAGTACATCCATAACGTACAATTCCGTTTGCCCGCTACTGCCCACCGCAAAACTGATTTCCACAACGTCCGTGACGGGATTTGGCGAAGCCGCTTGTAAAGCTGTCCGTGGCGTAATCGTTATCAAATTCGGCTTGCCATCCACTTCGCAAAGCGACAGCGTGAATGTATTATCCACAACCGTGCGAATAGTGGTTTGGTTATTACCGGCTCCGCCTTGCCAATCGAACGATAAAAATTCAATGGATGTGCTGGTATCATTGCCTTGCAGAGCAATCGCGTCTAATTCTGCAATCACGCCGTTTGCCACCGACGTATCGCGGGGAATATTATTTAATTCAATAGTCTTGCCGCGAATAGCCATATTTTCTTCCGAAAGATTCGTCGGAAAAGTAGGACTTGAGCCAATGACAGCCAAAACGGAGGGATTGCGGATAAGGATTTTCGCATTGAACGTTGCCGTGCGGAGTTTATTGCGTTGTTGCTTGAGTTTGGCGCTGTCGCTGGTGTTCAGCACGATTTGTAGCCGCAACATATCGCCCGATCGAATACTGTCGCTGCTTGTGCCGTCTTTTTTGATAGCTCGGAGCGAAAGCGCCGTTGCAACGGTAAAGGCATCAGCGTTCACGCCGCTCCCCGACACCTGCACAAATGCGGTATCGTTCCCACCAAAAACTTGCAGCACTGCCGTGTAACTAATGGTATCACGCGGCGTGAAGTTGATGATAATTGGCGTGGTGCGGCTTTTGGGAAGCGGTTGTGGAAATTGACCGCGAGGGTGCGAAAAAATCGTCGTATTTCCTATCCATCGTGCGGAGTCAAGCTGGATGTCGGTTTTCGTCAGATTCGTCAGATTGAACGATACGCGCTCCGTTTGATTAGCCACCACATCGCCAATGACAATGGGTTCGGGTTCTTTAATGCGAGGATTGGCGCGGATGGTCGAGAACGAATACACCGACGACCAGTCGCTTTGCTGTTTGTCGCTGATTGCCCGAACCCGCCAATAATACGTTGTTGAGTTATCGAATGCTTTTATGGGAGCCGCCCCCAGATTCGCAACGGTGTCACTAAACACAACGGTGTTTGTTGGGAAACTTTTATCACGAGCAATCTGAATACCATAACGCTGTGCCTGCATAACGCCTCGCCAACGAAAAGACGGAGCAACGACGACATTGAGCCGCCCGTCCGCTGGTTCTTGAAGTTCAGGTGCGGGCAATGGCGGCTCACCCTTGCCTAATATAATGGCGGTCAATGTTGTATCGGCGCTGTACACGAACAGCGAATCGCTCACATTCCCCGTGCGTTGCGGCGCGAACTCAATCGAAATACGAAGCAAACGGCGCGGGTCAAGTATCGTTGTTTTGATGCTTTGAAGAATACGGAAATTCTGGCTTCGCAGGACAACGCTATCAATACGTGCAGCAAGATTGCCCGTATTCGTCAGGTTCAAATCGCTGACATCACTTCGCCCCACGCCAAGATTGTTAAACACTAAATGGTCATCGGGCGTAAATTCAAGCGAAGATTGTCCGCTTACGCCAAAAACGGGAATAACAACCCCAGAGCCGCGACGCTCAAATTCCGCGCCAAACACCGCAAGCGTCGTATCAATAAGCCGTACACGTGGCGGGGCAAACGTGATGGTGACAAGCACGGAATCGCCCGGACGCAGGGTTTGAACGGACGGTGAAGTTTTGAAAGATAAGGCTGAATTTAAGCGCGGCACAAGCCCAATATTTGTAAGCCCAACATTTTGCAGTGTCCCTACTGTCGTTCCGACATTAATAAGTGTGAACGTCGCATTCGCACTTGTTCCCACGCGGACTGCACCAAAATCAATACGCTCCACAGAAGCTCGCAACGTTGCGCGGTTCAGCCCGACACCGATTACGTTCACGAAGCCAGTTGCAGCGCCGCCACTCGCAATCGTAATGCGCCCGCGTACAGTATCGTCCACCGCGGGCGTGAAACGCACCGTGAACGTAGCATTAGTGGCAGCATTCACGTCGTCCGGTACAAGTGTGATGGTCGAGCGCTGATTTGTTTGATTTGTTGGAGAACCAGCATTACCACTATCGAACGTATAACCCGTGGGAGCGGTAATAGTCAGCGGCTCCAGCAAATATCGCGCTTGAAGGCTAAAGGTTTGTGTTGTGGTTGTTCCGGCAGGAATGGAGCCGAAATTCAGTGTTTGTGCGGACAATGTGATTTCTGGCATAAAACCGCCGTTGGTTGTTCGCACAATGACACCCGAATCGCCCACAACCCAACCACGCACAGGGTTTGCAAAAACAACAGCATTCAAATTACTCCCCACGCCAATATCCAAAACACTCCAGCTATCGCCACCGTCGCGCGTGGCGAGCATAGTTCCTTTGTCCCCCACAGCATAACCAGCATTTGCATTTGCGAAATGAACGCTACGAAGCGCCATCTCCGTTGGTGCAGGCAGACGTTCCCACGTTTTACCGCCATCGCGCGTCCTGCGAAGGATACTGGCTTCGGACGAGCCGCCAACCGCAAAACCAAGCGTTTCGTTCAAGAAAAACACCCCATAAAGACTTCGGACGGTTTTACTGTCTTGTTTTGTCCATGTCGTGCCGCCGTTGCTGGTCGTCAACAAAACCCCGTTTGTGCCAACGGCATAACCCGTCGTTGGGCTAACAAACTGTATGCTCGTCAACGTATCGGTGATGCCGTTGGTGCGGAGTTGCTGCGTCCATGTTTTGCCACTATCACTCGTTTTTAGGACAATGCCACCTACCAAACCACCACCATTGCCTACCGCCCAACCTGTGCTTGCATTCACGAATGCAACGTCGCGCAAATCGTGATTGATACTGGTTCTGCCAAGATATTTCCAGTCGTTTCCACTGTTTACGGTGCTAAAAACGCGCCCGAAGTTGCAAACCGCCCAACCTGTTTTGTCGTCAAGGAACGACACGGCTTGCGGTGGCGTTGCGAAATTATCGGGGCGCGGCAACAAGGGCTGTGTAGCCCAAAAATCACCCGCATTAGTGGTTTTAGCAATCACCGTTGGACCAATTGCCAATGCTGTCGTTGTGACTGCCGGGTTGGTGGTCAAAAGCGCAATATCTGTAAAGGTATCTGTTCGGCTGCTGCGCTGTTGTGACCATGTTTTGCCACCATCGCTGGTATTCCAAATGGTGTGTTGCCTAATGTAGCCACTAATCGCGTAAGAAGAACTCACCGCCCAGCCCGTTGTTTCATTGACAAAGGTGATGTCGCTCACAAAACCAGCAGGAGTTATCGCAGAAAGTCGCTGCCACGTTTTGCCGCCGTCGCTGGTTCCCATCAATATTCTATCGCCAATAACCGCCCAACCAGTGCGTGGGTTCACAAAAAAGAGTTTTGAGACATCGCGTTCGAGCGTATTATCGGGATGAATGTCCTGTCGCTGCCATGTTTTGCCGCCATCGGTCGTGGCAACAAGCGTACTGTCGCCGCCGCCCGCCCAGCCCGCGCTCGCATTTGCAAACCAAACGGTTGCGAGGGTATTGTCTTGCAGCAACGCCGAACTCCGCATCAACTGTTGCGACCACGTTTTGCCGCCATCCGTTGTTGCAATAACTCCGTCAGTGCCGACTGCCCAGCCGTTTTGCGTGTCGGCAAAATACACGTCTCGCAAAAGATTGATAACGGTGCTGGTTTGGCGCTGCCACGTTTTGCCGCCGTCTGTTGTTGCAAGGATACGCCCGCTGCTACCAACTGCCCAGCCCGTACTCGCATTTACAAAAGCAAGAGCCGAACCATCAATGTCTGCGGTCTGCAATACCCACGTTTTGCCGCCATCGGTCGTTGAAAATATGCCATCATTGCCGACAATCCAACCTGTGGAAGGATTCACAAAAGCAACGTCCGACAAATTCCGTCGTGTGGGGCTACGCTGTGGCAACCACGTTTTGCCGCCGTCAACAGTATTGTAGATATCGCCTTGTTCGCCCACCGCCCAACCAGTGCTTGCGTTCACAAACGACGTTGCACGAAGCGCAAGGGATTGGTACGACGTTTCGTTCTGCCCGAATGAGCGCGGAAGCGGACTTTGTTTTTGCCAAGGCACGAGCGCAGAAGGCACGGAAGATTGTGCACGGAGCGTTGTGGCAGAAGCAGCCAGCACACACAGCGCAGCAGAGCAAAGAAAAAAACGCATCATCATCGTGGTGTGGAAAATGGTAGTATAAAAAGGCTTTGTGGCATGAATTAGCAGCAAAAGTACACAAAGCACAGCATGTATGCAAACACCGCTATCTCTTTACAATCATCTTTTTCGACTTTCAACTCCGTCGTTGTCTATCAAATTGATTGTTTTGGCACACTAATTGTGGGAATAACCGCAGGGAAGAAACCCTTTCCTTGATGATGGTTTGTATGCCCATATTCGTTGTGGGAGCATAGTGTGTACACACGTCTGTGTATGACGATTATATGCTCTTGCATACAACGAACAATAACGGCTACGAATTGTGTGCGATGATTACACGTCGCTTGCGTCATCATTTGCGCCCTCGCGCCCTCACTTGCATTGTGCTTGAAGCCTCATGTTCAAGCGCTTCTTTGCGGGCAAAAAAGACTATATCTCAAGTATCTCATGGAATAGCCCATGTTGTTCTACCAATCACGGAGTAATGACAATGTAACAGATATCTAAATATCGCCCTCAATGCAGGTTATACCTCAACTTCAGGTATAAGAGCATAGATAATACGGCAAGTGTGGCGTATATCCGTTATGGATGATGCGCTCTCATGGAACAGAACGGTGATTAAAAACCCTTCTTGAGTGTGTGCTTGTGTATTCTATAGCTTGACCTTTAGCCATAGCATAAGCTATCAACTCTGGTAGCTCTGAACAGTAGGCGGCTGATTGTTCGCGACGGGTCGTAAGACGTGTGGATCAAAACCCCTGCGTATATGGCACGTGTACTCAATTATCAGTTTTGCCTTGCTCCAAAAGGCTCTGTATGAGGCTTTGTCTGTGCTGCACGCATTTGCGAGTAGGACGAAAGAATAGAATTTGCAAAAGAAATTCTATCCGTATTGTGCGTAAAGCACGTGATTGGCACGAATTTTGACATATCAAATCGTGCATTCTTCGGCATCCCGTATCGGCGTATTACTATAATGCCTACGGGGAACGCTGATGAGGTTTTCGATGACATTTTTTTCGATGATATGATTATCGTAATTAAAGTAAACAATCGTTTTAACTAACGTTCATTTTTCACAAACCATAAAGGGAAGCGCTATGAAGCACTTACGAACCCTCCGACTGCGGATGCTCCACTCGTGGACGCTCCGTGTGTTCTTGGCTGTTGTGTTGCTTGGCGGCGGCGTAGCTCACTATGACGCGCTGGCGCAAAAACGCATCACAACAAAGGAACTCTGTGCCCGCTTTATCAAACTCGGTCTCTCGTACCGAGAAGGCGGCGACACGGAAAACGCACTATATTTTCTCAACAAAGGGCTTAATCTGGCACGTCAAACCAGTAGTAAATACTGGGAAGCCGCCAGCTATGAGGGCATGGGGTTGGTGTACCGAGATTTGCGCGACAAACCCAGCGCTATCGAAGCACTGTTAGCGGCACGCCGACTTTACAACGACATCATCACGCAGCGTAATGGCAGCCAAGTAGCGCTTGATAGGATTATCGAACAAACGCAGACGATGGATTACGCTACCGAACGCGGTGATGGCATTCTTGCCCGCGAGGTGGAAGCACTCCGCAATCAAGTGGAGCTGCTGAAGAACGAAAACTCGGCACTGCGCGAAGAAGTTGCAATGCTGCGGGGCGGGCGCATGGATTTGCCTCCCGGAACCACTATGTCTAACATGCCCAACGCGCCGCGCTCGGACGGTCGTCCCGTAGCTCCGAATGCTTATTCGCCGCTCCAAGTGCCGCAGCCAGCGCCGTCATCGCTGATTGACCTCGACGCGCTCGAAAATATGACCGGCTACACGTCGTTGGAAGAAGGTCTTAAAAACCCCGATGCCGTCGTGAAGCTCGACCTGAGCAATAACGGTATGCGCGTGCTTCCGGCAGAGCTTTCACGGTTCAGAAACCTGCAATACTTGAACTTAAGCCGCAATCAGCTGAACGATATTCCGCGTGAAATCGGTTTGCTCACGAAACTGCAAGTGTTGAACCTGAGCGGCAATCAGCTTGATTTGTTGCCGCAAGAAATAGGTAATCTCTCGAACCTCAAACAATTGATTGTTTCGCAGAATGCACTCAAAAAACTTCCGCCCGAAATTGGCAAACTCTCGAAGCTCGAATATCTCGAAGCAAACGAAAATCGTTTGACGCAAGTTCCGGCTGCTATTGGCTTGGCTGCTTCGCTGCGCGATGTTGCACTTCGCACGAACTTTATTGCCTTTATGCCGGCGGAAATGGGAAAACTCAAACGCCTCCGCACATTGGATATTGATAATAATTCGTTTACGGAAAACGATTTGAACAACCTGCGTGCATCGCTGCCGGACACGCAGATTATCTCACAAACGCAGCAAGGAATCCAGCCGCAGCCGGGCGAACAGCCAGCAGAGCAGCAGGGTGGTGGTCAGTAATGCAGACCCTATTTTTCCACTTTCTCCAGGACTACGCAGCTATGAAACGTTTATTATATCTTTCCCTCGTTGTGCTGCTGGTGGCAACACTACACGTGTGGAGCCAGCCCCGACCATCGCCGAATATTCTCCGCGACGGCGGCAATCGGACAACCACACAAACTGGCAGACCCGGCGCCCAACAAACACGACCAACAACAACAGCAGCGCGTCCGGCAACAACAGCCACGCGCCCGATAGCCGTTCGCCCAACGCAGGAAACCTGTGCATGTGTGACATTTGCATCCATTGAACATCCGCTCGAAACTGGTTCGCTGGCTCGCCACGTGGCGCTTGGTGGCGGCGGTTACGGTGCAGGTGGTGATATTTATACATACGCCGGTAACCCGTTTATCGTTGATTCCTACTCGTACTTCACCAATCCGGCATACGCAGACCGTTTCCGCGATGCTGTTTTTGCGAACTTTGGTTCGATTGGTGGCGCGGGCGGCAATGGCTCTTCGCAGCCGCTCAATAACTTTGGTGGACAATCGTTCGGCGCTATTTTCAGCCTTAGCCCTCGTGTGACGATTGGTGGTGCCGCCGCATTTGAATCATTCCCCGGGTTGACAGCGCTCAACACCAGCTTCGCAAGTAATATTGCGGCGTACGGGATTGCCACTTCAAATTGGTATGGCGGAACCGCGCCGCCGGGTATCATTGCTAACGGCATTGTTCCTTTGAGAGCACGCAATTCCTTCTATCTCAGCACCTCGTTCAACACGGGCGACGTGGTGCTTGCCGGAGGCGTATCGTATGTGAACAGTCAGCTTTCGCCGATTGCCACGAACGCAACGCAGAACGCTGCACAGCCCACGTCAAGCCTGACACAGCTCGGATTTAATCTTGGTGTACTTATCACAACCAACACCGCCTCAATGCTTGATTTGAGCGTAACGTTGTTGTTGCCGCGTGTAACGCTGGCAATACCAAACTCGCAGCTCACACAGGCACTCACCGGCACGTCATTTGCGTTCAACGGTCGTTATATCGCACGGTTGAACAAAAATATTTCGTTTATTCCGATGGTCAATTTTTATACGCTCAGTTCCCCTGCAACCGGCTCGATAACTTCGATTGACGGTGGTCTTGGGCTGACGTACCAAACGGATAGGCTCTATTTGGTTGGCGGCGTAAGTGTATCGGCAAATTCTGGTGGCACTACGGCACCACTTTCGTCGGAATTTATCTTCCCGCGCTTCAATCTCGGTGCTGAAATTAAGGCAGTGGAATGGCTAAAGTTCCGCATGGGATATGCTACAACCACGAACAACCGCACATACCGTGCATCCGGCTTGAATCCTGATGCCAACGCAACGTTGTACAACAACTACTCGCTGTTAAGCCAGTACGGTGCTATCTCGTTGGGATTTGGTCTGTCGTTTGGCAAGTTTAATCTTGATTTGACGACCGACACAGAAGTTATTCGCCGCGCATTAGGTGGCATCGGCACAACATCGTCGTTTGGGTATTTGGCGGCTACGTTCCGTCTGTAGAAATCGTCTATAGAAGAAATCGTCTGTGAAAATATCGCTCATAGTCCTGGGCGTGGAAACCGTAGAGGTGGCGAGTATTCTCGTTCTCGCGCAACGTTGCCGATAATAATAGCTTTTACAAAAGCCCATTCGACAGCGTTGCGTGCCTCTCTGCGGATTATTGTACGCGGGACAGACACACGGTTGACGCATTTGCGTCATCTTCAGGTCGTCAAGCATTATGGATATTACGAGGTATCACGATGACAGCTCCCCCATACAGGGTCTCTGCCGCAAAGGGCGTTCTTCATGCTTGCGCTGCGTGGAAGCATTCTTTGCGGCTTTTTTTTCGCTGTTCTCGTCATTCGGTGAGCGCGAGTAAAAGGCGATCGTCATAAAGACGGTTTGTAAAACCATTTCAATTTGGTACATTATGCAACATCATCCCACATCTTCTATACATCACAATTAAAGGAGTCTGGTTATGCAACCCCTGCAAAACCTTGTTTCTGCGCCCACATTCACCGCGCACACTCGTGAGGAAAGCGTTCACGCACAAACCTACGTGCAACGCGCCCCGCATCGAAGCCATCTGAATGTTGTCGGCGCACGTTTTTCTGGCGTTCGGTGGATGCTGTTGCGTATAGTTATTGCCGCGTTGTGTGCTGGAGCATTTGCTCAAAGTACGCTTCCGGCGCTGTATGCACAGACGTTTAATGTTACGTTTCCAAACGGGAACACAACGTTGAACACCGCACCAAACACGCCCGCAACAACCCAACTAACCATCACGGATGCTAATCCTGCAGCCGTCGTGTTTTTGGTGCTGTCGTCCAGCAATCCAGCACTTATCCCGACCAACAATATCACCGTTGTTAATGGTGGTGCAACCCGTACCCTCACGGCAACGCCTATTGGCGGGCAGATGGGTTCGTCCACGATAATGATGGTGGCATCGAACATCGGCGGCGCAAGTGTGACGCTCACCTTCACAGTCAACGTTTCCAGTACTGTGATTACTGGTCCGCCGACGATTTCGCCGATTGCCGTCATAACCACAACGCAAGACGTTCCGGTGACGGTCCCGATTACGATTAGCGATGCAAATGTCGGCTCAGTGAGGCTCACAGCTTCGTCCAACGACCAATCGCTCGTGTCAAATTTGAATTTTAGTTTTAGTGGCTCCGGCACAAACCGCGCTTTGACGATTACGCCTATCAACGGACGCACTGGCTCGCTGACCATCACGATTGCGGCAACAAATCAATTGGGGCTTACGTCCTCGCGTGATGTACTGATGAACGTCACTGCTCCGCTGACAGACATTCCCGTGATTACCGCTCCACTCGACCTCAGTACAACACCCGGAAGCCCCGTGCGTGTAGGCTTTACGGTTGCAGATATGAATCTCAACACGCTGCAAATTTTTACGGCAACATCCAATCCGGCTATCGTTCCCGAAAACAACATCGTTTTGAGTGGCTCCGGTTCTGTTCGTGTACTTGATATTACGCCGCTTCCCGGGCAACGGGGTATGGTAACGATTATCATTTCGGCATTGAACCAAAACAACCGCGCATCGCGGGCAACATTCAATATCACATTCATTTCGCCGACCGATGCGCCGCTTATTAGCGGTATTCCTGCGCTTCGCACGTCGGTGAACACGCCTGTTTCTGCGAACTTTACGGTGATTGATGCAAATCCGAATGGGCTCCAATTTTCGGCATCGTCGAGCAATCCATCGGTAATTCCCATAAGCGGCATTTCCATTACGGGCAGTGGTGCCCAGCGCCGTGTGACCGTCACGCCTGCACCCGGACAAGTCGGAACGTCAACCATTACGCTCACGGCAACGAATCAACGAGGCATTTCGGCAAACACGTCGTTTACAGTGACGGTGCTTGGACCGCCCGTGTTAAGCCAGATTCCAACAATTTCCACACGAAGAAACACACCGGCTGACGCGAATTTTACAGTCAGCGACGCAAATCCGGCTACAGTCCTGCTATCGGCGGCATCGTCCAATCAAACATTGATTCCCGTAAACAATATAATATTGAGCGGAAACGGCTCAAACCGCACGATTACCCTTACGCCAGCAACCGGACAAATTGGCACGGCAACAATGACGATTACCGCTACGAATGAACTTGGTCTTACTTCAACAATGAGCTTTCAGTTTGTGGTATCCAATCCTCAAACGCCGCCCACTATCAGCGCTATTGGCAATCTGACGACAACGGTGAATGCGCCCGTTGGAGCGTCATTCACGGTGGGTGATGCCAACGTAAATACGGTGACCGTTACGCCAAGCGTTTCGGGAAACCAAACGGTGATTACCAGCAACAACATTTTCTTTAGCGGTACAGGCGCGAACCGCATGATTTTTATCGTACCTACGACAAACCAGACAGGCAGCGCCATTGTTACTTTGACGGCGACGAATCAAGATGGCTTGACGGCAACAACGAGCTTCTCGGTGACGGTGGCGCTGCCGCCTCAACCGCCAACGATTCGCCCTGCACTCACGCTCGTAACGCCAGTAAATACGCCTGTTTCAGGGGAATTTATTGTTGGCGACCGAAACCTCAATTCTCTCACGTTTACGTTTTCGTCGGCAAACCCGGGTTTGATTCCGAACGGCAATATTATCGTGAGCGGATTTGGCACAAACCGCACAATTACGGTGATTCCGGCGCTAAATCAGGTCGGGAGTGCCGTTATTACGGCAACTGTTCGCAATCAAGACGGCTTGACTTCCTCTGTTGATTTCCTCGTAAGAGTAGTTGGGTTGCCAACTATCAGCGTTATTCCGAACATCGTGATTGCCCAAAATAGCACGGCAAC
>JANYIG010000066.1 GCA_025358765.1 Candidatus Kapaibacterium sp.
GAACAACCAACCCGTGTATGCCGTTAAACTCCATCGCAGCGGCAGCGCCTCCACGCTCATTGCGGGAACCAACAAGGGCATCCAACGCTCGACCGATAACGGGGCAACATGGAAAAATATTGAAATCACCAGCGCTACCTATCGTGCTGTACTCTCAACCAAAGCGATTTTTGATGTTGAGGTCGTGGGAACAACGTTTTTTGCCGCTACCGAACGTGGCGTGTGGCGCTCCACAAACGACGGAGCAACATGGACGCTCGTCAACCTCGACAAAACGGCAGACAACAACGAAGTCCGTGGCATCACCGCTGCGGGCAACACGGTGATTGTGAATCTTTGGAAGGAAGGGCTTTGGCGCTCGACCGATGGCGGCACAACGTGGGTAAAGCTCACGATTGCGGGCGAATCCGCTGTTTGCCGCTCGGTCTATGCCCATACAGGCGATACGTGGGTGCAAGTTGGGAACCGAACAACAACAGCAACGACGACGATGTTGTTTGCTGGTTCCGTGAGCGGCAATATCTGGCGTTCGGGCGATAACGGCGCGACATGGCAAAAGATGACCTCCGCAGGCACAGCTTCACGCACGATTGCCACAGGCTCCGTGCCAACGGGCGTGGATGCAATGGCTTCCCACGGGAAAACCCTGCTCGCCGGAACGCCTATCGGCTTTTCGTATTCGCAGGACAACGGGAAAACATGGACGGCAGTACGAACGCCCACACCGCAACCACTTTCGATAGCGAGTGATGGCAAGGATAACATCATGCTCGGATTGCAAAGTTCTTCGTCGAAGTCCGGTAGTCTATCAAAACAGAACGATGCTGAAATTTCTGCCGCCGATGGTGGCGTGGCAACCTACCCCGTGAGCACGTTGACTGCACCCTGCCTGAGAGACCAGATATTATTAGCCTCTCGCCCACTCAAGCTCTGGTAGGAAGCAATAGCCTTACCGTAACGGTGACAGGCAGAAATTTCACACAGCCATACTTTTCGCTCTCGGTTACCGGATACAATGCGATAACGAATCAAGTAGTTTTTAGCGTTATCCTCGCCCCCGCACAGCCAGACCCAAGTGGAGCCCAAATACAAGTCATCAGCGATAACACATTCACATTGCTCCTTCCTACCGCATGGCTTTCCGGTAATCGTCGTATCGGCTTGAACCCTCACATTAACGGTGGTTCAGGTTGTTCAGGAGAGGGCGATGGAAATACATTTTATGTCGAGTTGCCACCGCCGCCCACCATCACCAGCATCACCCCGAACCAAACATTCGTGGGCGCTCAAAATGGTGTTCCCGTCACGATTCAAGGCAGCAATCTTGTTGCCGCAACCGAAGTGCTGGTGGATGGCACAGCCTACAGCGCGGGCGTTATTGTCACGGTTCCATCGTCGCTCACATTCACTATCCCGAATCTGTACACCTTTCCCGCAGCATCGGTCGGTGTGCATACCATCACCCTCCGCAATCCGGGCAATGTTACGTCTGCCTCCTCCGCGCAGTTTACCACCACCTACCCGCAGCCGTTTCTGACCACGCTTTCACCAAGCGGAATCGCGGTGAGCCAAGCCTTCACGCTTACCTGTCAGGGCAGCCCTATTTCCCCAACCACACAAGTATGGTTCAACGGGCAACAGAGGGCGGCAACGGTGGATGCCTTTTCTGCTTCCATTGCCATCAATGCTTCGGATATTCCTACCACAGGCAATTATCCGGTCTATCTCGTCACGCCCGCCATCAATGGCAAGGGCGGTGGCACATCCCAAACCTTGAACCTCGTCGTCCAAAACCCGCAGCCGTTTCTGTCCGCAACACCGCTTTCACCCTCGACCATCAGCGTCCAAGCAGCAGCCACGCTCACCGTGTCGGGCATAAATTTTGTTGCGGGAGCGGTCATCTTGATAGATGGACAGCCCGTCACCACGACCTTCGTGAACGCGACAACGCTGCAAACCGCCATCAGCGCAAGCCAATTTCTAACAGCCGGCACGCACAGCATCAAAGTTCGCAATCCGTCTCCGGTGCAGGGTGGTAATACCGACTCGCCCGTTGCGGCAACGCTTACGGTTGAAGTGTCAACCCCAACGTTGACCAGCATCACGCCTGCAAGCATTGACCCCAACGGCACGGATATTACGCTCACGTTTACGGGGACGAACTTTAGCAATAGCGCACAAGCTTGGTTCGGGCATCCATCGCCCGCACAACAACAGTTGTTTGTGCAATCACGCTCCGGCTCCACGCAGCTTGTGGCAACCTTTCCGGCAGCGCTGCAAACACCCGGCACTCGCTATTTTGATGTGATAAATCCTAACGGCGGCGCTGGCTTTGCCTCGCAGCCCGTGAACGTGGTTGTGGGCAATTACCAACCGACCATCACCAGCATCACACCCACGCAAGCGGGGCTTGGCGTACAGGCAACCATCACCATCAACGGAACGCAGTTTTTTTCCTATTCCACCGTCAGCATCAATGGTTCACCTGCTGGAGCAGTGACCACGCAATATATCAGCCCCACGCAGCTTGTGGCAACCATTCCGGCGTATCTGTTGGGTACGCTCGGCAACGCAACGCTCAGTGTTCAGAACTTTGCGCCGAACACGGTGACGGCAAAAACAGCCTCCACCACGCTCGCGGTTCTGAACCCCCGTCCGGTCGTGACGAGCGTTGTCTCCCAACCGGCGGCTGTGTATGTCTTCGATAACGGTACAACGCTGACGGTCAACGGCTCCAACTTTATGACGGGCGCTGTGGTGCAGTGGAACGTCAATGGTAATGTCGTCGCGTTACCAACCACCGTCGTGAACTCTACGCAACTCACAGCTACCGTTGACGCGGCGCTTCTGACTTCTGCTGCTGCCACGGGAACCGTGACCATCACCGTCGTGAACCCAAGCCCCAGCGTTGGTGCGTCCGTGCCCGCAGCGTTTACGGTGCTGAATCCCGTGCCAACGGTGAGCGCCATCAACCCCACGCAAGCATTCGTTGGTTCCTATACCCAAGCCGTTACGGTTACTGGGACAAAATTTGTGCAGGGTGCGGAGGTGTTGGTCAACGGACAACCTGCCGTCGCAAATGGTGTCGTAAGCGCTGTTGTGAATGCCACCACCATCACGGCTTCCATTCCATCAACAACGATGAGCAACGCCGCTGCCTACAGCATCACCGTTCGCAATCCATCGGTGAACAGTCAAGGCGGTGGCACCTCGCCAACAGCATTGACGTTTATCGTCAAAAATCCAGCGCCCACGCTCACAAACCTTTCACCCACAACCGTATTGGTGAACACCGCCTTTATCTTAACCCTGAACGGTACGAACTTCACACCGCAGTCGCAGGTGACGGTGGGCGGTGTGCCTGCAACCGTGACGTTTGTGAGTAATTCTCAGCTAACTATTGCGCTCGCCGCCAGCGACCTCACGGTTGCGAACGCCTCCACGCCTGTGGTGGTGAGCAATCCCCTTGTGGCAGGCACGGGCGGCGGCTCGGCAACGCTGAACCTTGCGGTAGAAAATCCCGTGCCAACGCTCATCGGGGTGAATGTTACCAGTGTTCTGGTCGGAAGCAGTCCGAGCCTGCAAGTGCGCGGCTCGTTGTTTGTGCCGGGAACAGAAATATTGATTGATGGTCAACCGATAGCGACCACGTTTTTGGATGCTGCTGATGTGAATGCGGTTCTTCCGGCATCGCTGACGGCAACAGCAGGAGCGCGTCTGCTCACAGTTCGCAACCCCGCTCCGGGTGGTGGTATTTCTGTTGTGGGTGGCACGAATAATACGGG
>JANYIG010000121.1 GCA_025358765.1 Candidatus Kapaibacterium sp.
GCCGATAAATACGTTCTTTGTTTGCATGGAACATGTCGAACGTAAATTCATCCTTCACCGTCAGCAACAGCAGCAAACAAGCTGCCATACCGACTGCCAGTCCAAAAATGTTGATGAACGCTGTACCTTTGTGGCGCAAAAGATTACGGAGTGCTATTTTGAGGTAGTTCTGGAGCATAGTGTATTGGGTTTTGAATTATGCAGTTTGAATGGTAGATTAGAAGCGTTGTTTAACTTTTTCAAGAAAATGTATGATTACTCGTGAAGAGGCACTACTGCTTATGGGAACAAATGCCCCAAAACCCCATCAGCGCATCATTAGTCGTCTATTGGGGCATCTTAGCTATCGTTATTATATTGAAGGTTCGTTGCAGCTTGAGCCACTTCCCGAAACGATGCTTGACGAAAGCCAAACCAGCGCAACACCTGATATTATCTTGTATGACAATGTTCTGGAGCAAACGCCAGCTATTATCGAAATCACGCATACCAACGGCGTTTTGAATGACCTGAAAAAAGTTCGCCGACTTATTGACGAAACAGAATACGGCATCCAAGAAGGTTTTGTGTATGACTACAAGCGCAACGAATGGCACAAGTATCGGCGCGGTGTAGGCGACATTCTCGACAAACCGTCGTTCTGCGAAGCCATCAATATGGATTTGGCGACACTGCTGTAGGATTGTCGCGTTGACATGGTTGAAGTAGTTCTGGAGCATCTTGGTATGGCAGTACAACGGGAAATAAAATGTTCAATTTTTTTTGAGAAGAGCCAAGATTCGTGCCAAATCGAAGAATGTAGATTTTGTGCGGCTTGTAAGGATTCTATTCAAAAAACAATCCAACAAAACTGTCCATAAATGTACAACAAGTGTTCATCTATGAACAGTTTATATGGGTTTGGCAATATCAATCGTAAACGATTTGCGGTAATTAAAATCGTTACCAAATACGTGAAAAATGTCGTATTTTTCGCCCGATAATTCAGCATTATTCTATCATTTCTACCATCAAATTCTTTTTGTCATATGCAACAGTATTCTCTTAACCGCCTTCTGCTATGGGGCGCATTATTCCTCGTTTTTGGTTTGTCTGCGCTTTCTGTGTCGGCGCAGCCAGCGCAACCCGCACAAAAGCCTGCTCAAAAACCAGATATCGTGCTGCCAAAAGGTATGGAGCGCGTTACCAGTGTGGAAGGCATCACCGAATACAAGCTCGAAAACGGCTTGCGGGTGCTGCTCTTCCCTGACCAATCCAAACCCACAATTACCGTCAACATCACGTACCTCGTTGGCTCCAAGCACGAGAACTACGGCGAAAGTGGCATGGCGCATTTGCTGGAGCATTTGGTGTTTAAGGGTACTCCTAAACATAAAAACGTTCCGCAAGAGCTTACCGAACACGGCGCTCGTCCGAACGGTACAACGTGGCTCGACCGCACAAATTACTTCGAGACATTCTCCGCTACGGACGTGAACCTTGAATGGGCGCTCGACCTTGAGGCAGACCGCATGGTGAATTCATTCATCGCTAAAAAAGACCTCGAAAGCGAAATGACGGTGGTTCGCAATGAGTTCGAGTCCGGCGAGAATAATCCTGACCGTATTTTGCAAGAGCGTGTGATGTCCAGTGCGTACATCTGGCACAATTACGGCAACACGACCATCGGTGCGCGGTCGGACATCGAGAACGTGCCGATTGACCGTTTGCAAGCGTTCTACAAAATGTACTATCAGCCAGACAACGCTATTTTGCTGGTTGCCGGCAAGTTTGATGAACAAAAAACTATTAGCCTGATCAACAAATATTTTGCCCCAACGCCGCGCCCAAAACGCGAATTGCAGAAAATTTACACCACAGAACCCACACAGGACGGCGAACGTATAGTCACGTTGCGGCGCGTGGGCGATGTGCAGCTTGCGGCGATGGCGTATCATATCTGTTCTGGCTCACACCCAGATTTTGCGCCGATTGAAGTGCTTTCTACGAGTATTGGCGATTCGCCGTCGGGACGGCTCTACAAGGCGCTCGTGGAAACCAAGAAGGCAAGCGCTGTGGGTGGTTTCGAGTTTCAATTACGCGAACCGGGCATAATTTATTTTCAAGCGGATGTGCGCCGTGAACTCTCGCTCGACAGTGCCCGCGATATTTTCCTGAAAACCATTGACCTCATTGTACCAAAACCGGGCGATGCTGGTCAAGTCAGCCCTGTAACGAAGGAAGAAGTGGAACGCGCAAAAACGAAGCTGCTTAAAAATGTGGAACTCACGCTGAATAATTCCGACCGCGTGGGCTTGCAGCTGAGTGAATGGATGGCAATGGGCGATTGGCGATTGTTTTTCCTGCACCGCGACCGCATCAAAAAAGTAACGGTGGAAGATGTGAATCGCGTTGCAGGCTTGTATCTGAAATCCTCGAACCGCACCATCGGCTTGTTTATACCGACCGAAAAACCCGAACGTGCTGAAATTCCGCCCACGCCAGACGTTGCGGCTATGCTGAAAGATTACAAAGGTGACGAAAGTCTTGCAGCGGCGGAAGCGTTCGACCCAACACCAGCAAACATCGAAGCACGGACGGTTCGTAGTGAAGCGAGTGGCGTAAAAACGGCGTTGCTTGCTAAAAAAACGCGCGGCGGTTCGATTGCTGCTCGCATGACGCTCCGTTTTGGCGACGAGCAAAGCCTTATGAATCGCGGCAAGGCGGCTGAATTTGCGGCTTCGATGCTCAACAAAGGTACGCAAAAACATACGCGCCAACAGTTCCAAGACGAACTTGACAAACTTAAATCGCGCGTGAACATTAGTGGTGCTGCCGGTTCGGTGACGATTAGTATTGAAACCGTCCGCGAAAGTCTTCCGGCAACATTGCGTTTATTGGCAGAAATGCTGCGCGAATCCACATTCCCGCAAAACGAATTCGACAATCTAAAGCAAGAACAACTTGCGGGCATCGAATCACAAAAGAGTGAACCACAACCGTTGGCTGCTACTGCCTTCCGCCGCCATATCGCACAATATCCTAAAGGCGATGTACGCTACGTGGCAACATTGGATGAGGAGATTGCCAGCATTAAAGCATTAGGGTTCGACGAAGTGAAGAAGTTTTACAACGACTTCTATGGCGCGTCCAATGCGGAATTTGCGGCAGTGGGCGATCTTGACGACAAGGAAATTCAAGGCTTAATAACGACGCTTTTTGGCTCGTGGAAAAGCCCAAAACCCTTTGCTCGTGTGGTTACTACGCAAAAAGATGTTGCAGCCGCGAATCAGTCCATCAACACGCCGGACAAGGCAAATGCGTTCTTCATCGCTGGTTTGACGCTGCCCGTGAACGACAGCGACCCCGATTATCCGGCATTAGTGTTGGGGAATTATATGATGGGCGGCGGCTTTTTGAATTCGCGCCTTGCGGTACGGATTCGCCAAAAAGAAGGTCTCAGCTACGGTGTGGGTTCGCAGTTGAATGCAGGTTCGCTCGATAAATTCGGTCAGTTCATAGCGTTTGCGATTTATGCACCGCAAAATGTGGCAAAACTGGAAACGGCGTTCAAAGAGGAAATTGCAAAAATGCTCAAAGACGGCTTCACGGCGGAAGAAGTGAGTGCAGCAAAATCAGGTTACTTGCAAAGCCGTGTAGTTACGCGCTCGCAAGACCCAGCTCTTGCCGGATCGTTAGCGAATTACCTGTTCATCAAACGTAAGCTGACGTGGGATGCGGATTTCGAGAAGAAGATAGCTGATTTGACACCGGAGAGCATTTCTGTCGGAATGCGGAAATACATCGTGCCGGAGAAAATCACCATCTTCAAAGGCGGCGATTTTGCAAAAGCCGAGGCTAAACCAGCCGATGGCAAACCAGCAGACGCGAAACCAGCAGAGAAAAAATAATCTCTCGCACATCCGATAAAAACAAGGCTTGCAGACATCAGCGGTGATGCAACTGCAAGCCTTGTTTTATTTTTGACATTTCTTTTGATGTTTCGTCAATCCTCAAACGGGACATACGTTTGTTTTTCTGTGATATGACGCAATGCCGTATCAATATCGTGCTGGTGTTTGGTTGGTTCTACCTCTGGCTTGGTTAAAGTAGCATAGAGCATTTCGGCGAGCTGTTCCAGTATTTGTGCGCCCTGCAAGCCAGCGGTGTAGAGGAATCGCCCATCGTCACGATGCTGATACACCCAACTGGCAATAATGCGAATTTCGTCAATTTCTTCTTTGCGGCAATGCGGCGGGGCGGTGCTGCCATCGAAGTATGTTTCTTGAATCCAGCGTTCAAGCTCTTTGGAAGGGAGTTTTTTGCCGACCAAACGCTGGAATCGCAAACGTCCGTGTCGAATAAAAAACACCTCAACTTTGCCTTGTTTGGCGGATGTTGGCAGTACAATGATGACATTGTTTTCGTTCACCGAACTTGAAATCTGCCGTTGCCGAAAAAACACTCGTTCTAATTCCTTCATCTGGTTGCGGCGCAGCGCGGCTTCCTCGAACTCCAATTGCTCCGCACTTTCGGTCATTGCTTGCCGCAATACCGCAACAATACCCTCACGTTCGCCACTCAAAAACTTCCGCACTGCATCTACCTCGCGCTCGTAATCCTGGGCTGATTGTAATACCGCACACGGGGCATCGCAGCGCTGGATTTGATGATAAAAACAGGGCGAAAAATCGGGATTGGGTGTTATCGGCTCACGGCATTTGCGGAGTTTGAAGGAGCGGTTAATCGTTTCCACCACCGCTTCCGCCGCACCACGACTGCCGAACGGACCAAAATATTCTGCACCGTCGTCTTGAATCTCGAAACACATTTCGAGGCGAGGGAAGGAAGAATCAAGAATTTGGGAATCGGGAATTGAGAATTGGGAATTATCGTCGTCGTTCCTTTTCTTCATTCCCCATTGTTCATCAGCTATTATCCGCCCAGAGTCGTCGCCAAGACGGAGAAACGGATACCGCCTGTACCGCTTGATAAGCGTGTTGTAGCGCGGCTTATGCGTTTTAATTTCCTTCGATTCCAACAGCAGCGCCGAAAGCTCTGTGCCAGTTGTTTGCCATTGAACGTCGCGCACTTGCTTGACGAGTTCGGCGATTTTGGGTGAATGTTGCGCTCCCGCTTGGAAGTAGGAATGCACACGGTTGGTGAGTGATTTTGCTTTGCCGATGTAGAGCAGTTCGTCGTGCTGGTTGCGGAAAAAATATACTCCCGGTTCGTCGGGAAGCTCTTTAAGCGTTTCTTGCAGTCGTTCTATGGAGCGTGGAAGCGGCTTAAATGTTTGAATGCGTTTGTTTTGGAACGTAAGCAAATCGTCGAGCGTGTGAATATCATATTGTTCCTGCAACATCGTCAGAAGCCTCATCAATACTTGTGCGGTAGCAAGTGCATCGCCGTGTGCGCGGTGACGGTTTTTGATAGTAATCTCGAAGTAGGACGACAGCGCACCAAGATTGAGTTTTTTGTGTTTCGGGAATAAGCGTTTGCTGAGTTTATACGTACAAAGACGAGGCGGGTCAATGTCCGGCAGGCTTGCGCGAACGAAGGATTGCTGCACAAACGACCAATCAAAACTCACGTTGTGCGCCACAAACACGGAATAGGGTTGCACGAACATCCGGCGGATATGCGTAAAAACTTCCTGTGCTTCGGGCGCGTTCCACACCATCGCATCGGTGATGCCCGTAATATGGGTGATGTTCGCGGGAATGTGTTGGCGCGGGTTCACAAGCGAGGTGTATTCATCAATAATGGAGCCGTCGCGCACTACAATACATGCAATATCGGTCACACGGTGATCTTTGCCGCTATGTCCTGTCGTTTCTACGTCCATGACCAAAAACGGAACCTCGCCGATGTGAATATCCTTAAAATCTGATGTCATGTCCATTGTTGCAATGATGCTCAATAAAAAGCCATCGCATGACGCTTGTAAACAGCGTGTATCATACGATGGCTTGTGCAATGCTGTTCTTGATTATTCCGTAGCCTGATTTCAGGTCGTTAGACAAACGCACTAAAGCCCGTAATGGAGCGCCCAACGATGAGCGTATTCATCTCGCGTGTGCCCTCGTACGAATAAATTGCCTCTGCGTCGGCAACAAAACGAGCAACGCTGTTTTCGAGCAAAATACCATTGCCACCCATGAGTTCCCGTGCCCAACCCACCGTCTCGCGCATCCGCACGGTACAAAACGCCTTTGCAAGCGACGCGTGTTCATCTTTCATCACACCAGCGTCTTGCATTTGCGATAGGCGGAAGCACATTGTTTGTGTGGAGGTAATATTGCCGAGCATTTTCACCAGAAGGTCTTGCACCATCTGGAAATTACCGATTTCTTTACCGAATTGCTGGCGTGTTTGAGCATAACGCAAACAGTGTTCATATGCACCCATTGAACAGCCAACTGCAAACCACGCCACACCTGCACGGGTCATGCGGAGAACCTTGGCGGTCGCACCGAAGGTGTTTGCTTGTTGGAGGCGGTTTTCCTCTGGCACACGACAATTTTCAAGGTAGATATAGCCGTTTTGCACGATACGAAGCGCAATTTTTCCTTCGATTTTTTTCGCACGAAGTCCGGGGGTGTCTTTTTCAATGACAAAACCTTTGACTTGATTCGAGTCCTCGTCGCGTGCCCAGATGATGTGTAAATCTGCAAATGGCGCATTACCAATCCACTTTTTCTTGCCGTTCAACACCCATGTATCGCCTTCACGTTTGCAGGTCGTCATCATGCCGCGAGCAGTACCGGAGCCGACTTCAGGTTCTGTTAAACCAAAACATCCGATTTTCTCCATTTTTTGCATCGGCGGAAGCCATTTTTGTTTTTGTTCTTCCGAGCCACATAGATAAATCGAACCCATCGAAAGACCGCTTTGCACCCCGAAAAACGTGCCAACGGAGGAATCAACGCGCGCCATTTCCATCGCCAAAATACCTTCCATCAAAAACGACATTCCCGGGCAACCATACCCTTTGTAGGCAATACCGACCGCATTGAGTTCCGCCATTTTGGGGACGATTTGGAATGGAAATTCATCACGGCCCCAGTATTCATTGGCAATAGGCTGCACTTCCTCTTCCATGAATTTGCGAACTTTCAGCTGCATCGCACGTTCTTCGGGCGAGAGCAGAGAGGCGAGGTCGTAAAAATCGCTGTTGATCGCAGGAAGCTGTTTGGTTGTTGGCTTGCCGTTGCCACCATTACTGCCGGCTGCACCTGCTTGTTTGATAAGCGCTTGCAGCATTTCGGGCGGTGTGTTTAGCACAACGTCCATGAGTTGGTTAAGGTCAACGCGCTTTGCAACTTCCATCGCTTTGCCGAAGTCAAGTTTATCGAACATTATGAACTCCTAAAGGTATTGAAGTGTGAACGAATCGGAGATTATGAACATTTTTTCATCGTGGAGATTTGATTGGCAAAGATACAATTCGTTTTCCATTTTTTGTACGCCAAAATGCGCTTAATAGTAAAAAAACAATATCACGTCTATTCATGCCATGTGGCATTGAATACATCAGGGTTCGCACACATTCCATCCATACTAAAATCGTCGGCAACGCAGAATCAGGCACAGAGTTTGCTTGATGATGCTGCTAAACCAAGTTTTTTTTGATGATGAATATACTAAGAGTAATATTTGTTTTGATACTATCAGTGCTACGGCTTCATACAAGACTATTTGTGAGGTTATTTGTAAGCCCAATCGTGCTTCAGGTACTTCACATTTTTACCTGCTCGCTTTTTGCACAGGATGCCGCGAATGGCGCTTCCAATCTGGTTCCGCCTAAACGCGAATTTCGGGCGGTGTGGATACCGACGGTGTTTAACATTACGTGGCCCCAACACAGCGGGGATGCGCCTTCCAAGCAGCGCCACGACTTCATACGTTTGCTAGATGAACACAAAACGAACGGCATCAATGCCGTCATCGTGCAGGTGCGCCCCAGCGCTGATGCGTTCTATGCGAAATCCCGCGAGCCTTGGTCGCAGTGGCTTACAGGCGTTCAAGGCAAACCACCAGAGCCGTATTGGGATCCGCTCGCTTTTATGATTCGTGAGGCGCACAAACGCGGCATGGAATTTCATGCGTGGTTCAACCCGTACCGCTCGGTTTCAAGCTCGTTAAGCAAGGTTTCACCTGACCACATCTCGCAAAAACACCCCGAATGGCATTTGACCTACACAAACCCGCATAAACTCTTGAACCCTGGGTTGCCACAAGTACGCGAACACGTTACGAACGTGGTGATGGATGTGGTGCGAGGTTATGATATTGATGGCGTTCACTTTGATGATTATTTTTACCCTTACGATGGAACGGGAAACCAAGACGCAGAGACGTTTGCACGGTACAGCCGTGGCATCACGAAGATAGACGATTGGCGGCGTGACAACATAAATTTACTCATTAAAATGGTGTATGATAGCATCCGTGCGGTAAAGCCATATGTAAAATTTGGCATTAGTCCGTTTGGCGTGTGGAAAACAGGCGTTCCGGCGGGTGTGGTGGCTGCGGACACGGTTCCGCTCGACCTTTATGGCGCATATTCGGTGATTTATTGCGACGCATTGGCGTGGTTGCAAGCCGGAACGGTGGATTATATCATGCCGCAACTGTATTGGATGTTTGGTAGCAAAAAAGATTACGCGAAGCTGATGCCTTGGTGGCTCTCTCAGGTGACGGCGGCGACGAACGGCTCTACAGGCGGGCGGCATCTATATACTGGCAACGCCGCCTACAGATTGGCAGATAAAAGCAACTGGTCAGCATCGGAGATTATGGGGCAAATCCGGTTGAACCGCGCTCGTGGGGCGCATGGGTGCTCGTTTTTCAGTTCGGCGACGATTCTTAAAAACGCGAAGGGCATTCAAGATTCGCTTCGCATGAGCCTTTTCCGTTATCCGGCGCTGCCACCTACAATGCCTTGGAAGGATGCCATACCGCCGCTTGCGCCTATAAACCTCACCTACGCAGAACATGAACGCGGTGTATTGCTTACGTGGCAAGCTCCTGCGCCAGCCCGCGATGGCGACACGGCACGGTATTTTATTGTCTATCGTTTTGGCATAAATGACCGCATCAACACCGACGACCCACGATTTATACGCGCCATTACTGCCGCCACGCAGTACGTTGACACAAATGCCAAAGACGGCGAACGCTACACGTACATCGTCACCGCTGTGGACAAACTCCATAACGAAAGCGAGTTCACGACACGCGTGAACCGTCAGCACTGAGCAATTTTATTGGAAATTACGAATGGAAAGCTACATTGCCCTACGCGTGAATTGCCAGTACCAAACCAGCCTCAAGGAAAAACAGAGTACGCAAAATGAGTATTTTTGCGCTCTCTAATGAATTTCGTAGATTGACGCAAACCCACAACCGTCAATCGGTATTCTCTGACCCAATATTATACTCTTCGATGCTGCTGCATTTTTTTTGTATTGTGCGTTCATCTTGCTTGCAATCTTTTGTAAAACTTACCGTACAAGCCTTGTTATTTCTTGCTTGTGTGTCATCTTTGTTTCCTCAAAATGTGCCGCCCAAACGCGAATTCCGCGCCGTCTGGATAGCGACGGTAGCGAACATTGATTTTCCATTGAACATGACCGATGCGCCCTCCAAACAACGGCAAGATTTTATTGCTATTTTGGACGCTCATAAATCCGCCGGGATGAATGCCGTAATAGTCCAGGTGCGCTCGGTGGCAGATGCGATGTACGCTAAATCCCGCGAACCATGGTCACAGGTGCTGACCGGCACACAAGGGCAAGCCCCGAATCCACTTTGGGATCCGCTTGAATTTATGATTGCCGAAACACATAAACGTGGCATGGAGTTTCATGCGTGGTTCAACCCATACCGTTCGGTGTCGAGTTCTTCCACGCAGCTTGCGCCAAACCACATCTTCAATCTGCATCCCGAATGGCATCTGACGTTTGCTAATCCCTACAAGCTCCTGAATCCCGGGATTCCGGAGGTGCGCGAATACGTAGCGAGCGTGATTATGGACGTGGTGCGGAATTACGATATTGACGGCGTTCATTTCGACGATTATTTTTATCCGTACGGCGGCACGACCAATCAAGATGCAGCAACCTTCATAGCGTACAATCGAGGTATAGCAACCATTGCCGACTGGCGACGTGACAACGTGAATATATTCATCAAAATGATATATGACAGTCTTAGTTCGGTGAAACCACACGTGAAGTTCGGCATTAGTCCATTTGGCATCTGGAGAAGCGGCGTTCCGTCTGGGATTGTGGGGTTAGATGCGTACTCAGCCATTTATTGCGACGCGCTCGCGTGGCTGCAAACACCGTCTGTGGATTACATCATGCCGCAGTTGTACTGGGCGTTTGGCGGTGGGCAAGATTATGCTAAACTTATGCCGTGGTGGCTTTCCAACACGAACGGACGACATTTGTACACGGGTAACGGTTCGTATCGCTTGAGTAGCACGGGGTCTGGCAACACCTACACGGCAGACGAAATCCCGAATCAAGTTCGGTTTAATCGCTTGCAGGGCGCACAGGGGCAGTGTTTTTACAATTCAAATTCCGTCACGAACAATTTTAAGGGCGTTCAAGATTCGCTCCGTGTCCTGTATAGCACACCAGCTTTACCTCCCACGATGCCGTGGAAAGATGCGACCGCGCCACTTTCGCCGCAAAATCTTCGCATTGCCGCTGCCATGCGTGGAAATGTACTTTCGTGGCAACCACCTGCTCCGGCGCGGGATGGAGATACGGCAAAATATTATGTGGTGTATCGTTTTGCAAAAGGTGCGATGACGATGCTTGACGACCCACGTACCATCATCGGACTGCCAGCAACGACGGAAATTGCCGACACCACGGCGCAAAAAGGTTCGCAATACAGCTACATCGTGACTTCGGTGGATAAACTCCACAATGAAAGCGCTCCCACAGCAACAATAACAACGGATATTAACTCCCGTCTGCCAATATTTACCGACCTCGCTGTTTCCCCAAACCCGATTCAAACAAGCGCTGTTGTACAATTTTGGCTACAAACGCCTGAGCGCGTTGTGCTTACCGTCTTTAATCTGCTTGGGCGCGAGGTTCTGAGGCTCGCCGACGAATCTCTTGATGCAGGATGGCATCAATACACGCTTTCGGCAGAGGCTTTGACAAATGGCGCGTATTTCTGCCGTTTGCAAGCAGGTAATCGCACGAACATTCGACCAATTCTTGTGCAACGCTAAAAGAATTGTGAGATTTTAGAAATGCTGCGAGCTTGCTTAAAAAATATGATGCCTGAATTCAAACTGTTATCCCACAGGGGTCGGGAGATTTTTCCTGATAGTATCAATTATTTCTACAGGTCTCATCGGCTTCTTAAGGTAGGCATTCACCCCCATTTCCAACCCGAGTTGCACTTCTTCGTCCGATACCAATGCCGTCAAAAAGATAACAGGAATATGGGATGTTTCCGGCTTGCTTCGCAGTAGCTTGAAGAACTCGTAGCCGCTCATTTTGGGCATAGAAATGTCGCACAGCACAATATCAGGACGATTTTGCACGGCTATCTCAAGCGCCTCCATCCCATCATCGGTATAATATGTTTCAAAACCCTCATTAATCATAACGACCTTGAGTGCGCTACGAACAATTTTGTCATCTTCAAGAATAAGGATCTTCGCCAAAATGGATAACTCCCGTTCTTTTTGAAAAAGCAACAATTATGAATAAGAATAAATTTACAACCGATATTTTATTGGTACTGAGTTTTGATTCAACCTTACAAGTACGAAAATTGTTTAGAAAGAGAAAAGTGCCAAGTTATGTACGGTTGGACTGAAGAATGTTAAATTTCTGAAGTTGATACAGGATTTTCGATTTAGTAATTGGCTTAACAACGTAAGCATCGCATTGCTGGCGGAAGGCAAAAAACACTTGGTCTATCTCGCTTAGTGCCGTTGTCATCATAATTTTAGCGCCATGTGACCCGTAGATATGATGATTGTGTTCAATGCGGCGTATCTCCGTTAGGACATCTACTCCGTTCATATAAGGCATCATAACATCCAAACATACAAGATCATACGTTTGCCCCGTCTCAAGAAGATGGCGTTCAAATACATCCAAAGCCATGCGTCCATCAGAACTTATCGTACAAGTTCCAAATGATCCCAACATTCCTTTCAAAACAACCTGACAAATGCGGTCGTCGTCTGCAATCAAGAATTGAAGTTTATTTTTATTGGCGGGGGCAATAGTATTGACTATTGACTCCTGTTCAAGCGTACTTTTTGAAACGGGAGGATTTTTTATTGATGCTGTAAATTCAGCTTTAAGATGCTTCAACGTGGCGGTAAGTTCTTCACGTTCTTCTTCAAACACACTTGTATCATGGGCATTGTCCGGCAGAACAAAAATACTTCGTCGAATAAAATCTACTACCGTCAAACAACAATATATCAACAGCCGTGTTGGTTGGGCTGATCCGTTATGAATAAGTTTAATGATTACTATTATGATGGAAATCAAATAGGCGGCATCTGTGCGACGGACGCTGCTTAATTGTTCGTAGAAGCTATGGGCATACTGAAGAATATGATAGACTAACGATTTGGTATTTTCATCACTTTTGCCTACATGAAGGTCATATTCAAGCAAGTATAATTCCAACGTCTCCATCGTTTTCACAAGCGTTTCCACCTCTACTTTTTCTTCAATAGGTTCTATTCTTATCGTAGAGGGTTGATCCAATACATCGGGGACACTCTGTTCCCTATCGGCAGTATGCACTGGTTTACAAGGGTCGAAAATGTGCAACGCCACCTCATCTTCGGTAAGGCTTGTCGCAAAGAGAATCCGCACCATCGCCTCGTTAGCATTGGCTGAGAGCATTTCAAACGACGGATGAACGGCAATCAACGTCCCGATTTCGCGTACATCATTGTAAATTGGGAGCGTCGTGTACAACTCATGATTAATACGTTGCGGGTTAATCAATTTTTCAATTTGGAAAACTTTGAGCGCGGCGTGGAGAGACTGGCGCAAAAGTTCTTCAGACTCAGGAGTCAAGGCAAAATCAATTATTGCTTCTACTTTCGTCCCTGCACGCAGCAAGTCTGCTGCAATTATTTCCAATTCATTATGCACGTCTTGTAATGCTGTAGCATCTTCGATGTCGGACACTACACTGGTACGAATCCTGTCCACAGCAAGGAGGCATTGATAGAACAACGATGCATTGGGGCGAGCTAAACCTTTACGGAGTAGATCAAAATTCGATTCGACGGCATGGACAAGCGCTGAAGAGAAAGAAAAACCAACCATTGCCAATGAACTTTTGAGGTTGTGTGCATACCGAAAAATATGATGCACTAACTCAACATCCTCTCGTTTTTCATAAAACGCCTGCTCGTATTCTAACAAATTTGCTTCGATGTCCTCGAGCGTCTCAATGAGACTGCTGACAATATCGTGGGATTCCTCGCTCATAGATGAAGTGATAATTAAAAACCAAGCAATTTAAGGGCATTTTTGATGCTTTCGCCACTAAAAGGTTTCACAAGATAATGATTTGCGCCAAGTTGTTTTACTTTTGCTATCATTTCCGGGCTGTCAAGAGTAGAAAGCATGATTATCGGGACTGTCGTAGCATTAGCATGTTTTCGTGCGCCTCTGAGAAACTCCATTCCATTCATATTGGGCATTTCCATATCCGAAACAATTAAATCGAATTTTTGTGTATCTAACATTTTCAGAGCTTGAAGCCCATCTTCTGCAAGCTCGACCTTAAAACCGGACATCACTAAAAACATCCTGGTGGCACTACGATGAATTTCGGTATCATCTACGACTAACGCAGTTTTTTTGTTGAGCATAACAAAAGGTAAAAAGTGTGGTTAAATAGCACGGAAAATTATTGAATTTCTGAGATTCTGCTACACCTTCAAATTATTGATGATGTCCGATCGCTCAACATAACCATAACAGCATGAGAGCCAGACTTCATCGCAACAGTACGGCTAGCATTTCCACCCGTATCTTCGGCATCAATAGTAATACGAAAAGATTGGAGAATTTGCTTAACAGCATCAATATTACGCTCTCCAACTTTCGTTCCCCCTACTATTGCCGCCCCGCCGGTAAGTTTTGCCCTCAGAAGCGAAGAAGGCTTTGCATAACCCAATTGCCGCATCTCGGCGATAAGTACCGGAAGACCTGTATCAGCAAAATATCCGGGCAATACTGTTGCTTTATCGGGTGAAATTGTTGAAAACGGCAACGCTATATGTACCATACCGATAATATCTAACGTCTGCGTAAAAAGATGAACTGCAACACAAGAACCAAGTGCGAATGTTTTTAAGAGAGTTTCTGGGTTTTTAGAAGCAGCAAACTCCCCGATTCCTAAAATAATTTGATTACTCCGTTTTTCAAAATCCCAAGCCCCGTTTATCATTCCTTTTATTACAGAGGGCGTGGTTCCAACGGTCACGGACGTGGGAGTCACTGCGTACATCGGCTGGGGCTTAGGTAGCGATTGTTCCATCATAAGACCGTACGGCTTTGGCACAGCAGATACGGGAACATTGACAGCAGTCTTTATTTTAGCAAGCAGGCGATTTAATGTTTCTTGAAACCCATCAGGATCCAGCGCTGAGGGCTTGGGGACAAAATCCACCGCCCCCAATTCCATTGCTTGTAATGTGATACTTCTGTCATTTTGCGTCCATGCGCTTAACAAAATAATCGGCAACGGGCGCGTAGCCATCATCCGTTCAATAAATTCCAGCCCATTCATCACTGGCATATCCACATCGGTTACCACTACGTCTGCTTTTGCCCGTTGCAATAATTCAATGGCTTCTTTGCCGTTATTTGCCACACCTACAATTTCAATAGATCGGTCTAATGATAACCCCCGTGCCAATACTTTTTGGACAAGCACAGAATCATCAATAATAAACACGCGAATTTTTTGCATGATTATGGCTTCATCGTTATGATTTCACTGGCGCGGAGTGTGCTGTTAAATTTACTATTACCTGCGCGATCTTTTCCAATGGGGAAACCATTTCTACGGCTCCTATATCAAACGCTGCTTTGGGCATACCATAGACAACACTTGTATGCTCGTCCTGACCAACAGTACGAGCGCCTGCTTCGCGCATTGCTTTTAGCCCCTTTGCCCCGTCGGTACCCATGCCGGTTAAAATAATGCCATAAGCATTAGCACCGACATTTTGTGCGACAGAATTCATAAGAACATCCACCGAAGGGCGATGACCATTCACTTTTTCTCCTTGTCGGCACAGGATTTCATATCGCCCGCCGGAACGTACCACACTCATCTGGAAATCGCCCGGAGCCACCAACACTTTGCCCGCCATCACACGGTCACCTGTTTGAGCTTCCTTGACCTCCATCAACGACTCTTCATTCAACCGATCGGCAAACGTTTTTGTAAATCCCGGCGGCATATGTTGAACAATAACAATACCAGGCATGGCGCGAGGGAGCTGGGTGATAATTTTTCTGATAGCCTCTGTACCGCCTGTTGATGCCCCAATTGCAATCACTTTATCAGTTGATTCCGAAAGTGCCCTTGAGCTTTCCAAACGACGTGCGGGGCTGTGCGGTGAAGTAGATAGACTTTTCCAATGCGCCACGTTTGCCGTAGAGGCAATTTTCACTTTTGTCCGCAATTCCATCATCATCGCCGCAAGACCATTGGCAATATTTGCTGTCGGTTTAGATACAAAATCTACTGCACCTGCCTCAAGTGCTTGAATCGTAATTTCCTTGCCCCGCTGCGTTAGTGAACTCACCACTACTACTGGGAGCGGATATTGGGGCATGAGTCGTCGTAGAAACTCAATGCCGTCCATGCGAGGCATCTCAATATCGAGCGTAATAACATCTGGACGCAATTCCACAATTTTATCGCGACCGACAAACACATCCGGCGCGGTAGCAACCACCTCAATATTGGGGTCGCTTGATAGACCTTTGGCGAGAATCTCACGGATAAGCGCCGAGTCGTCAATAATAAGAACGCGAATCGTAGGAGCAGGCATATTCGGTAGTATGTTCAGTATTATTTCTACGTTGGAATGACTCACAATTACGTACACCGTTTGTACACAGCAGGCATGATGTACTCAAAGAGCGTATGTGATCGCCCAAGAGTTTCTGAATGACCAACAAATAAATAGCCGCCCGGTGTTAGCGCATGATAAAATTTTTCAATCAGTGCATCGCGCGTAGGTTGATCGAAGTAAATCATCACATTTCGACAGAAAATAACATGAAATGGCTTCTTAAAGGGAAATTGCTCATTCATCAGATTAAAACGCCGAAAGAGTACTTCGCCTTTGACTTGTTTGCTTATTTCCCAATCATCCTCCGTAATTTGGTGAAAATACTTACTCCGAAGCGTTGCTGGCAGTGAGGCTATACGCTCATTGGAATATACACCAGTACGCGCAATTTTCAGCACTTTTTCTGAAATATCCGTCGCCAAAACACCAACGTCCCACATTCCATATTGAGAGCCAAAATATTCCAGCATAAGCATTGCAAGTGTGTATGGCTCTTCTCCAGAGGAACACCCCGCCGACCACACACGCACATCGTGATTGCGTTCTTGCTGAAGTTTCCCAAGAATATCCGGTAATGCACGACGCACCAGAAAATCAAAATGCTCGTTCTCCCGATAAAAAAATGTGTGATTCGTTGTAATACGATTCACAAATTCTGTCAAAGCATCTCCATTCGTATCTGCCAGCAAATACTTATAATACATCGTAAACGTAGGTAAATCCAAATTTCTGAGCGTTTTTTGCAACCGTACGGCAATCATTGTCCGTTTTTCCGGCACCAGATGAATGCCATATTTATCATACACCAATGAACTTAAAATCTGAAATTCCTGATCGTTCATTGAGATTCCTATGTCGGTCATCCCGCTGTCCTTGTTTGAATCTTGTTTTACGGAATGGTGCATAATGCGTCTCTTTTACTCTCAATAGTTTAGACATCGAAAAAAATGGAGTGCAGATTTTATTCCGCATCAAGTATTCATAGTGTCCGCAGAATCAGAGGCGGAATAAATTCCGCACCGCAAAAACTACCTGTCCGAATTATTGACCCTCAGTATTATTCAGAATTTTCACCCGATTCACTCCTTTGCTGTCCAACAAAAGAGAACGTTTTATTCATTTTTACCGTACCCTTCGGCTATTGTCGGCTATTGAAGGAACCATTGAAGTTGCAACGTGCATTCATGGGTAGAAATTGATTGCACGTCAGCACCAAACGCCGAATTACTTTGCAACACATCGCGGTAACGGGACACGTATTCCCACAAAAACTTCATACTGAAATTGTATCCCTCAGGATAATAATTCAACCCCACACCAAACCGACTGCTCGTACCTACAACGACATATTTTGTGCCATCGGGCAGCGTGAATGAACTCCCTATTTTGCGATAATAATCTTGTTTGATAGGCGAAATGAAATTTGCGCCGTTCGGAGCGGCATCCTGCCCTCCGTATTGTAATGCCGTACCATTCATTATCTGCGTTTCATATTTAAGATATGGCTGAAGGTTCAGGTCTTTAAAATAATACCCTAATTCTGAGTAAAGAATAGATTGGGTAGGAATAAATTTTGTGAGCGTTTTTGGGTTGTCGCTTGCGCCGCCGTTAAGCAACGAAAGCGCTACATAACCCGTCACAGAACCCGCATCGCTCAGCGGGTGGTCGAAAAATACGTCCCACGAAGTCCCAATGTATGACCCTTGAGCATCCACGCCGCCGCTTAACGCCAGCACCTTGCCCTTGCCTAAGGTGCTGCCCGGATAGGTGTATCCTTTTTCCGTATCCAAAAACTCATAATTAAGCCGGAACGTCATTCGTAGCGGTGATTGAAGGTCAAAATTCCTACCACTATAGATACCCGCTCGATATTCCAAACGTTCATCGGCAAGATAACCTTTGAATGTCACACCCACATCACGTCCACCATTGCTTTGAAGCGGAACGCTTGTCGGAGCTATTTGATAAGCTCCTATATTAACGTGAGTTCGACATAAGAAACCCCTCAAAGTGCGATAATAGGAAGCATTTGGAGTTCATCAGGAAAAATCGTGTCGTAATTGACCGATGGCTTTTTCGGCAGATAGGTGTAAGCAATCAATCCGGCATAAAGATTC
>JANYIG010000156.1 GCA_025358765.1 Candidatus Kapaibacterium sp.
ATGTTCAAGCGTCGTCAATACCGTTTCCACCTCCGATGCCGGCGCGGGATGTGCAAACGTATCCCACTTATTCAACAAGTCATAAGTTTCGATAAACTGAAAATTGATGCTGTTAATCAGTTTTTGCAATCGCTCTTCCGCCGTTTTCGGTGATTTGTCGGGCACAGTCTTGGGCGACACCGCCTCACGGTGCTTCTGTAGCTGGTGCTGCACCGTGCGCTCCTTTTGACCCGTTGCCTGAGCAATTTCGCGGGCGGTGAGTATTGCCGAATCCGGCACGGTAGAAATGCCGCCATCGTGCGGTATTTCGGTTTTCGACTTCCGCCCAACCGCCTTTTGCTGCGTCCGCTCGTCGAAATTCGGGAATAGGTTGCGATACAGGTCAATCCATTCGCTCGTTGAAAGCTGCCGGCGGTAGAGGTTGTCCTTCACAAGAAATTCCTTTTCTTCATCGGCGGTGAGGTGTTTGTCCACGTACTGCACCGGAACCTTCTCGAAACCAAGCTCCTGCGCCACCCGTAGGCGGTTATGCCCCGCCAACAGCGTGTCGTCTGAGCGGGCAATCAACGGCACGATAATCCCACGTTCGCTTACGTCCTTCCGCAATCGGTCGAAATACTCAGCGCTTTCCTCGCGGAAAAACAAGAGATTGTGTGGGTTTGGTTTCAGTTTGGCGGTCGCCACAAACAGCACATCAGACAATTCCAAAAACGTCGTTTTTTGTGCTGCCACGCCGAGCGTAGCGGTTTTGGCGAAATCCTGTTTATTAGACATATGTCACCTCCTTTGCTTCCATCCGCGCCAAAATTTCCGTCACCAATGCCGCGTAATCCTCAGCGCCCGCGCTGTTCGGCGCATAGCTGAACACATCCATCTGCCGCGCCGGAGCCTCGCGCAGCGCCACATTGTCGCGGATAACCGTTTGGAAAACCACATCGCCCCACGCCTCGCGCAATGCCTCCACCACGCCGTGACATGCTTTTTGCGAGGTTTTGAACAGTGTTGGAATAATCCCCGTGATGTGCAAACCAGTGTTTACGCGCTTGCGGCGCATTTCCTGAATGCGGTCAGCCATAAGCCCCAAACCCTGCGCTGCGAGGTGTTCGGTCTGGACAGGAATATACGCCTCGTCCGCAGCAACAAGCGCGTTGTCGTTGAGCAAATTCCGCGTTGGCGAGCAATCAACGAAGATATGGTCGTAGTCGCCGCGTAACGTGGTTAGCCATTCCGCCAGCACCCGCTCCTTGTCGAGTTCGTCCGCCATTTCGCGCTGCAAACGCGAAAGTTTTTCGCAAGCGGGCAATACCGCACATCCGCACGTAGTCTCAGTTTCAAGGCGAATAGCCGCCGACAAATCGCACTCGTACCGCATTAGTTCGTACAACGTGTGTTCGCTGTCCTTCGGCAGCCCAGCGCAGGTGGTCAAATTTGCCTGCGGGTCGGTGTCAACGAGCAGTACCCGCTTTCCCTGCCGCGCCAAACCCGCGCCGATGTTGATGGTCGAGGTGGTTTTCCCTACCCCGCCTTTATAGTTTATTATCGCCGTTATCCGCGCTGTCGTTGGTATCGCTGGCATCGTAGCTGTATTCATGTTGTTGTTGTTGTGATTCGAGTGAAATAATAATTTCTTCTTTTGCTGCAATGATTTGGTCTTTTTGTGCAATCCGTTTGTGAAGAACCGTTATCTGGTCTTTCAGCTTTTCAAGGTCGTTTTCTGCGGTTGCTACACGCGCCCAAACTTTCGCCACTTCGCTTACTTCTTTTTTTTCGGTTGTTTCTGCAAGCCGTAGCTGGGGTTTGGCAGCCTGATATGCACTTACGCCGCAGCGATACACGCAAAACCATTCAGGATACCGCGCTTCCAACATTTCGCCATCGGCGTATCTGTACCACGCCTTTGCAATGGGCGGAATAATATAGGCTTCCATACGCTGCATAGCGCTCCGTTCCTTCGCGCATTCCTCCAACACCCACGAATATGGGTAGAGCTTCGGGCGCTCCGTGCGGAAGAAATCTGCCGGAGTCCATGTCGGAAAGGCACATGTTTCCGTCATTTCGTCGAGGCGCTGCAAAAACTCCTTTGCCGTCCAACTCTTGGAAACCGCGCGGCGAAAAATATCCTTTGCGCCCATACAATGCACCGAACTTTCGTTGAAATAATCCAGCTTGTATGCGGCTGTCAGCCGTGCGAGTAGTTCGCCCTTCGTTGCACTATCGCTGTCTGAAAGCGGCGTTGCGCCCGTCAATTCGGCAATAGAAATGCCCTCATTTGTTGTCAACTTCGTCGTTAGCAGCGCCGTTCGCCCAAACGTTTGCGCGGTAGCTGTTTGCGAGGGTTCCAACGTTGAGTCCAAGCCGTTCGCTGTAGGCAGATTGAGCTTTTGGAGTGTTGTTCCGATGTGTTCCATTGCGTTCTCCGTCGTTTTGTACGTTTTGTGTTTTGGGTCGTTCCTTGCCGTTGCGCCATTTGAAGCGGATTTTTTCAGCAGGTTCTATCGGTTTCCCGTTCCCGTCTTCCCAGCGCGT
>JANYIG010000215.1 GCA_025358765.1 Candidatus Kapaibacterium sp.
AAAATTTCGCCAATCAAAGCATCTTGAAAACCCGCTTTATTACTTATCTACCAATGTTGTTCCGGCACACCGACTAAAGCGTATTGAAGCAATCAAAGCCGACATCACCGCAAAGAAAGCACCAATTCTTATTGCGACCCAAACCGTAGAGGCTGGTGTGGATCTGGATTTTGATATGGGCTTTCGTGATATTGGTCCATTATCCTCAATTATCCAAGTTGCCGGACGCATCAACCGTAATAATTCTCCTGAAAAACAACGTGCGCCGCTCTACATTGTAGATTTTAAGGATTGTTTGAAGGTTTATGATTCTATAACGTATCATGCAACAATCAATCTTTTGACAGCATTCGCAAGGCAGTCGCCGGAAGGCATCAGTGAACGTGATTATCTTTCATTGTCAAACCTTTACTTCACAGAGCTAGGTGAAAAAATTGGTACAATGCAAGAAGGTATAAAAATATTCGATGCGATGGAGAAATTACGCTACGAAGGAAAAAAAACTCCAACAACATCTTTTGTATCAGATTTTGAGGTAATTAAAGAACAGGGAGATGTTGTTTCCGTATTTATTGTATTACCCGAAGCACAAGAAGCAAAGCAAGCATTTGAGCGGCTTTTCGAGAAAGGCTTAAACGATGTAGAATATGGCAAACGGCGTTTAGAATTTGCTCGGCATAAACAAACATTTCATCAGCATATCATCGCTGTTCCTCGTAATCAAACCGAGTTGCTGCAAGCACGAAACTGGTATCTGTCAGACAAAACAACATTATACGTTCCGACTGAAAATGTAGCAACGTGCTATGATTTGATGACAGGATTTATTCGTACAAATACCTACAACACTCACATTATGCTGTAATTGATAATGACCTCACTCCCCACAACCACCATCCAATTCCCCGAACTTCAACTTTTTGCCCGTGATGCACACAAGCTACGCGGTTTTTTCGGGACGTTCTTCCGCGAGCGTTCTACGCTCCTGCATAACCATTTTGTGAATGAACAGGGCGTGGAACGCCTTCGCTATTCCTATCCGCTTGTGCAGTACAAAATTTTGCAAGGAACACCGATGCTGCTTGGCTTAGGAGAGGGAAGCGATGTGCTGGCAGATTTGTTTTTGGATATGCGAGAACTGAATATCGGCGGTACAGTTTATCCCGTCTTGCACAAAAATATTGAGCGGAAAGATATTATCTGTGGTTTGACCGATAACTTGCACGAATACTCATTCCAAAATCCTTGGTTCGCGCTTAATCAAACAAATTTCGACCATTACAACACGCTCTTTGATGCGGAGCGGCTCACAATGCTCAATTCCATTTTGACAGGTAATATGTTGAGTTTTTTCAAAGGCGCTGGAATATGGCTGGAGGGGCGTATCATGTCGTCACTGCGTGTGGAAAGCGAACTACCAATACAATTCAAAGACCATAGCATGATTGGCTTTCGTGCATCGTTCACTACCAATGTCGAGATGCCGGATTGGATTGGTTTAGGGAAATCTGTGGGTCGCGGTTTTGGAACTATTGCTAAATCGAAAGGCTAAAAAATGTCCAGTCTATTACAATGAGGACTTTCGCAAACAACCTGAGGCGCAAATGAAAGTTCGCATAAAACCTGACGTTATTCTCATTTTCCGAACTTTCCGTTCAAATTCCATCTCATACTTTTGCGAAAGCCCTAACAATGTAATGGTATATCTATGCAGAATACATTCTGCACTCCCAATGATAACACTGCCCGAACTATTATTTCAGGATCACCTATCAATCACCAACGCCGCCATACTCGACGCGGTGGACACCAAGGACGAACAAACACGCGAGGAGCTGGACGAATAAACACCGGAGGCGCTACAAATGCTGGTGCGGGGACAATCACTTCGCGCGGATAGATGGGAACCGGACGGAAAAGTGGGCGACGATACCCATATGGATGGGCACATGCTTGTGCTGTGATACCCACCGCAAGAACGATGGAAAGAATGAAATATTTCATGGCTAAACCTCAAAAAAGCGGGTAATAAATCTGAGCCTGCATTCTATTGGACGACAGAATAATCAAAAACGTTTAACCGTAAGCATCGTGTCCATTTTTTGCATGTCTGCGTGGAATTTTGTAGTTTCACGACATGAATACTTCAACATCGAACCTCACGCCACGCCCGATTGATTCAGGGGTTTGTATTGGTCACGTGCATCTGAAAGTTGCCGACCTTGAACGAGCCTTGAATTTTTATTGCGGTGTCCTCGGTTTTGAACTTAAACTACGGTATGGTACGGGCGCTGCATTTATAGCGGCTGGTGGGTATCATCACCATATCGGCTTGAACACGTGGGAAAGTCTTGGTGGTTCGCCACCGCCCGCCGGCACAACAGGATTGTATCATGTCGCCATCCTTTATCCAACTCGTGCGGCGCTTGCCGATGCCTTGCGACGGCTGACAGCAGTAGGTATTTCGCTGGATGGTGCAAGCGATCATGGCGTAAGTGAAGCGCTCTATCTACGCGACCCCGACGGTAACGGCGTGGAACTCTATTGCGACCGCCCAAAAGAGGAATGGAATTACAGCCCTAATGGAGAAATAACGATGTTCACACGGAGGCTCGACCTTGAGAATCTTTTAAACGAAATCTCAACAAACTAAGAGTATTTGCAAGTATTTTCAAGACCTTACACGCGCTCATCTACGAACGTGTATCAACCAACGAATGTAAAACGCTCGTTACAATCGTGATCACAAGCGAACCCAAAATGGCAGGAATCCAGCCATCTACCGCAAAATCGCTCAATAAACCCGCCGAGAGTTTCAGCATTGCCGCATTGATAACGAGCAGCACCAACCCTAACGACAGAATAATAAAGGGAAACGACAAAAACACCAAAATCGGCTTGATGATTGTGTTGATAAGCCCCAGCACGATTGCTACCACCAATGCCGTCCCGAACCCTTTTAAGTATATGCCCGGCACAAAATTCGCCGCCGCATAGATAGCCACTGCGCTTGAAAGCCATTTGACAATAATTTTTATCATAAAAAAACCTGTGAAAAAATGTCGCTAAATCGTTAAAATTTAAACCCGATAATGAGCGAAATATACGTAATTGCTTTACCATTGCCTGTAGCTTGCACAAAATCACCCGCCGTGAAATACGTTCCTTCCAAAATCACCGTCCAATGACGATTAGGCAGATACGTCAAAAAAGCGCTGTATTGTTCA
>JANYIG010000239.1 GCA_025358765.1 Candidatus Kapaibacterium sp.
GAAAATACCCGCGCCGATAATCCCGCCAATGCCCAGAAACACGAGGTTTGTAGCACCTAATGTTCGCTTGAGTTCTGAGGCGTTAGCGGATTTCAGCAGTTCGCCAAGATTTTTCCTAGCAGTAAGGTTTAGAGCCATACACGTCTCCTATTGATGGAATTGAGGTTATGAAAAAAGTACAATTACGATAAAAAATAAATTACGCTATTTTTCGTCCGAGAGCAATCACTTTAATGAATTTTATGTCATTGTTTGCATTTTTCGTTCGTTCGCAGCGAATAATACGGTTGGTGTAGGATTGGATTGATTCACAAATCCACCGTCATTCTTTGCGTGGCAAGCACATCGGCACTGCCTTCGAGTGTCATTTGTTTAATGCAATCGGGTGCAGGCAGAAAATCCACTACGAGCGGGCTTCCGCTTGTGGGAATGATACGGATGGGCGGTTGGATGCTGTGCTGAATAGAGGCAATAAGTGCCGTTGCAAGTGCTCCGGTTCCGCACGCTCCGGTTTCCGCTTCCACGCCACGTTCAAACGTGCGGAGTTTGAGCGTGGGAATCCCGTCGTGATCACCGACAAATACGTAAAAATTCGCATTCGCGCCGCGTGGGAAATCTTTGTGATGGCGAATCATAACACCATATTTCGCCACGTCGAAGCTATCGAAACTATCTGAACTTAATTGCATCAGCTTTTCAAGCTCCGGCTGCCAGACAACCACGTGGTCAGAACCGTTGAAGACGTACCCAACCGTGAGAAGCGCACCATCGCTCAATTCCACGTGCTTCGGATAAGAAATTTCTTTTGCCGGAGGAAAATAGAGCCGCACACGTTTGGAAATATCATTCGGAATTGACCCAATAAACTCCGCTTCGTAAAGCATATCTACCACCAAAAACGTAATCCTCTCATGCTTCGGCTGCGTAAAAAATTCATGCAACCGCGCAAATGCTACTGCACAGCGCCCGCCATTGCCACACATCGCGCCGTAGGAGCCATCGGGATTAAAAAACTGCATTCGGAAATCCGTTTTGCGGAAATCCATTTTTCGGAAATCTGCTTCTCGGAAGCCCGCTTCAGAGCCGTTTGTAGATAACGTACCAGAGGGTTCAATCAACATCAAACCTTCCGTGTGGGTAAGCACTGAAAGTGGTACTTGGTCAGGAATTAATGGAATAGATAACCCAGAACAAAGACGTGGAGCCAGTTTACGACCATCGTCAATCGAAAAATTGTATTGGCGGTTGTCAATCACCGTAAAGAGATTACCCGCGCCAGACATAAACGAAACATCAATATTCATCAGTAGTTTGAAGGATTTTTGTACAGCGCCAGAATTGCGTGTGAGAATGAATGTGAATAAGGAAAAATACGGATTCTACCGTAAAAAGTCATACATTTGTCAAAATATTTTTCACGAGCTTTGCTTCAAAACCGCTCTCAAAGCTCTTTCGGAGAGACACGTATGCGCCTCATTTTTTCGGCGGGCGACTGCAACGGCATCGGCATCGAAGTCTTGATAAAAGCGCTGCGGGAGCTCTCTGCAAGCCCGCGCCATCTCACGCTTTGCATGGATACTACTTTTTCCATCGCTGTTCACCCTGATACCTTTGCAGAATACGCAGCGCATCTGGGATTGGAGATTGAGCGCTGGCGCAGCAACGGGATAGATGGATTCACGATTGGTTCGTTGGATTGCGAAGTGTTCCCGTGCGCCACACGTGCTGCTGTGCGGTTTGGCGAAACAACGCCCGATGCTGGTGCAATGGCAATAGAGGCACTTGAAATTGCCGCTCGTGAGGTCATTGCTGGTCGTGCCGATGCAGTTGTCACCATGCCTGTTTCCAAACATTCTCTTCAAAGCGTTGGCTTTCCGTTTCCCGGACAAACGGAGTTTTTTGCTGACCGTGCAGGCGCTACAGCGCCGATGATGATTCTTTGCACAACCACACCAACGCCAGAAAGCCCTCTTCACGCCTTACGTGTGGGGCTTGCGACCATTCATATCCCTCTCAAAGACGTTGCCGGAGCCATTTCCGCAGAACAAGTATTGGAACGCCTGAATATATTACATGCGACTGTGAAGAATGATTTTGGCTGTGCGAAGCCACGATTAGCGGTACTTGGGCTCAATCCTCATGCCGGAGAACAAGGTCATATCGGACGCGAAGAACTTGAACACATTATCCCTGCTGTTCGGCAAGCGCAGGAGTGCGGCATTCACGCCGAAGGTCCGTTCCCTGCGGATGGTTTTTTTGCTCACGGTGCGTACAAGAACTATGACGGCATTCTGGCAATGTATCATGATCAAGGCTTAATCCCGCTGAAACTCATTGCTGGCGGAGCAGGAGTGAATTATTCTGCGGGACTGCCAATAGTCCGTACTTCACCCGATCACGGCACGGGCTATGCCATAGCAGGGAGGGGCGTGGCGGATGCGTCCAGCGTAATGGAGGCAATCGAAATGGCGTATCTGATTGTTGCCAATCGTCAGAAAAGCACAGCAAACAGATTAAGCATAGCAAAAAATCTATTGTAAAGCAGCAGCAAATGAATGTAGATTTGTTCTACTACCAGAACACGTGATTGTTTGCAGAGGGTGATTTTACGAGACCAACTATTTTTTCATGGAACCGATAGAAACCTCAGAGCCACCAATATTGCATGAAGAACCGGAATTTTCACACGCGAAGTTTGCGTATGCTTCCGTCGTCATCATTTTTCTCGGCTATCAGTTTGCCGGACAAGCACTGACGGTACTTTTTGCGCGGAATGGCTCGCCAATGGTGTCTGCTTTTATGCAGGGATTGGGGCAATTTCTTTTTATGCTGCTTCCGTCGGTGATTGTTATGCAATATTCACCACTCAAAGTGCAAGGACTCATGCGCTCTGGGGGTTCTGTCACGATGGGGCAATGGGTGATTGGTCTGATGGGCATTTTGGCGCTGCAACTCTTTGCAAACGGGTTTTCGTCAGTGCAAGAGCATCTTATTCCAAAAGCCTTCTATCCGGGCTATCGGTACTGGGAACGCCTGATTGACGGCGCGTATCGGAGCTTGCTCGGTGGATCTTCGGCGTGGGATGCTGCGCGGGCACTTGCTGTGGGCGCGGTGATTCCAGCATTTTCGGAGGAGATTCTTTTTCGCGGATTATTGCAACGTTCGTTAGAAGAAGTTCGGTCACCAATACGGTCAATCATCGTAACGGCAGTGATTTTTGGTATATTGCATATGAATCTTATTTCCATCGTGCCGTTGGTAAGTATTGGAGCATATTTTGGGTTTATGGCATATTATACACAAAGCCTTGCATTACCTATTGTTGCCCATTTTCTTAATAATGCCTTTGCGATTGTCGTGCTGTATCTGCCGGAAGGCATTCTCCCGGGGCTTTCCCCAATTGTACAGACGCTTTTAGGGCTGGCGGGGTTGAATGCCGCAGTATTACTGATGCTCCGCACAACACCGCAAGTCGCTTCTCCATCAAATTGGAAGACATCGGTAAACGTTGAAAATATGGATAAGAATAGCGGTGACAATGCGGACAACAACAACGCTGAGAACCCCAACGGCAATGATTAATTGCGAATTATTATGCCAAAAACTTCACAAAAAACATCTTGTTTCACAAATACAATCAGAGTGCATTCTATGCTCAAAAAAACATTCACAATGGCTTCATTGCTTGCATTTATGGCAAGTATTGTCCTGACGGTGAGTTGCTCCAAAAAAGATGAACCTATCGTTGATGACCAGAAAAACCCTACTGCCGGCAAGTCGAAAGCAGAACTGGCAGATGAAGTTCGGCGTTTGACCGTCACTGCATCCGAAAAAGACAGCTTGTTTAACGAAGTTGTGGAAACAACGAAGTTTATCAGCGAGGTTTACACGGAGCTTTCGGCGCTCTCCGGCGAACTCAACTCCCGCAGCACGGAACAAAAAAGCGCAGATTACAAACAGGAAATCACGAAAAAAATCCAGATGCTTTCTAAGCGATTGCAAGACAACGAAAAACGTCTAAAGGAGAATCAATCACGGATTGCAGAACTCAAAAAGAAAAACAACACCTTCGCGGCGCAAATTGCCAGCTATGAAAAGATGGTCGGTGATTTGAACACCATCGTTCAAAACCAAAAAACCGAAATGATGGCACTCAATGAAAAAGTAACAGAACTCACAGGTAAGGTGGCAACACTCACTGAGGAAAAAACGGAGCTGACGGAAAAAGTAACAACGCTTACCGAAGAAACGAATACCGGCTATTACATCGTCGGCACAAGCAGTTACCTCACGGATAACAACATTATCGAAAAACGTGGTGCCGTCCTCTTTTTTGGCGGCAAGCGTGTTCCGAAAGAAAACCTTGATACAAAGCTCTTTACAGCAGTCAATATCGTGCGCCAAAATGAAATTACTCTGCCAGAAAAATTCAGCGAAATGATTTCTGCTCACAATTCCAATTTGCTGAAAATCTCCGACGACAAACGCAAAATCACGATTACCGACCCGAAAAAATTCTGGCAAGCATCGAAATATCTGATTATTATGATTGACTAACGGCAAAGCCTCGAAGGTATAAAGACAAAAGCCCGATGGGTACGCATTGATGCGCTTCATCGGGCTTTTATTTTTGTATGTTTTCATTTTCTGCTTACACTTGTCCGCGCCAGTTGTCATCATGGTTCATATATGCTTCATGCAAAGCTGCAACAAGGTTTTCAGGCAACGCACCATCGTTGGCGATGTCAATATTGCGATGCAGATTCTCTATGTTTCCCGTGCCAGCAATCGCAGAATTCACACCATCTGCATAACACGCAAAGCGCAATGCAACTTCATTCCACGACAAGCCGCTTTCCTTAATAAGTGCGTCAATCTTCATCGCCTTCATGCGCTCCCAATATGGTTCGCAATACGCGCCGACAGGGCGCTCAGCGTATTTCCATGGCACATTCGCAAGCGGACGTTTGGCAATTATGCCAATGCCGTGCTTTTGTGCTTCGGGCAAACTGCTTAGGAGGCTGCGTTGGTCGAAAATATTCACGGATGTCTCTACGACGGCAAATTTGGTTGTTGAAATAGCATAGTCCAAATCCTCGTTCTCGCCTGAATAGCCCGCAAAACGGACTTTCCCGTCTTGAATACAGTGTTCCAGCGCTTCGATAACGCCCGGTCGTTTTAATGTTTCCTTTGGACAGGAGTGAAACATCATCACATCCACATAATCCGTTCGCATCAGTCGTAGTGCGATTTCTACACCAGCATAGATGCATTGCGGTGTCCAATCCTCCACGCCCGGCACGCCATAACCACATTTCGAGACGAGAATATAGTCTTTGCGCCGCCACGACAAATGCCGCCCAATGCGCTCTTCGGACATGCCGTAGCCTCGCGCCGTGTCTATCAGGTTCACGCCATAATCCACCGCACGGTTGAGAATCGTCCCCACCTCGTCCTCCGTCAAATTTGTACCGCCAATATGACCTGCACCAAATCCAAGTGGTGCCGTCTGCAAGCCAGTATTCCCAAATGGTCTAAGTTTCATATATGTATGTTGATGAGTAAGGAAAATGTTCTTCGTTAGTATCGGTTTTTTCTCTGAAATTATTCCACAACGTACCGTACACCGCTTACCGTACACCGCCCATCAGGCGACGAATTGCGGGCGTGAGTAAAGCCAAAACACCTGCAGCTGCAAGCATGACCACTGCCAATGTTCCGAAATATTGTGCCAGAAAAAGCGTATTTTTCTCATCGAAAAAGCCTGCCAGATAGCCAGCAATGCGGCTTGCAACAGCACTTGCCAAAAACCACACGCCCATCATGACCCCCGCAAGCCGCAAAGGAGCAAGTTTCGTGACCACACTCAATCCCGTGGGATTGAGCAGCACGGCACCAATTTCTTGCAAAAAGAACACTCCCAACAGCCAGAATGAGCTTACATCACCGCTTCCAGCAGCCAACGATGCCGGAACCATAAGCATATATGCCAATCCTACAAACAACAAGCTCAAACTGAATTTTGCGGGGCTGGAAGGCTGCCTTGTACCCATGCGCCCCCACAACAGAGAAATAATCGGCGAAAGCAGAATCACATATAGTGGCACGACGGATTGGAACCAACTGGACGGGAACTTCCAACCCCAAATCTCTGTGCGTGTCAGGCGGTCTGCAAACAGGCTCAAACTCGATCCTGCCTGCTCCGACACCACGCCGAAAACCACTGTAAACGCAAACAAAATGAACACAACGCTGATGCGCCGCCATTCGTCAGGTGTTAGTCGTTGGGATATATTATGATTAGAATTATTGAGCTGGTTGTTTAATGTTGAATCACCTAAACCGTAAACTTTATCTCCTATATGTGAAAACCGCTTGTAATGCCAGAGGAATTGCGCCAATCCAAGCACCATGCCCACACCTGCTGCGCCAAAGCCCCAATGCCAGCTTCCGTGCGGGTTGAACCCTGCTTGCGCCAAAACATCTTTGAAGTCATCACTTTGCGCCAAAAATCCACAGATAATCGGAGCCAATGCCGCACCAGCATTGATCCCCATAAAAAAAATGGAAAACCCTGCATCGCGCCGTGTATCGTTCTCGCAGTATAAACTGCCCACAAGCGCACTGATATTGGGCTTCAGCAGACCTGTTCCCACTGTTATCATCACCAATCCGCCATAAAAAAGCCACAATGAACTGATTGCTAAAAGAACGTGTCCTATTGCAATAACGACAGCACCAATAAGTACAGCAATCCTCGTTCCCAAAAAACGGTCGGCAATATAGCCGCCCGGAAGCGCCATCAAATACACAGACATCGTATAGGTTCCGTAAACGGAAGCGGCAGTTTTTATGTCAAACCCCAGCCCGCCCGCCGTGGGCGGTGCAACCATATACAGAATAAGAATAGCCCGCATTCCATAATAGCTAAACCGCTCCCAGAGTTCAGTGAAAAAGAGCGTTGTTAAGCCTTTCGGGTGTCCTGCTATACCGCTTGTATCAATATTTTTGGTCATTCGTTACGTAGCCATTGGTTCATTATTAATCTTTCGCCATCTGTCAATTCTTCATCACTGCGGTAGCGCTATACCACCCATCTGTGCTTGAATAGCAGTCGCACGACCTTGCAAATATACGCTTGGTTTTGTGGGTGAACGGCGGCGCGGGTCGGGCAAAATTGCTGCGAGCATTGCCGCCTCATATTGGCTGAGTTTTGATGCCGATTTCCCGAAATACGCCTCAGAAGCCGCCTCCACGCCGTACACACCATTACCCATTTCGATGATGTTTGCATACACTTCCAGAATCCGCTTTTTGCCCCACACAAACTCAATCAAATAGGTAAAATACACCTCGAATGCCTTGCGAACGTAATTCCGAGCGGGTGGCAAAAAGGCGTTTTTAGCCGTTTGCATCGTGATGGTGCTTGCGCCGTAGATTTTGGGCGGACGGGACTTCCCAACGCGTTTGGCGGCACGGGCTGCGTTGCGCTCGTTGCGATTGCGTGCTTCGTCCACCGCCTGCCAGTCAATACCACCATGCTCAAGGAATCGTCCGTCCTCGGAGGCAATTACGGCACGAAAAAAGTTCGGCGAAATTTCGTCGTAGGAAACCCAATCTTTCGTTATACCCACTGGCTTGCCTGCAAATACGCCTTCCACCAAACGTTGCAGCATAAGCGGCGTTACGGGTGGCGGCAAAAATTTATACGCTACCACCACAAGAATGGAAGCAGCAAAGGCAGTCACTACAATGCGTAGAAGCCATCCAAATAGTTTTTTGACCATAAAAATCTGCGTATCAAATTTTCGCTCAAATTAACGAACACCACCACAATTTAGGCATGGACTCGCCGTTTTCCAACATTTCTAACATTTCGGCAGATTTAAGAAATTCGCTCTGAGCGATATTTTTGTGTGAAATGCAGAAGATTTGTTGATTTTTACACGGAAATCTGCTAAGTTTAATGAAGGGTGTTTGCTACACACGAGGATTATAGCAGCAGATTATTATATTTTCCGTTGATATTTCACTTCTCAATTTTTCAGAAAAACGTTATGGATCCTATAGTCCGCCTTGTGGTCGTCACGATACTGAGCTATTTAGTTGGCTCTATTCCGACGGCTGTTATTGTGAGCAAGAGGTTTTTTGGCTTCGATATTCGTGAAAAAGGAAGCGGGAATATGGGTAGTACCAACGCTTTTCGCGTTCTTGGTGCAAAATGGGGTATTCTCGTTCAAATCGTAGATACTCTGAAGGGTGTGGTCGCGGTAACGATTGTCGCATACCTTTTTCACGGCGAAGAAATCCCATTCCCAAACAGTACACCGTTTGAGGATATGACGCTTGTACGGATTATTTGTGGCGTAACGGCTGTTTTGGGGCATATTTTTTCGGCATTTGTAGGCTTCAAAGGCGGCAAAGGGATCAACACGGCGGCAGGAATTCTTATTGGCATTGCGCCCGTTGAGGTGGCGGTCATTGCTGGTCTTTTTCTTCTTACTGTCGCATTTTCGGGCTACATCTCGCTTGGATCCATTGTTGCAGCGCTGGCGCTTCCGACCACAATGATTGCTCGCTACAACATCTTTGGCGTAAACATCGAAGGCTACCACACCGTAATATGGTTTTTGGTGGGATTAAGTTTGCTCGTTCTGTACACGCACCGCGTGAACATTCAACGCTTGATGAAAGGCACTGAAAGTAAGTTTCCAAAATTACAGATCTTTGGACGCAAATAATCATCGAACTTCTACGACAGTATGAACGTTTCAATTATTGGAGCCGGTGGCTGGGGAACAGCACTGGCTCTTATGTTATCCGCCAATAAGCACAACGTCACGCTTTGGGCACGCGAACAAAGCACGGTGCTTACGATGTTGCAAACCCGCACAAACCCTCATTATTTGCCGGGCATCACTATTCCTGACGACATTCACATCACTCACAAGCCTGAGGACATCCTACTTGCAGAGCTTGTGGTTATTGCCGTGCCGACGCAATTCATTCGTGCGGCATTTCGGACATACGATTTTAGGGTGCATGACAAAATCGTTGTTAGCGTGTGCAAAGGTGTGGAGCGGGGAACACTGCTGCGTGTGTCGGAGGTTTTGCGGGATGTGGCAAACGTAGATATGAAGCGCTTTGCAGACTTAACGGGTCCGAGCCATGCGGAAGAAGTGGCGCGAGCACTGCCCACGACGGTTGTTGCAGCCTCGCTTGATGAAGGTGTGGCGAAAATTGTGCAAAAAACCTTCTCGCGTCCAACTTTTCGCGTGTATTACTCCAGTGACCTGATTGGGGCTGAGCTTGGCGGCGCGGTAAAAAATGTGATGGCAATCGCCGCCGGCATTGTGGATGGTCTCGGCATGGGCGATAACACCAAAGCTGCCCTGATTACACGGGGCTTGGCGGAAATTACGCGGCTCGGCGTAGCTATGGGAGCCGATGCGCGAACATTTTCGGGTTTGTCAGGGCTTGGAGATTTAATTGTGACGTGTTCCAGCCGCCATTCACGAAATCGTGGTGTCGGCGAGAAAATTGGTCGCGGGATAACCCTTGCAGAAATTATTGGCGGTACGCATCAAGTCGCCGAAGGTATCAGTTCTACCGAATCCGTCCGTGAGCTTGCCCGCAAACACGGGGTAGAAATGCCGATTGTCGAAAAAGTGTTTCAAGTGCTGTTCGAGCAAAAGCCCGCCCAGCTTGCCATGCACGAACTGATGACCCGTGAACATAAGCCGGAGAATTGGTAGATTTTTGGGATGAAGCAAGGTGAAGCGCACATCGAACAACATCCGCCGAGAATGTTCGTTTATTCAAACGGCATCCGTAACTTTGTTTTTTGCTTGTTTCCGAAGTTGATTGTGTTCCAACCGCCATGAACCATTACATCCTTGATGCTCATAATGTCATCCACAAACACCCCGTGTGGCGTACACTTATCACTCGCACGATGCTCGGCGAGGCACGACAGGGGCTTGTGAACGCTGTTGCACGGCTGGCGCAGCGCTACCCAGCATTTTTTTTTACGATTGTGTTCGATGGAACCAACACGCGCGTTCGCGCACCGTATCGCAATATCGCCATCTACGAGTCTCCTCGCGGCATTCCGGCAGACATTATCATCAAACAGCGTATTGACGCAGACCCGCAACCACGACAATGTATTATTATTTCTTCCGACACCGAAGTTCACAATTACGCCCGCCGTTCTGGTTGCTCAACAATGTCTGCCGATGAGTTCCTGCGCCAACTTGACAAGCCCTATTTAGACAAAGATTCCGAAGAATTTTATCGCAAAAAACATGGCGGCGAGGAGAAACCCTCCGCCGTCTCAAAATCTGAACTGGAAGAATTTAAGCGGCTCTTTGAGAAATAACAAACAAAAACGCCCTACGATGGTCTTTGTGACTCACCCACAAGGCGTTAAAATAAGGCGTTATTATATTTTTTTTCAAGCGTGACGAGGATCCACGGCAGCGCGTTTGAACACATAATGATCAACAGACCAGCGCCCCGCACCAAACACGGCAAACATGCAGAGCAAAATCAACACTAACGCAGAAAATTCAAAGTTCTGGCGAAATTCGGGCATCCCAAAACGGGGCAGATTCACATAAAACACGGCACCAAGGAGAACGGGTATTTGTACCAACGCGGCAATGCGGGTTCCAATCCCGACCACGAGCATCAAACCGCCGGCAAGATGTGCTAAAATCACGTAATGCACGACTAAAGCCGGACCAAACCATACATCGCCAGACGCAGCAATGAGATTCATCACATATTCTTTATCGCCGATGAATCCGATTGATTTGATCACCAAACCGATGCCGATGTAGATGCGTACCAAATCTAAACAAACGTCAATGTGGGATTCTGCCCACTCTTTCAGTGTTTGAACGGTCATCATACACAACTCCCTCCCAATGAATGAGAATGAATGCACCCAACGCCCTGTGATAACGGCTCCCCAGAAGCGTACAAAAGAAAAGAACTATGCGCCGCTGTTCGTAACTTAGAAAAAAAAAATGCCAAAGACAAGGCATTCCCTTATGTACAAAAATAACGCTCGATGAATGTTTCTAAACTGACTCCGACAACGACTCCAATCATTGTTTTTTGGTTCCGCCGCGACTTGCGTTTGCATGACAATGCGGCTTTGCATCATGCACTCAAAACTGCTCAGGAACAAAGCTTAAGGGTTGTGCCTGTGTTTATCTTCGATCGTACGATTTTGGATGATTTAGACGACAAATATGATCGCCGCGTAGAGTTCATTCATACCGCAGTTGAGGAAATACAAACGGAATTGGTAAAAATCGGCTCAACGCTTGTGGTGCGCTACGGAGTACCAATTGAAGTCTGGGCGCAGCTTTCATCGGAATTTACTATCACAGAGGTGTTTACCAACCATGACTACGAACCTTATGCCACCAAGCGCGATGCTGCCGTAAAAGCTCTGCTGAACAAGAGTTCTGCACAATTTCACACGTTCAAAGATACCGTCATTTTCGAGAAAGACGAAGTTCTCACGGGCGAGAATCGCCCGTACACCGTGTTCACGCCTTATAGCCGCAAGTGGAAAGCGCAACTGACGGAATATTACACAAAATCGTATCCCACAAGCGCCTATCAGAGCGCTTTCTGGCGCTCTGATCCTTTACCAATCCCGAGTTTAGCTGCCATGGGTTTTGTGGCTGTTGGGCAGCCGTTTCCAACTAAACACCTGCGCGAGGATATTGTTCGGAACTACGACAAAACCCGTGATTTTCCTGCCACAGAAGGCACAACACGGCTTTCCGTACACTTGCGGTTTGGCACGGTGAGCGTTCGTGAGCTTGTTCGCACGGCGCTTGCCGCCAACGAAACATGGCTGAACGAGCTAATTTGGCGCGATTTTTACCAGCAGATTCTGTGGCATTTTCCGCGCATCGAAACCACGTCGTTCAAACCTGAGTACGACCGCATTCCGTGGCGGCAAGGCACAGAGGCGGATGCAGACTTTGAACGTTGGTGCGAAGGTCAAACTGGTTATCCAATTGTGGATGCAGGGATGCGTGAGTTGAACGCCACAGGCTATATGCACAACCGTGTTCGGATGATTACGGCAAGTTTCCTCACGAAACATTTACTCCTCGATTGGCGACGCGGCGAACGATATTTTGCAAAAAAGTTGCTCGATTTCGACCTTGCCGCCAACAACGGCGGTTGGCAGTGGGCGGCTTCCACAGGTTGCGATGCGGTGCCGTATTTCCGCATTTTTAATCCTACAACGCAAACCGAAAAATTCGACGCGAAATATGAATACATCAAACGTTGGATATCGGAGTTAAATACACTCACGTACCCCGCGCCAATTGTTGACCATACGTTTGCGCGGCAAAGGGCGCTCGAAACCTATAAACAGGCGCTCAGAGCTTAAAAATCCATGCTGCACTCGTACTTCGGCTTGGTGAAATAGCGGCAAATGCGTATTTTCACACCTCTATCACAAGAGCCACTTCATAAACGACACACTATTATGGCGAGCGAAAGAATCACGAACAGACAGCATGCCGTGACTTCTTGCCTTGATGTCGCCATCATCGCATTCATAATACGAGTATTCGTGCTGTGTATAGCAGTAATGATAGGCTGTATGTACGATGTCATCGCTCAAACACGGATTATTCCAACATCTTCTTCTTCACCTTCCACGACTATTGCCACCGTTTTAGCATTCCTCTCGTTAGAACCTTTGCCGCAGCAATCATTGTTTAAACAAACTCAAGGTGTATTCTCGATAGATGGACGACAAAGTTTATACATCGCATTTTCAGTACCGAACGCTTTGCGGTACAATGAGCGCAGAGTCAGGGAGCCACGTACCCGTGGGGAGAGTTTGAAAATAACATGTAGCCTTCTCTTTGCATTCTCTGCGCTCTCTTGACGGTTTCCGTCAGCCTCTGCGCTCAAATCCGTTCGGTACTAAAACATCGCATTATTAAAACACAAACGAACAACAATTTTTCGGCTAACTATTCCTTCCAACTCTCATCATTTCACGATTCATGCTTGATTTCCAACGACGACTTGCCAATAGTTTTTACATACTCTTGAGCCTGCCCGCAACTGCAATGGGTTTTGCGCTCTGCATCCAAATTTCCGCGCTCAGTTGGATTTTAAGCACAAAATACGGCTTGAATATTGATGAAGTGGGTTTTGTTTGGGCTTCGGGACCACTTGCAGGCATCTTGGGACAAATGATTATTGGTTTTATAAGCGATAAAACGTGGTTTTGGGGTGGTCGCCGGAAGCCGTTTATTCTGATTGGCGGTACACTCGCAGCCTTAATGGTGGCTGCTATGCCGAATGTGGACAAAATCGCCCACACGCTTGGTTTGGCAAGCCTTTTGGCGGTCGCTATTGGTGTGGCGTTGTTGTTAGATTTGTCCATCAATGTCAGTTTTAATCCTACTCGCAGCATCATTGCTGACGTTACGCCGGAAGGCGAACAACGCACCAAAGGCTACACGTGGATGCAGACTATTTCGGGCATGTTTGGCGTAATGGCGTACCTCATTAGCGCTATTTGGGGCAATTATACGCTTATTTATGCGGGAATTGGCATCGTATTTTTGTTGGCGGTAATTCCACCGTTCTTCATCAGCGAACCGCGTGAACTCAAGGCAACAAGCGATGAACTGTCCAATGATTTCAAACAAACCGATGTTCCCCAACTGCTCCGCATCTACGTTGCTCATGCGTTCTCGTGGCTTGGCGTACAGACGATGTTTGTCTATATTTTTGCCTACATCAAGGATAAAATGGTCGGTTTAGACGATACGGGCATCGGGCAAGTGATTGCGATTGCGTTTGCGGTGCTGAACACCATTGCATTCATCCTTCCGGCATCTGTGTTGGAACCGCTTGCGAAAAAGATTGGTCGTGTGCGGACGCACGTGATGTGTTTAGCAATTATGGCGGCGGGTTATTTTGCCATCGTTGGTTTCGGGAGCAGCCCCATTGCGCTCTACAGCCTGATGATTATTGTCGGCATTGGTTGGGGCGCGGTTGTGAGCCTGCCGTTTGCCGTGATGACTGAAAAAGTGAATAAAAGTAAAATGGGTTTATTTATGGGTATATTTAATCTATCGGTCGTGTTGCCACAACTTGTCTCCAGCCTATTTGTTGGACGGTTCATCCAATCTGCGCCGGACAAAAACTTTATTTTTCTGTTTTGTGGCATCTGTTTGGCGATTTCCGCCGTTCTGTGGTTGCTCGTGAAGGAAGTGAAAAGCGACGCATCGCCCGTGATAGGCGGCGGAAGCCACTAAGAACAATGTTCTGAAAACAATGTTCACTTCCAATCTTGATTTCATTTGAAAGCATCCCTATGAGGCTGCTACGAGTATAAACTCAACGATAGAATTTCTTCGATTAAAAACGGCAGATTCGGTACATCAAATGATAAATGGGGCGTGGGAATACGGTGGTGCTTAATGTCAGGCGGAATATGCTTATGATGCGGGTGGGTACTTTGTAACTGTGATTCGTTGGGATGCGGCTGAGAATCGTACCAATACAATTTCTCTTCGCCGTGCCACACCTCGTAACCGTACCCATCAATACGAAGCGGTAGGCGGTCGAACACCAGGCGCTCCAAGACTTCTATCCGAATACTGTTCATTAATGTTACCGTGCCGCTCACACGGGCAAGTGTGGCTCCGCGTCGCACAAAAACCAGCGTTGATTGTTTAATTACTGGGAACTGCTCGGCAAGCATGTAAAGAAAAAGCTCGTAATCTTCGGGCGTACGAAAAGCACGGGAATAGGGTGAGTTCATGTTAAACTGCCTTGCGAATGAGGCTGTAGAGCGAACCGCTCCGATGCGTACGTTGTACTTCCGTACGATATTGCGCTTGACGCTCTAACCACAAACGATAGACGCTTGCCCACTCTGCAAAATCGAGGATCCAAGCATCATCTGAAGGTTCTTCGCCGGAAGCATAGACGCTATGCCACAAATCGGAACGTACACCGTAGAGGCGCTCAAAGCGCAACAGGTCTTCTTCGAGCGCATGAATATCGCTCAGGATTTCTTGGAGGCTCATAATAGTAATTCAACAATCGTGAACAATATTTTTACAAATCTACAACTTTTTCGCTTCACTTTTTTAGGGCAACACACCGTTTTAAGTTTAGATAACCTTGACTACCCTCAAGCGCATCACCCCTCTGCAAGCCGCCACGAAGACGTGTTGCGTCTTGCTTCTCCCCTTATAAGGGGAGATTGAGTGGGGTTCTTGCGCGTAAGGTTTGATGCGGTTTTCAGGAATTTATCTAAACTTCAA